>JBJXFD010000170.1:0-5314 GCA_046153985.1 Saprospiraceae bacterium
GGACGCTTATAAAAGGAGCGAATTGGATCAGGCGACGGGTATGGGCATCTATGCGTTGAGCGCCATCATTGTGGACAAAGCCGAACCCAGCGAGGCCCTGAAAGCCAACGTGGTTTGGTCGCTCGGCTTAGAAAACCCGACCTATTTGCTTTCCTCCCTGCAACTCGGCTCCTTCAGGAAAGGAATCCCGCTCCGGCAGGAAGAAGATGTAAAAGCGGAAAAAGGGGCCTATTTTCTCCACAAAAAAATAGCGCTGGCGCCCCACGTTGAAAAAGAATGGATGATTGTCGCCAACGTGAACCAAAGCCATGTGGCGGTTGCCCAGCTTTTAGCATTAATTAAAAATAAAAAAGAATTACACCAACTTGTAAACGAGGATGTAGCAGCCGGCGCCAAACGCCTGCTCGTTATCAACGCCGCCGCAGACGGCCTGCAACTGACCTCCGACCACAGCCGGGACACCCGCCATTTTTCCAATGTCCTTTTTAACATCATGCGGGGTGGTATTTTCGACCATAATTATCAAATCGAAAAATGGGATTTCACGCATTATTTGTCCAATACCAATAAAACCGTTTTTGAAAATTCGAAACCCGTTATTGATAAATTGCCCGAAATCTTTTCATTTTTTGATGTAAAAGAAATAGCGGAGCAAAGCGGTGATGCTCATTTCACAAGAGCATGCCTCGAATATATGCCGCTAAAATTCAGCCGTCGGCACGGCGACCCCAGCCGTCCGTGGAACTGGTTTTCCATCAACACCCGCAGCGAAAAAGACGGTTCGAAAATCCTCGACTATCAGGGGAATTGGAGAGATATTTTTCAAAACTGGGAAGCGCTTGCTCATTCCTACCCGGCGTTCATCGAGAGCATGGTGCTTAAGTTTTTGAATGCAACCACATTCGATGGGTATAACCCCTACCGGGTGACAAAAGACGGCTTCGATTGGGAATCCATCGAGCCGGACAACCCCTGGTCTTATATCGGCTACTGGGGCGATCACCAGATTATCTATTTACTTAAATTTCTGGAGTTTATGGAAGATCATACCCCCGGAAAATTGAGTAACTATTTCGATAAGGAACGCTTCGTATATGCCAATGTGCCTTACAGAATAAAAAATTATGAAGACATCCTTAAAAACCCGAAGGATACCATCGAATTCGACCATGAATTAGATAAAAAAATCCTTTCGGAAAAAGAAAAGTTGGGAGCAGACGGCGCCTTGTTGCGGGATGAAAAGGGCGACATCTATACGGTGACGTTTTTAGAAAAAATATTGGCGACGGTATTGGCCAAATTGTCCAATTTCATTCCTGAAGGCGGGATCTGGATGAACACCCAGCGGCCCGAATGGAACGATGCCAACAACGCCCTGGTGGGCAACGGCGTCTCCGTGGTGACGCTGTGCTATTTGCGCCGGTTTTTATATTTTTTCAAAAACATAGTAGCTGATTCAGAATTAGAGCATGCCAGCATTTCTACCGAATTGGTTGATTTGTTCAATGGCGTGTCGCAGACCTTAAAAAACCACCAGCATTTGCTTTCGGGGAAAATAAATGATACCGATCGCCAACGGGTATTGGATGGTTTGGGAAAAGCTGGCAGCGAATACCGCACTCATATTTACAGCCAGCCATTTTCAGGAGTCAAACAGGCTGTTTCCATAGATGAATTAGGGCAGTTTTTTGACCTGAGCCTCCGCTATTTGGAACATGCGATTGATGCCAATAAAAGGCCGGACAATTTGTACCATGCCTATAATTTGATGACACCCGAAAGCAATGATCAAATTTCTATTTCCTATTTGAGCGAAATGCTGGAGGGGCAGGTGGCCGTTTTGAGCTCCAAATATTTATCAGGTCATGAGGTATTGATGCTTTTGGACAGTTTGAAAAAAAGCAAATTATTCAGGCACGACCAATACAGTTACCTGCTTTATCCCAACAAAGATTTGCCAGGCTTTTTAGATAAAAACAATTTGCCGAAAGAGGCCGTCGAGCAGTCAACCTTGCTCGCCCAATTGGTATCCGACGGCAATGTAGACGTCATCGAAAAGGACGTCAATGGTGTACACCATTTTAACAGCAATTTTAAAAATGCCAATGACCTGAACGCCGCATTGAACGAACTGTCGAAAACAAAATATGCAACCCTCGTTGAAAAAGAAAAAAATCGGGTGATGCAAATATTTGAAGACATCTTCAACCATAAGGCGTTCACCGGCCGGTCGGGGACATTTTTCGGCTACGAAGGTTTGGGTTCTATTTATTGGCACATGGTGTCGAAGTTGTTGCTGGCCGTGGAGGAGTGCTGTGTGAAAGCAGTCGGGGATGGCGAAAGCGAGGAAGTCATTGGCAGGTTGCTGGAGCATTTTTATGAAATCAATGAAGGCATAGGTGTACACAAATCGCCATCGCTTTACGGCGCATTCCCTACCGACCCGTATTCTCATACGCCCGCTGGAAAAGGGGCGCAGCAACCAGGCATGACGGGACAGGTAAAGGAAGACATTCTGAGCAGGTTCGGCGAGTTGGGCGTTTTTGTGAAAAATGGTCAACTGTATTTCAATCCTTTCATGCTGCGGGAAAGCGAGTTCCTCAAAGAAGCCAGAATATTCGAATACATAGATGTGCACCAGGAACACCGGCAATTACCGCTCGAAAAAGGGGCTCTTTGTTTTACCTATTGCCAGGTGCCGGTCGTGTACAAATTGGCCCAGGAGAACAGCCTGACAATCCTGCACAAAAACAACGCTTCCACTACTTCTGACCATTTGAACATGGATGCCCGCACCAGCCAGGAAATCTTCGGAAGGACCGGCGAGGTTGCGCAAATCACGGTCCAGATCAAGGAATCTAATTTGAGATAACATGAAAACACGATGGCAAACAGCGGTTATTCTGTTGGCTTTAGCCTTCAGTTTCTCATGCCACACAGTGCATCCTGGCCAAACACATCAACAAGCAAAACAAGAAGTGACAGCGAAAAATATCTTAGGAAATCCAGACTACTTAGCCATATCTTTTGGCGGCTACCGTGGGAACTCCCGCGATATACAGCCCACCGTGGAACAACTGAAAGAGGACCTGAAAATCCTCGACGCCATGAACTTCAAGGTGCTGCGGACTTACAACACCAAGTTGGCAGAAGCCGCCAACTTGCTAAAGGCCATTCATGAATTAAAACAGGAAACCCCCAAATTCGAGATGTACGTCATGTTGGGGGCATGGATTGATTGTAAAAATGCCTGGACGAACCACCCCAACCATGAGGATGAAGACGCGGATGCCAACGCAGCCGAAATTCAAAGGGCGGTGGATATGGCCAACCAATACCCGGACATCGTAAAAATCATAGCGGTCGGCAATGAGGCGATGGTGAAATGGGCCGCCAGTTACTTCGTGCAACCCCGGGTGATTCTAAAATATGTGAACCAACTGCAAGCGCTCAAGAAATCAGGCAAACTGCCCAAAGACCTCTGGGTTACCTGTTCCGATAATTTCGCATCCTGGGGCGGTGGAGATGCCGAATACCATGTTGAAGATTTAACCCAACTAATAAAAGCCGTTGATTATGTGTCCATGCATACCTACCCCATGCACGACACCCATTACAACCCGGCTTTTTGGGGCAATTTTAAAGGCGAAGAAACGCGCTCGGATACCGCCAAAATTGCAGCTGCCATGACCCGTGCCAGAGACTATGCCGTTTCGCAATACCAAAGCGTTGCTAAATACCTAAAGAAATTGGGTATTGAAAAACCAATTCATATTGGTGAAACGGGTTGGGCCAGCGCATCGAATGAGCACTACGGGGCCAATGGCTCAAAAGCTACCGACGAATATAAAGAAGGGCTTTATTACAAAATGATCCGGGAATGGACCAATCGGAATGGAGTCGCTTGCTTTTACTTCGAAGTTTTTGATGAAATCTGGAAAGATGCGGCCAATCCGGGAGGTTCGGAAAACCACTTTGGCTTATTCACTATTGACGGGCAAGCCAAATATGCAATATGGGATTTGGTGGACAAGGGTGTTTTCAAAGGACTGTCAAGAGGGGGAAATCCCATTATTAAAACGTATGGCGGCGACGAGAAAGCCCTGCGGAAAGAAGTCCTGTTGCCTCCAATGAATCAAAAAATGCCGGTGACGCATTAACTAATTTTAATATGAGAAATCCAATTACATACGGAGTTGCCTTTTTATTGATTGCTATGCTAAATGCTTGTTTATCAACAGATAAAAAGTTGGAAGTCGAAGTTTATGAAACTTCTGCGAGCGGGAATAAACTCACGCTATTGACGGAGTTCCCTTCCGGAAATGATTCCCTAACGGTTAAATTGCTTCCAGATGAAAAATTCCAAACCATCACCGGGTTCGGAGGATCATTTACGGAGTCGTCCGCCTCGCTGTTGAACAAAATGAGCAAGGAAAACCGCAACAAGATTTTGGAGGCCTATTTTGGGGAAAATGGCGCCCGTTATTCCCTGACCCGCACCCACATTAATTCCTGTGATTTTTCTTTGAGTCAATATTCCTATGCTCCCGTGGAGGGCGACACCGCCTTGAAAAGTTTTTCCATCGAAGAAGACCGGGGCGACATTATCCCCATGATTAAGGAGGCCATGGCCGTTTCCAAAGACGGATTTAAGATTCTTTCCTCGCCCTGGACAGCCCCTCCGTGGATGAAGGACAACAAGAAATGGGTGGGCGGCAAATTATTGCCGGAATATTACGACACCTGGGCCTTGTTTTTTTCAAAATACATTGATGCCTACAAAGCGGAAGGGATTGACATCTGGGGCATCACGGTGGAGAACGAACCGCTGGGAAATGGCAATAACTGGGAGAGCATGCACTATACCCCGGAAGAAATGACCCTGTTTGTGCAAAACCATTTGGGGCCAAAACTGGAAGCCGACGGAAAGAGCGACATAAAAATCCTGGGATACGACCAAAACCGGGAGCATTTGCAGGAGTGGGTAGATGTGATGTACCGGGATGAAGCCTCCTCAAAATATTACCACGGCACCGCCATCCATTGGTATGCCAGCACTTTCGAAGTATTTCCCGATGCGCTTCAATATGCACACAACAAAGCCCCCGGCAAGCATTTGATTCAATCTGAAGCTTGCGTGGATGCCGAAGTGCCCAAATGGCAGGATGATGCCTGGTACTGGAGCAAAGAAGCCACCGACTGGGGCTGGGACTGGGCGCCGGAAGCAGACAAACCTTTGCACCCAAAATACGCGCCGGTCAACCGCTATGCAGGAGACATCATCGGCTGCCTCAACAATTGGGTGGACGGCTGG
>JBJXFD010000179.1:0-30634 GCA_046153985.1 Saprospiraceae bacterium
TGCTCCTCGACGATTTTGTATTCAGAACCGCAACGCCATTCGTGGATTTGCCCGCAGGCATCGAAATTGACCTCGCGGTCGCCCCGGGCAACAGTACTTCCGTAAGCGACGCCATTGCTACGTTTGAGAACATTGTACTCGACGAAACAAAAACGTACGTGATCGCAGCCGGCGGCATCGTTGGCGACAACGATTTCCCCTTCACATTGCAAGTTACTGACGCCGGTCTCGAAGCTTCCGGCAGTGATTTTGTTCAGGTGAATGTATTGCACGGTTCACCCGGTGCTCCCAATGTGGACGTCAGTGTTCGCGGCGGCGGCGATCTGGTTACCAACCTCGCTTACGGCGATTTTTCCGGCTACCTCGGCGTGCCGGCAGGCCTTTATTTATTGGAAGTCAAAGCCGCCGGTTCACCTGATGTCGTTGCTACTTTTACGGCAGACCTGAGCGCACTGAGCGGCCAGGCATTGACGGTGTTTGCTTCCGGTATTTTGGGCGGCGCCCCAGCCTTTGGGCTGTTTGCGGCACTGGCAGATGGCACGGTTGTACAATTACCGGTTACGGAATTCAGCCGCGTGCAGGTCATCCACAATTCCCCTTCTCCAACCGTTGACGTTTATGCCAACGGCGCACTCTTGCTTGACGATTTTGTATTCCGTACCGCAACCCCATTTGTGGATTTGCCGGCAGGCATCGAAATTGACCTCGCCGTTGCTCCGGGTACCAGTACTTCTGTAAATGACGCCATTGCTACTTGTGAAAATATCGTACTCGATGCGACTAAAACGTATGTCATTGCAGCCGGCGGCATCGTTGGCGACAACGATTTCCCCTTCACATTGCAAGTTACTGACGCCGGTCTCGAAGCTTCCGGCAGTGATTTTGTTCAGGTGAATGTATTGCACGGTTCGCCGGGCGCGCCCAATGTTGATGTGGCGGTATATGGGGGCGGCGACCTGGTTACGAACCTTCCTTATGGGGATTTTTCCGGCTACTTCGGCGTGCCGGCAGGTCTGTATTTGTTGGATGTAAAAGCAGCCGGTTCACCCGATGTCGTTGCTACTTTTACGGCAGATCTGAGCGGGTTGAGCGGCCAGGCCATCACGGTATTCGCTTCCGGTATTTTGGGTGGCGATCCGGCTTTCGGTTTGTTCGCAGCCTTAGCTGACGGTACGGTTGTTCAATTACCGGTAACGGAATTCAGCCGCGTGCAAGTCATCCACAATTCCCCTTCTCCAACCGTTGACGTTTATGCCAACGGCGCACTCTTGCTTGACGATTTTGTATTCCGTACCGCAACCCCATTTGTGGATTTGCCGGCAGGCATAGAAATTGACCTCGCCGTTGCACCGGGTACCAGTACTTCTGTAAATGACGCCATTGCTACGTTCGAAAACATCGTACTCGATGCGACTAAAACGTATGTCATTGCAGCCGGCGGTATCGTTGGCGACAATGACTTCCCCTTCACCTTGCAAGTTACTGACGCCGGTCTCGAAGCTTCCGGCAGTGCTTTTGTTCAGGTAAATGTACTCCACGGCTCGCCCGGCGCTCCCAACGTGGACGTCAGCGTTCGCGGCGGCGGTGATCTGGTTACCAACCTCGCTTACGGCGATTTTTCCGGCTACCTCGGCGTGCCGGCAGGCGTTTATGATTTAGATGTAAAAGCTGCGGGTTCTTCTACGGTGGTCGCAACTTTCACGGCTGACCTGAGCGCGCTGAGCGGTCAGGCACTGACAGTGTTTGCATCCGGTATTTTGGGCGGCGACCCGGCGTTTGGGTTGTTTGCAGCACTCGCAGACGGCACGGTCGTGGAACTGCCGCAAGCATTTTTTGCGCGGGCTCAGATTGTACACAACTCGCCTTCGCCGACGGTGGACGTTTATGCCAACGGCGAATTGTTCATCAACGATTTCGAGTTTCGGACCGCTACTCCGTTTGTGGACCTGCCTGCCGGTGTTGAAATTGACATCGCAGTAGCCCTCGGCAATAGTACTTCGGTTGACGATGCATTGTTTAATTTCGATGATTTGGTATTCGAAGCCAATAAGAACTATGTAATTTTTGCCAATGGCATCGCCGGAGATCCAAACTTTCCCTTCACCCTGGCGGTAACCGACGCTGGTCGGGAAGAAGGGTTAGATCCGGATGCTTTTGATGTCTCCGTTTTCCACGGGTCGCCAGGCGCGCCTCCGGTTGATGTTTTTGATTTCCCTGATTTTCAGTTGGTAGACAGCCTTGCGTATGGCAATTTCACCCCGTATGCTTCCTTACCGGTAAACCAGTATATCCTCGATGTGCGCCCGGAAGGAACGGCAACAACCGTTGGCTACTTCCTGGCCGATGTTACCGATCTGGGCGGCAGTGCAGGTGTAATATTTGCTTCCGGTCAGTTGGGCGGCGATCCTGGTTTCGACTTATTGGTTGTATTCCCGGATGGGACTGTTGGAACGTTATTGTCCATCGCCCCAGTGCAGATCATCCACAATTCACCTTCGCCTTTAGCCAGTACGGTAGATATTTGGGTGAACAATGCAGTGAAAATCGTCGAAGACCTGTCGTTCCGCAATGCAGAGCCTTTCACGTTCTACCCGGCGCGTTTCCCGCTGACGTTTGGCGTGGCAGCTGCCAACAGCCAAACACCGGCAGACATCCTAATCAACGCTGGAACGCTTACACTGGAAGATGGAAAAACGTACACCGTTATCGCAAACGGCATTCCTGGCAACGCAACCTATCCCTTCGAACTTGCCGTTAACAGCAATGCGCGCATCTTCTCTGAATCAGATGACCAGGTAGACGTAGCGGCATTCCATGGCTCGCCGGGAGCGCCCAATGTGGATGTAGACGCCCGTGGAATTGGAAATTTGATTGACAATTTAGCTTACGGCGATTATTCCGGGTACCTTAATGTTGATCCGGATCAGTACTTCCTCGAAATCCGTGCGAATGGCAGCCCTGATCTTGTGGGTACTTTTGTAGCAGACCTGAGCCCTCTGGCCGGACTTTCAACAGTGGTTTTTGCCTCCGGGCAATTGGGACAGGACCCGGCTTTTGGTTTGTTTGCTGCTTTGCCGAACGGAACGGTTGTTGAACTGACGCCGGTGTCACGCGTGCAGATTATCCACAACTCGCCCGAGCCAACGGTAGATCTTTACATTGACGGCGAACTGGCGGTTGATGACCTCGCTTTCCGCGAAGCGACGCCATTCCTCGACGCAGAAACGCGCATTCCTTATGAGGTTGCTGTGGCTCCGGCCAATAGCCAGTCGGTCGCTGACGCCATCGCAACGTTTAGCGGTGTGACTTTCGAGGATGGAAAATCCTATGTCGTTTTTGCAACAGGCGTAGTTGGCAATGCCACAACGCCATTCGACCTGCGCATTTTTGACGCAGCCCGCGAGCGTTCCGAAAATCCGGACAACGTAGATATTTTGCTCTACCATGGCGCGCCGGACGCACCGGAAGTGGACGTGGTCGCAGTGGGTGTGGGCGTTATTTTCGACAACATTGCTTATGGCGAATTCAGCGCTGATTACCTGAGCGTGCCTGCGGCTACGTATACGATGAACGTGACGCCTTCCACCGACAATACGGTTATTGTAAAATCCTATACTGTGCCGTTGGGAGGTTTTGCCGGAGGCGCCGGTGTTGCATTCGCTACGGGTTTCCTGGCGGATGAACCTGCCTTTGGCGTATGGGTTGCTTTGCCAGACGGAACCACGTTCCCGCTTTCGGAAATTGTGGCTTCTGATGAAGCAAAGGCGCTGTTGCCTGGTTTCCGGATCATGCCGAACCCGGTCAAAGATCTCGCTCAAATTGAATTGACTTTCGCAGATGCAGCGGATAATGTAAGCCTGATCATTTCGGATGCAACCGGAAAAACTTTGCAAACGCGCACGCTGGGCAACCAGGTTGCCGGAACGCAAACCCTTGCATTAGACGCTACCAACCTGGCTCAGGGCGTTCATTTCTGTACGATTGTGACGGAAAAGGGCGTGATTACGAAGCGTTTTGTAGTGACGCGGTGAGATAATTAGTCCTTATAAATTGTACAGGCGGGTCGGTGTATACTGGCTCGCCTGGTTTTTTTGATGCCGGGCAGAGCCCGACGAATAGTACACGCGAGGCGGAGCTTCGGCTTCGCTCAGCTACCGCGCCATCGCGCGAGCGTTAAAGTTGGGTCAAAAACGCCATCGTATCTACTCCATCTGCGTAATCCTCCAAACCCGGTTGTTGCGCTTTGCCGAAAGGCACCACAGGCAGTGCGATGGTCGCTGCGTTCGCCACAATGCATTGAATCTCAGGATTTCGGTTACTGAGTTCGGCTTCCAGATCGGTGATTGAATCGTAGAATTCATAATACAGGCAGGAAACCGGCGAGGCGATGGCCGTATTTTCCATCAATACGATGCCGTTGCCCATCAGGTAGGGTTCGCGGCTGAGCATGCAGAGGGCCAAGTTGTAGTCAAAATTGTTTTTGTATTTGTCGTGCAGCACCACTTCCCGGTACTCCGTGAGCAGTTCTAGCAAAGGAATGAAGTCGTACCCGCGCGGTGCATAGAGTTTCGACACATTGCGGCAGCCCATCCCAAAATAGGAAAAAATATCGCTGCCCAATGCAAGTAATTCGGCGTCCGTTTCCGTACCGCTCAGCACGGCAACGGCATTGCGGTTTTTACGGATGATGTGCGGTTTTTTGCCAAAATAAGCTTCAAAATAGCGGGCTGTATTGTTGCTGCCGGTAGCAATGGTGGCGTCGAGGTCGTGCAGGCGGTCGGCAATTTCGAAATAAGCGGCGGTGCGCAAATCAATTTTTTCCAGCACTTTGAGCAGGTACGGCAACAGGTAAGCATCTTTTTCGGATAGTTTGATTTTGGCTTTGTGGCCCGCTGCAAAAACACACATTACGTCGTTAAAACCCACCAGCGGTAGGTTGCCCGCCATCACCAGTCCAACCGTTTTCGGCGCAGCCGGCTCCGGTATTTCGTATTGCGAAAGCCAGTTTTGAAGCTTGTCTGCGTCCAAAAACTCTTCTGCAATAGCTTTCACCGCCTGTTCCTGATTCGCCGGCGTAAACCACAGGTTGTTGTGGTACGTCCGGTGCATCACGGCCCGCAGGTAGTCGTCTTCCCCAAGCAGGTGTTCGCCGAGGGCGGTGAGGGCGTTGATTCGTTCGTGTAGATGCATTGGTTACTGGTTACTGGTGTATTGGTTACTGGGGAATTGGTTATTGGTATACTGGTTATTGGTTATTGGTATACTGGTTATTGGTATGTTGGTTGTTCGATGGAGATATGGATCATCAAACATCCATCTAACACACTAATAACAAATAACCAGTAACCCCCCCTCCCAACTACTCTTCCTCATCTCCCCCTTCGGGGGCGGGGGAACCACCCCCATCCTTCCGAACCGCCACATAACCGCGCCAGGCATCGAGTGCCGACTGGAAATCTTCCGGCAGTTCGCTTTCAAAATACATACGTTTACCAGTTGTTGGGTGTTCGAAACCCAATGATTTGGCGTGCAGTGCTTGCCGGGGCATCATGGAGAAACATTTTTCCACAAACAATTTATACCGGCTGAAAATCGCGCCCCGCCTGATGCTGTCGCCGCCATATTTATCATCGCTGAAAAGCGGGTGGCCAATCATTTGCATGTGTACCCGAATCTGGTGGGTGCGCCCGGTTTCGAGGTTGCACTGCACCAAACTCACGTAATACAGGCTTTCGAGTACTTTGTAATGGGTAACGGCCCATTTGCCCATATCCCCTTCCGGGAAAGCCGTGAACAGCTTCCGAAACCGAGGATGCCGCCCCACATGCGCCTCAATGGTACCCGTTTTTTCTTTGGGTTCGCCCCAGACGAGCGCCCAATAAGTCCGCTCGGTGGTATGGTAATAAAACTGCTTCGACAAATGTGCCATGGCGTATTCCGTTTTGGCCACCACCATTAGTCCGGTTGTGTTTTTGTCAATGCGGTGTACTAAGCCGAGCCGGTCTTCGGCGTTGCCATCCAACACGGGCAGGCTCCGGAAATGGTAAGCCAGCGCGTTGACCAAAGTTCCTTTGTAATTGCCCACGCCCGGATGCACCGGCATGCCGGAAGGTTTATTGATGACCATCAGGTCATCGTCTTCGTAAACGATGTTGAGCGGAATATTTTGGGGGAAAACGCGGATACCTTCGCCACGCGGTCGCGGCAAAATGATGGTAATCTGTTGAAGCGGTTTGATTTTAAAATTGGGCTTCACCGGCTTGCCATCCACCATGACGGAAGCGGCGCGAATCGCGTTCTGAATGCGGTTGCGCGACGTATTTTCCAGCCGGTCCATCAAAAATTTGTCAATCCTGATGGAAGACTGTTTTGGATCTACATCAATCACTTGTTGAAAAAAATAGTCGTCGTCGAATCTTCTTCGGTTTTTCTCCTCCATCCTGTTGATCATAAAACACGCTATACGGTTAGGTTTTGGTTAATGGGTCTGCAAAGTGGCACTTTTTTTGCACCATATAAGTGATTGTGCAAAATTAAAGCAAGTTTCGTCGTCTCCAAAAAGAGTTTTTTGCTTCTTTGCCTGCTCTAATAGCTAAAAACGCATGAAGAATAACATTGGTTTTGATTCGCTTTGCGCAAAAGAGTCGAAAGACCCGCGCACGACGGCGCCGCACGTGCTGCCGATTTACGCTACTTCGTCTTTTGCACTCGAGTCGGTTGACCAGGGCATTGACATTTTTACCGGCAAAACCGCGGGCCACGTGTATGGCCGCTACGGGAATCCGACCATCGAGGCGGTGGCGGAAAAGATTGCCACGCTTGAAACACACGGATTGGAAATCGAGGCGCACGGCATCCTGTTCAGTTCGGGCATGTCGGCGATTGCCACGCTGATGATGGCCGTATTGAAAAGCGGCGATAAAATCCTGACGCAGGGCAATTTATACGGCGGCACCACTGAATTGTTTCTTAAAATTTTTGAACCGCTCGGCATCGAAACCATCCTCACCGACCTGAAAGACCTGAATCGGGTAGAGGAATTGGTGCGTTCGGACGACCGCATCCGGATGCTGTATTTTGAAACGCCGGCCAATCCGACGCTGGCCTGCGTGGACATCGCTGGACTGTCAGACATCGCCAGGCGCTATAGCCGATACAGCGCGGTGGACAATACGTTTTGCACGCCCTACCTGCAACAGCCTTTCCAATACGGCGTGGATTTCATCGTGCATTCCACCACCAAATACCTGAACGGACACGGCAATTCCATCGCCGGCGCGCTCGTGGGCCGCGATTTGGACCTGATGAAAGGCCGCGTTTGGCAAGCCATGAAACTGACCGGCACCAACGCCAACCCCTGGGACGCCTGGCTCACCCACAATGGCATGAAAACCCTGACGCTGCGGATGGATCGCCACAGCGCCAATGCTTTAGCCGTCGCCCAATTTCTGGAAAACCATCCAAAAGTGGAGCGCGTGAATTACAACGGGCTCCCCTCCCACCCCGACCACGCTTTGGCGAAAAAGCAAATGCGCGCGTTCGGCGGCATGCTCAGTTTTGAATTAAAAGGCGGCCTCGAAGGCGGCATCCACCTGATGAACAGCCTGCGATTTTGTACCTTAGCGCCTACACTTGGCGATGTGGATACGTTGGCGCTGCACCCGGCTTCGATGTCGCACATCAATATTCCGAAGGAAGTGCGGTTGCAGAATGGGATTACGGACGGGTTGGTTCGGTTGTCGGTGGGGATTGAAAATGTGGGGGATATTATTGCGGATTTGGAGGGGGGGATGTGAGAGCAAGGAGGGTAGTAATCAGAGCTTTGCGGTGCTTGCACATCCGATTGCGTTAGATATTTTTTTAAAGGTCAATAGTTCTTTTTTTACAAAGTCTGGTTTCTTATTAATGTGGTTATCAGTTGTCAAAATTTTTAATTTGCCCTTTTTTTAAAAAGATACACTATCTTTTGTATGGGGTTGTTGTTATTTATCTTTCTGGATCAGGTACTTATTTTTACCAACATTCTTATTTGATTTTTTAACCAAAAACCTTTTCAAATGAAGTTTTTATTTAGATCCTTATTCGCCTTCTCACCTCCTTTCCCCATTCGTGCATTTGTTGTTAAAAAACCAACAAGCTACGTCATTCTCATTGACCCTGCTACTTACCGTACTATTCGCTACAAGTCCGTCACAAATGATTAACGCACAAACTTTCGACTGTCCCTGTACAGGTGGCGGCGCTATCAACGTTGACGCGGGCAGCGGAACCAATGTCACTGCTTTAACGGACATCTGGAGTGTAGTAGTAAGTGGCGTGCTGAGCAATACTTGCTTAGCTATCAAGGGCAGGCTACTTATTAACAGTAATTTGACTATTTACGACGGCGATATTTTTATGCAACCGGGCGCTGAAATTGTCGTTCTTAGCGGTAAGACATTGACGATCGGAGGAGCGGGAGATGGCGTGGATATTAGCGGTTGTGAAGAAATGTGGCGCAGCATTACCATCAATTCAGGAGGAAGACTATTGCTTGAAGAATGTACGATTGAGGACGCGCAATGGGCTGTCCGAACTGATGCTAATGGAATGGCTTCCGGATCCATGCGTTTATTTGGAAATGTATTCAAGAATAACCATATCAGCATTTTTATCCCTCCTCCCACAGGTATTCCTTTCAATACATTTGCCAGCGTCCTACATGAAAATCTTTTCACAGCAGATACAGAACTGCTACCAAACTTTGATAATCCTTTAGCCAACTACGATAATGTTGCTCCTTTTGCAGCTATGGACGTCAGCCGAGTGAATAATTTTGGTATTGTTGGTCATAATAATCCGGAAGAGGGCATAGACAGCCATAGAAACGGTGTCATTTCAAGGGGGCAACACGGCGTTGGGTTCTTTGTTAGCAATATGTATATGAGCAATTTTGTTGGCGGAACAACCAGTCTGAATATTGACGTCACCCTACCATCGGGTATCGGCGTATTAGGAATAAATACCGCCAAATTAGAAGTATACGAGTCTATATTCAACGGAATGAATAGAGGCATTTATACGACCAACAGCAATTTGATTGCACAAGATAATTTCTTTGAGGAAAATTATATTGGTGTTCAGTTCGACAATGGAAATAACCGGAGGCTACTCTTATCAACCAACGAATTCAACGATTACGATTTAATAGGTCTCCATATCCGCAATGCTCGATCGGCAGGATTCATCAATATCTACGAGAACTATTTTAATCATACCCATGCTTTCAACCTACTTACCCTGGGCGCACCAGAAACCTGGGGTATATACATCAACGGACTAAGTGCAAATACAACCACCTCGGGAAATAAACAAATCCGGGATAATGTCTTTAATATTGGCAGCAAAGATGGCGTTCTTCAGTTGCTTTTTGACGGACGTTACCAAGTGACCGGGAATGATATTGATTATGGAAGCGGAGATGCCGGAACATTGGGGCAAATCGGGGCCATCCATTTATCTCAATCTACCCTCAATTTTCTCTACGATAACACATTTTTGACCGGTACTTCCGTAAGGGGCAGCTCCTGCATAACCCTTAGTGGTGCACCCAAGAATGTACTTTGTTGCAATACAACCCGCAATACCGCATGGGGAATGCGTTTTTCACTCATGGGCCCGGATAACAAGTTAATTCATAGCACATTTGGGGCACACGATGTGGCAACCCTAACTTGTAGCTCGGTAATGGGCCAGCAAATACATGCCGGAAATCTTTGGCAATCTAATAGTAAGGTAGAGCATACGGGTACTCCTTCCCAAGTAACTGGGTCAAAGTTTTTTGTAGAGTTGCCAATTCAACTCCCTCTTTGGCCTGTAACAACCCTTGGGGTAAATGCTGCTGGTTGGTTTGATGATTTGGGAGGCTCCGCCCCTGAAAATTGTGCATCAGATACCCGATGTAATCCTCCCATGCTTACCGACGATGAAGCAGAGCTTGAAGCGAGCGACATCTTTGCTGCTACCGGCGCTTATGATGATTCTGATTACGACGAAATGCTCAATTGGGAGGCCGCTCGTCAACTATATGATAAACTGGAACGGGATACACACTTACTAGGCGATACCAGCGTAGTGGATAGCTTCAAAACAGCTGCTGACCTAACTGAGATTGGAGCGTTTTATGCCATAGATGCCGGAGTAGCCACACTTGACGTGCCCACACCCGTAGAACAAGGTCACATAGATAGCTATTTAGCTATGATTGAGGCGCTGACAGCGGAACTTTATACCTTAGATAGTCTGTATGCGCTGGCAACTATTGAAAAAGACTGGGACGATATTACAACGGAAAAAGAGAAGGTGCTCGAAGACCTTATCGGCCCGATGGAAGATCTCCTGGATCTGTACGATTTGATAACAACCCGTTCGCTTACGACTGCCAGCGATTTGTGGGATGACAATGAAATCATTAGCCCGTCGAATCTGCCCGCTGAAAATCTGCAAATCGTCAACCGTATTTTCCTGAGTACGGTAGCAGCAGGTATTATGACCCTGACAAACGGCGAGTTTGACGATATTTCTGACATTGCCTGGCAATGCCCTCTCGAAGGTGGCCATGCAGTGCTTGGGGCACGCGCCTTGTACCAGTTGCGTCAATATGCTTCGTTTAACGATAGCCTGATTTGTGGTATCTCATTACTCCAACGCCCTGGTCTATCTACCCAGGCGGCCTCCGCAGCAGTTCAAACCCTATTTCCTAATCCAACATCAGGCGAATTGACGCTGGTGTTGCAGTCAGAAATAACCGGGAGTGACCTGCTGATTCGGGTAACCAATCTGGCTGGTCAGGAAATGCTACAAATCCAAGAGCCCGAAGCTAGCTCCAGCATTCGGATAAACGCCGGAACGCTACCAGAAGGACTCTACCTGCTTTCTGTTTATCAAGCAGACCAGCGCATCAGTAGCCATAAAATAGCCATCATTAAATAATCATAAAACTTCTATACAGGGCATCTTGTCAAAAAGATGCCCTGTATGTTTATACCTATACGTGCCATGAAAAAGTATAATATTCCTATTTTAATCACCTCTTGCTTGGTTTTTATAATTATTTCATTGCACGCCCAAAAACAAGACTACACCTGGTTACTTGGGTATGGCGCAAGCTTTCAACAACCAGGAGATACGATATACGGAATCAACACAGTTGATTTCAGTGACCTGTCAATGCGGAACACAGCAGGCAGCCAGTCTAGTGAATTAGATTTTATTGATATCAACGCAGGAATCTGCTCTCCAGAAGGTAATCTGCTCTTTTATTTTGATGGCAAAAACATTGAAGACGCTTCTTTTCAGCGCATGCAAAACGGCAGCCAGGTCAACATCACCAATGATATTGGCGGCTTTCCTGTGCCTCAAGGGGGCATTGTTTTGCCGGATCCGGGAAACCCGGATCGTTATTTTCTTTTCCACAATAATTATGGCGCTTATCCCTTCGGCTATGGCGTTTACGAAGTGCGTTACTCCATCGTAGATATGATCCTGAACGGCGGTTTAGGTGCTGTTACAGAAAAACGAAAACTGCTGATTAATGACGGCCTGGGGCTGGACTATGGTAAACTAACCGCCGTGCGCCATGCCAACGGGCGCGACTGGTGGTTGCTGACCCAACGCAGGGATCAAGGCGTTTTTTATCGCGTACTGCTTGACCCGCAGGGCATTCACTTGCTGGAAAACCAAGTCATCCCGGGAGATTTTCGGGAGGGTCTCGGACAAGCCGTCTTTTCTCCAGACGGACGCTGGCATGTGCGCTTCACCTCTGTCGGCAATTTAGTGGGGCAATTCCTTGATATTTTTCAATTTGACCGCTGCGAGGGTCTGCTTACCCTACACAGTCGCCTCCATTATGACGAAGACGTACAAACTACAGGGGCTGCTATTTCCTACAATTCCCGCTATTTGTACGTTTCTTCTTACACCAACCTTTACCAATTTGATCTTTGGGCACAAGATATACTTGCGACTAAAGAGACGGTAGCTATTTCCGATGGATTTGGAGATCCACTCCCTATGAATTTCCACCTATCCCAGTTAGCGCCAGATGGTCGCATTTATATTGTAAGTGGTAAGTTTTCATCCAACTATCTACACGTTGTCCACCAGCCTAATAAACAAAGCGTTCTGTGTAAAGTAGCTCAACATGACTTATATCTACCAAGGAGAATTAGTCACGCTTTACCCAACTTCCCCAATTTCCGCCTCGGCCCTTTTGATGGCAGCGCCTGCGATACTCTTGGACTGACCAATTTCCCTGTCGCGCTCTGGCGCTACGAGCAGGATACCAGCAATTTTTTACAGGTTGAATTCACAGATTTGTCTTATTACGAACCCCAAACCTGGGCCTGGGACTTTGATGACGGAACCGCCAGCCAGGATACCAGCCCGGTTCATACATTTCCCGGGCCGGGAGCTTACGAAGTCTGCCTCACCGTCACCAATGCCAACGGCAGCCATACCTGGTGCCGCACGCTTTACCTCGGTGTGCCAAATGCCGTACAAGAAACGGAAGCAGCTTTGCCGGAAAAAATCTGGCCCAATCCTGCACGGAGCGCAATTTTTATTGGCTTGCCGGAAAACTACATGCCGCATCACGCGCTTTGGGTCTTGTATGACGCCACAGGGCGACCAGTAAAAATGCAGCGTTTGTGGCAGGGTACGAATGAAGTGGATTTGTCTGGCTTGCCTGCGGGAGTCTATTCCTGCACTCTGTCAGATGGTGGGAAGGTGCTGGCTAACAAGCGGATCGTCAAGGTAGATTAAAACAACTCCACCTGCTTCATCGCAGGCTCAGCTGCTTCAACGGGTCTTAAAGGCGCCGCCGCCCGCCGCATCGGCATTCGCTTAATCACCCGCAAATGGTGCGTATAGCGGCCCAGTTCTTCATTAAAAATACCAAAATGGTCGAAGTTATCTATGCGTACGCGGCCCGAAGCGTGGATGATTTGGCCGTCGGGCAATACGATGCCGGTGTGGTTGATGCGGTTGAATTTGTTTTCAAAAAAAGCGAGGTCGCCGGGAAGGGCCTGTTCCACAAAATCGACCGTTTCGCCCAGCGCTAATTGGCGGTGTGCTTCGCGCGGGATGTCGAAGCCAGCCATGCGGAACACCATTTGGGTAAGGCCGGGCGCGTCAATGCCCATTGGCGAACGTCCGCCCCAGAGGTACGGCGCATGCAGGTAGCGGCGTGCCAATTTCACCACAAATTCCGGCGTCGGTTCGATGTTGTCGGGAAAAACAGCCTGGCCGCTGAAGGTGTACGTAGTTTCGCACAATTCAAAGCGCATGCCGTCGAAGTTTGGCAGGTGCGCGCCAAGGGTAACGGGCAGAAAGTGATCGCCCGCCATGGCTGGTTGGAACAATTCGAGGCTGTACGCGAAATGTACTTGGTAGCGCTCGGATTCGGCAGGCGTCAGCGCTTTGAGTTGGTTGACGGCCATCCAGGCCACGAAATTATCGTTGCAGCAGCGCACTTTAACCCATTGACGTCCTTTTAGTTCCAGGATTTCCACCACCTCGCCAAACAACAATTGGGAAAGCATCTCGCTTCGGTTGGAAGGGGTGCTGCGCAGGGGCGCGATGCTGATTGGACAGATGCCGTAGTGGGCCATGGAAAGCTGCTGTTTTGCAATTCAATTCCAAAATGTATCTTTTTACCACATAGTTCACATAGGGGTTTTCACATAGATCACATAGCCGCTGCGCTCTTTTCAGGCCGATCAGGCTTATGTGTCCGGCCCCTCCAATTCTTTGGGCAAGTGTAAAAATACCATGTCACTAAGGTGGCAAATAATTACCCAAAAATAATATTTCTTTTGGAATGAGAAGAATTTACCACAACTTGTCCCGGCTCGGCGGCATAGAACACATAGCACAGGTAAGCCGCCTATGTGAACTATTGTGAAAACAACTATTGTGAACTATCCCGCTTTATGCGGGACAAGTTGTGGTAAAAAACCTATGCACCTATGTAGTAAAAATCCGTTTTCCGAAGCCCGGCAACCTGAAAAGTCTTAATAAAACCTACTTTTGCACCGATAACCGTTTTTTTGTCGTTTAAGAGCTTGTTCATGAGATCCCGAACAAGCTCTAAGGTTGCTAAACCTAAGCACTTCGCGGTGCGAACCACAAATACATCATAAGATATGCACATTAAAAAGTACGCCCTCTGTCTAATTTTCGCCTGCATAGGCGCCGCTCTTTACAGCCAGGATCAGCACTTTACCCAATTTTACGCCTCGCCCACCACGCTGAATCCGGCGCTCACGGGCGCTTATACGGGCAAATATCGGCTTTCGTTCATTTACCGAGACCAATGGCGCAACGTATTGGACAACCCTTACGCTACGTTCTCCGCAGCGACCGATTTTCGGTTCCGCATCAAAAGTTACCGCTCGGTTTCCCGCGATGCCGTTGGAGCCGGCGTGTTGTTTTACAGCGACCGGGTGCCGGGCGTGGACTTTTCCACCAACCAGATTTACCTGTCGGGCGCATATCACAAGGCCCTGAACAAAAATGACGACCACTTTTTGAGCCTTGGGGCTCAGTTCGGTATTTTGCAGCGGAACGTCAATTATGGCTCGCTCAATTTCAACGACCAGTTTGACGGTACGGGCAGTTATACCGATCCGACCAACGAGGTATTGCCGGAAAATAATTTTTCGTTTGCTGATTATAATGTCGGCCTTGCCTACGCCTACGCGCCAGAGCGCCGGGCTGGTATTTTTATTGGGGCTGCGATGTATCATATTTCAGAACCACAACTCAGCTTTTTCTACAACGACGAGGAACCGGAACTCGGTGGCAACAACAAATTGCACCGAAAATATACCGCTTACGTAAGCGGCATTATCCCCCTGGGCAATGCTGTCCAATTTTCGCCAAGAGCATTGCTGTATGCGCAGGGGCCGCACTTCGCCGCCAATGCCGGTGCGAATTTCCGCTTTTTGGTCAGCGACATCAGCGGCACTGCCCTGCACCTTGGCGCCTGGGTTCGCCCGGTCAAAAACGAACAGGATAAAATCTTCATGGACGCCATTGTGGGCATGTTCGGGCTGGAATTCAACCGTTTTTTGATCGGCGTGAGCTATGATGCCAACCTGACCGACCTGAACCTGCTGAAACAAGGCCAGGGCGCACTGGAAATCTCGGTGGCTTACCTTGGGGAGTATGACGATGATTTGGTGTTGTGCCCGCAGTTTTAGTTTTAAGTGCTCGCGCGATGGCTCGGAAACTGAGCGAAGTCGAAGTTCCGACTCGCGTGCTTTATTTGCGGGGCTCTGCCCGGCTTTAAACTCGTTGGTCTTCCAACTGAAGTTGGCGACCACACAAAAAAAACGGACTGCACTTTATCCAAAGTACAGTCCGTAACCACTTAAATTGAAATGAATTGCGCTGATTTTCTTTTGTAATCTTACCGAATAAAATACGCCACATTAAACCCAAGCAGCGTACCCGCCTGAAAAGAATCGGCGATGTACGTCACACCTTTGTATTCCTGTGTGCGCTCGAACCTCGGGTTCAGGATATTTTTCGCCGTAAAGGCAACCGAATAATTTTTGCCAAAACGCTTCGAAATTTTGAAATCCAACTGCGGCGCCGGTTCTTCGTATACGTCCGGTGTAGCGCGCAGGGCGATGTTGTAAAGTTTCCGGCCCGAAACGTTGAACGCAATGGAGCTTTCCCAACCTTTTTCAAAGTCTAAATACGTCAGGATGGCGTTCGCGATGAATGGCGCCTGACCCTGGAAAGGGCGCGTGGTCGTCGTATAAGTCGTGTCCACATTGCGCGAGTTTTCGATTTCATCCTGCGGAATCGGGTAGGTTGATTGGATGATGGCGAAGTTGGTGCTGAAGTAAAAATTCTCCAGCGCCGGGCTAATGGCGTTCAGTTGTTTACGGAATTCCACTTCCACGCCATACACTTCCGCGTCTTTTACGTTGATGAACTTCAGCTCCGGAATCGTCGCCTGCGGCACAAAAGCGCGCACGATGGCGTTGTCGAACTGCTTGTAGAAGGCACTGATGGCCAGCAATTCGCCCGAACGCGGATACAGTTCGTAGCGCAAATCGAAGTTCTGGATCAGTGTGCGCTGCAAATCCGGGTTTCCGAGGCTAAAAAAGCCATTTTTGGTGTCAAACTGCTCGAATGGCGCCAACTCGCGCAGGTTTGGACGCGCCAGGGTTTGGGTAGCAGCCAGTCGCACGTTGGCTTTTTCCGACAAGGCGTAAATCAAACTCGCAGAATACGGATAATCCGTCAGGTCAATTTTGCCTTCCGGCACATTCACGTCGCGGCTGAGTACGCTCATGTCTGTGGTTTCCATGCGCAAGCCACCCACAAATTTCAGGCGGGGCGTCAGGTTGTACACCGCCATCAGGTAAGCAGCGATAATGGTTTGATCGCCAGTGTAGAAGTTGCGGTTGTTGATCTGGTTGATGTAGTGCCAGCCGGTGGTGTAGCGCTGAACGCTGCCATCGGTATTGAACACGGTATCAACGATGCCGAAGTTGTTGTCGTTGAAGAAATCTTCAAATTTGCCGCCAAAAGAAGTGAACGCCCGGTCAGAAGGAATACCGTTGTTGTTCATTTGATAGCGGTATTCCTCGAATTCCCGCTGTGTATTGCTGTAAAGCCCTCCCAGTTTGATTTGATTGGAACTTCCTTGTTTGCCGCGGGTCAGGAACGGGATCGTGATGTCAATTTTCCCCTGAACCTGGTCGTCCTGCAAATCGCGGAAGAAGTGGTACGGAAAAGCAATTTCAGAGTTGTTGATGTAGTACTGAGGAACGCCTTCTTCGTCAGGCGCCACCGTATATGCGAAATAGCGCAAATCCGGCTCTTTCTGGAACGATTTGCTCGATGTGCCCTGCCATTCGATTTCGATGTTGTTTAGCGCCGGGATTACATGGCGACCACTTAACTGATACGTTGTGAACTGGCGCTGTGTGAAACTGATGGCATTGGTATTGAAACTTGCCGTAGCATCGGATACCTGACCGAGGTAGCGGCCCGTTTGCGAAAGCGACGTGAGGTCTGCGTCGTTGTTGAAAATCACATTCGCATTGATAATGTTGTTGTTCGACAATTTGTAGCTCAGGTTAAATAGCGCGCCAAGGTGTGGGTTTTCTACGCTGCGCGTTTCTGTTAAATCCTGATAGTCAAACAACTGCGTTGAGTTGTTGTTGATGTAAGTTGCAACCGTAGCGTCCTGATAGTGATTAAAATTACGCGAGTAGTTGATGCCCAGCGTGAAGCCGAGGTCTTTCCCAAATACTTTGTACCGATCGCCGATGGAAAAGTTGAGGCCATGGTTGAGCGGCGAGGTTTTTGTCGTGGGGACAAATTCGTGGCTTAATGCGCGTGAAGATTCGTGGAAAATGTTGCGCACATTCGTCGAATCCGGCCTTCTTGCCGTCAGGTATGTACTCGAAGAAAGGCGGTTCCGAACAGCTTCATCCAGGAGGAAGCCTGGTTGGTCACGACTTCCGTCGTCTAAACCCAGCCAGTCGGTTTCGCCTGCCTGCTGGGTGAGGAAATTGTCAATCATGGAAGCCTGCGTGTTGTAGGCGCCGGACAATTCAAAGTGCAGGGTGAATTTATCGGGTAGCGACTTCGTAGTTACATTCACCAAACCTCCGGAAAAATTCGCCGGTAAATCAGGTGTAAATGTTTTGGTCGTCACGATGTTTTCGATCATCTGCGAAGGAATCAGGTCTAAGCTGGAGCTGTTGCGGTACGGGTCTGTGCTGGGCATCGTCACCCCGTTCAGTTGGGACAGCGAATAGCGGTCGCCCAAACCGCGCATGACGATAAATTTGCCGTCTTCCACCACGGCGCCGGTCATCTGTTTCATGGCGTCGGCAGCATTGGAACTGCCCGTGCGGCTGATTTGCTGGGAAGAAATGCCATCCTGAATGGAAAAGGATTTTTTCTGCAAAGCAATCAGGGACGCGTCCGTGTTTTTGACCGCCGTCGCCTGCACGACGACTTCTGCCAGGCCCACCGCTTCGCCTTCCAGCGCAGCATCTAAGGTAGTTACTTCGCCAGCTTTGATGACGACCCCTTTGATCACCTGCTTGGTGTAGGAAATATAGCTGATTGCAATGTCGAAGGTGCCAGGATCTGCTTCAAACGAATAGTTGCCGTCGAAGTCGGTGATGGTACCAACACTGTTGTCGTTCACGCCTTCCAGGTACACCGACGCGCCAATCAGGGTTTCACCACTTGCTTTGTCAACTACCTTGCCGGAAATAACCCCTTTTTGTGCCAGCGCGGGGAGCGCGCATAAGGCGATCATCAAAGTCGCAATGAATAAAAAGGACAGCTTGCTCATATTGTTTTTAATGTTGATTATCAATGCAAAAAGCTAAAGCAGTGGTTCGATGCCAACTGCTTTAGCTTGTAATAAGATATTAGACGTTAGATTTTAGATGTTAGACACTGCTCGATCAGACGACGAATCTATCTAAAATCTAAAGTACAACATCTAATATCTCACAAAATTAGTCTACGATCAGTTTTTTCGTCACAAACTTACCGCCCTGGGTCGTAAACTTGATTACGTACATCCCGGCAGGCAGTGCTGCGATTTCCACGCGGGTCAGTTCGTCTGCTACCGAATTCAGGGTGCGCAGAAGCTGGCCAGAGAGGTCGAAAATTTCGATATTAACTGGTTCGTTGAATTTAGAAACCACCGTGAAGGCGCTGGAAGCCGGGTTCGGGAAGATGTTGAACACTTCGTTCAAAGTCTGATCTACCTGTTCCGTGCTGTTCACCAGGCCAATGTGCTGGTTGGTCCACAGCGTTGTCCAGCCTCTCAGCCAAAAAGCATCATCGCTTTCCGCAAATGCGCCTTTGTAATTCACCGTAGTGAAGAACGGATCGCCTGCCGGGTAGGTCGCCAATTGGGTATTGTAAGCAGCACCCGTTGTCCGTACACGCGGGTCAAGCAAATTGTCCTGCTGGCGGCTGATGCGCAGGATTTGCGGATCGGCAATCGCGTTGTTGTTTGTATTCAGGTGGTTGATAAGTACAGATCCAGTTGGATCGTCCTGGGTAGGCTGACCGGAAGTGACGCGAATGATGCCGCTGCCTGTAATATCTATATTGGTGTTGGCGCCGCATTCCCAGAACAGGTTGTTCAGGATTTTCAGGTCGCCGCTCACCAATTTCTGATGCGCGTCATTGGTGCCTGTGTTTTTGTCCTGTACTTCCAGTGCTTTGTTCTTTTGCGAAGCAACAATGCAATTGGCAACCGTACCAGCCGTGCCGGCGCGGAACAACCAGCCTAATGGGTTGGAAGCCGCTGCACCAGGGCCTGCACCAATGTGCGTCCAGTTGTAAACGGTTGGATTGGAAGAAGGTGACAAGTCATCCGGCGTAGAGCCATCCAATTCGCCACCAAGGTCAGCAACATCTTCGCGCTGGATCGAGAACCAGAACTGGCCTTTACCCGTGTACACTTCATCCCAGTCGTAGCTGTCGTCTTCGGCGAAAGCCACTACTGCATATTTCAGGCTTGGCGCGCCACCGAAAAATTCGATGCCGTCGTCCGAGTTGGCGTATACTTCGATGTATTCGAGGGTCGTGCCGCTACCAACCGCAGCAAGGGACAAACCATTTAATTCATTACCAGAAACAATCTGGCGACCACCGTGGCGAATGGTTACGTATTTCAGCACACCGGAATTGTCTGCGTTATCCGAACCTCCATAATTACCGCGTGGTTCTGTTGTCGGAATTCCTTCAAGGTTGGCAGTTGGGTTGCCGTTTTTCTGGGTAACACCTTTGCCAAGCAGGGCCAAACCGCCCCAGAGGGAAACATCCGTTGGGCCAAGATCAAATGCATCTTCTACATCATCCGCTTCTGCAGTAAAGATAATTGGCTGATCTACTGTGCCTTCTGCGAAGATTTTACCGCCGCGGGCGACAACCAAAGCTGAAGGGTTACCAACATCGGCGCGCTCTGTGAATTTCACAACCGTACCCGCTTCGATGGTCAGCGTTGCGCAGTCTTCTACGAAAAGGACGCCGTCAACGATGTAAGTTTTGTCGTTGGTCCAAACGATGTTTTGGCAAGGCTCTACATCAACATCCGTTACAAACTCGATCTGTCCGCCCTGCGTCAGGTCTTTCAGGTGATTGTTGCGGGCGAGGGTCGTCCAGCCCAGAATCCAAAGGTCAGAAGCAAATGGGCTGAATGCGCCTTTATAAGTAACTTGTGTAAAGAAATCATTTGAAGGCACTGCTGCCAATGCTGTATTCACGGCTGCACCGCTGCCGCTAGGGCGCGGGTCAAGGTTGTTATCCTGAATACGGCTGATGCTTTGAATGCCAGGGTTGCTGAGCAAGTTGTTGTTCGTCACCAAGTTGCTGGTAATCGTAGCACCCGTCGGGTCATCCTGAGTAGGCTGGCCGGAGGTGACGCGAATGATGCCAGTTGCCGTAGCATCCACTGTGGTATTGGCGCCTGCTTCCCAGAACACGTTGTTCAAGATTTTCAGTTCGCCATTCAGCATTTTCTGGTGCGCATCGTTCGTACCGGTGTTTTTATCCTGAATTTCGATGGCTTTTCCTTTTTGAGCAACCACCATCGAGTTTGCTACCGTACCGGCTGTTCCTGCGCGGAACAACCAGCCCAGTGGGTTGGCAGCCGCTGCACCAGGGCCTGCACCAATGTGCGTCCAGTTGTAAACGGTTGGGTTGGAAGAAGGTGACAAGTCATCCGGCGTAGAGCCATCCAATTCGCCACCAAGGTCAGCGACATCTCCACGCTGAATCGAGAACCAAAACTGGCCCTGCCCTGTGTATACTTCGTCCCAGTCGTAGCTGTCGTCTTCGGCGAAAGCCACGACTGCATATTTCAGATTTGGCGCGCCACCGAAAAATTCGATGCCGTCATCAGAGTTGGCGTATACCTCAATGTATTCCAATGTAGTGCCGCTTCCTACAGCAGCAAGTGTCAAACCATTCAATTCGTTACCCGAAACGATCTGGCGACCACCGTGGCGGATGGAAACGTATTTGAGCACACCGGAATCATCGGTATTGTCCGTACCACCGTATAGGCCACGGGGTTCGCTGGTTGGGATACCTTCTACGTTAATTTCAGCGTTGCCGTTTTTCTGTGTGATGCCATTGCCCAAAATGGCCAGACCTCCCCAAAGAGAGACATCGGTTGGTCCCAGGTCGAGCGGATCGTTTACATCATCTGCTTCAGCAGTGAAAATGATGGGCTCTTCAGCCGTACCTTCTGCGAAAATTTTGCCACCGCGGGCGATGATCAATGCTGAAGGGTTGCCTACTTCGGCAAGCTCCGTGAATTTCACCACGGTACCTGCCTCGATGGTCAGCGTTGCGCAGTCTTCGACAAAAACAAGGCCGTTCAACAAATAGGTTTTATCTTTTGTCCAAACCACGTTTTCACAAGGCTGGATGCTGCTGTCGTCAATGTTAACAATTTCTCCACCCGACAAATCAGCGAGGTGGTTGTTGCGGTCAAGCGCAGTCCAGCCTTTGATCCACAATCCATCTGCGAGTGGGCTGAAAGCGCCTTTAAAATCAACTTCTGTGAAAAAATTATCGCCGGGAATTGCAGCTAATGGCGTATTGTATGCTGCGCTATTGCCGGAAGGGCGAGGGTCCAAGCCATTGTCCTGCGTACGGCTGATGCTGGTGATTTTGGGATTTGCGATCAGGTTGTTGTTCATCACCAAGTTGCTGGTCACCGTAGCGCCGGTCGGGTCGTCCTGCGTAGGCTGGCCAGAGGTTACGCGGATGACGCCGCTTGCAGACGCATCCAAGTTGGTATTGGCGCCGGCTTCCCAGATCAGGTTGTTCAGGATGCGGAGCTGGCCGTTTAACATTTTTTGGTGGGCGTCGTTTGTGCCCGAGTTTTTATCCTGGATTTCGATGGCTTTCCCTTTTTGGGAAACGATGATCGAGTTAGCCACTGTGCCTGCAGTACCGGCGCGGAACAACCAACCGAGCGGGTTGGATGCCGTAGCGTTAGGGCCTGCGCCGATATGTGTCCAGTTGTAAACCGTTGGGTTGGAAGAAGGCGACAGGTCATCTGGTGTGGAACCATCCAATTCGCCACCCAGGTCGGCCACATCCGGGCGCTGGATCGAAAACCAGAACTGGCCCTGGCCGGTGTAGACTTCGTCCCAGTCGTAGCTGTCGTCTTCGGCGAAAGCCACAACTGCGTATTTCAGGTTAGGTGCGCCACCGAAAAATTCGATGCCGTCGTCCGAGTTTGCGTAAATTTCAATGTATTCCAATGTCGTACCACTTCCAACAGCAGCAAGTGTCAAACCATTTAATTCGTTGCCAGAAACGATCTGGCGACCACCGTGGCGGATGGAAACGTATTTGAGCACACCGGAATCATCTGTATTGTTGGTACCACCGTAAAGGCCACGGGGTTCGCTGGTTGGGATACCTTCTACGTTAATTTCAGCGTTACCGTTTTTTTGTGTGATACCATTGCCCAGAATGGCCAGACCTCCCCAAAGAGAAACGTCGTTTGGCCCCAGGTCGTTTGGGTCGTTTGTATCATCTGATTCAGCCGTGAAGATGATCGGTTCTTCAGCCGTACCTTCCGCGAAAATTTTGCCGCCGCGGGCGATCACGAGTGCAGAAGGGTTGCCAACTTCGGCAAGTTCTGTAAATTTCACTACTGTACCTGCTTCGATGTTGAGCGTGGAACCATTTTCCACGAACACGAGTCCGTTCAGTAAATAAATTTTGTCTTTCGTCCAGTTTACTGTCTGGCCCGGAGCGATATCGGCGTCACTGATCGGAACGATCGGTTGCGCGACTGCCTGGAGGGTCAGCAGTAGAAAAGGGAGGAATAAAGCGTAGAGTGTGCGATTCATAAAGAGCATTTTTAGTTTATTAAAACCGGTGCAAGATTACGCCACCAGTATAAACTCCCTATTAATCGTTTGTTAAGTTATTATTAAGCCTCCTGTGGGTTTGTAAGAGTGGCCGGAGTTGTTTTTATTTGCAGTACACAATCATCTAATCAAGCACAACGACTATGCAGAAAGTACTACTTCTCAGTCTCGCACTACTTTTCCAGGTACTGCCGGCCAGCGCTCAACTCTGGCTTGAACTGGGCGCGCGCGCCGGTTTTCACTTCAATGGCATGTTTAATGACAACATTGCCAACGACCCCCAACACGATTACAGCCTGGGGCACGCCTTAGCATCTGGATTGGTAGCCGGCATCAATGTGGGCGATTACCACGGCATTAACCTGGAAGTTGTTTTGGCAAACAACCAGCAACAGTTCAACTTCAGGGGGGGCGACTCCACCGGGACAGGATCTTTTGTGAACCGGCTCAACTGGAAAACCACCGAGCTGAATTTGCTCTATCGCTATTATTCTGACTTCGGCGCTTATGTCGAGATTGGCCCTAAAATTGCTTACATCCGCGAAATCCGCCAACGGCTGGGCATTGAGCCCGTGGACCTGGACGGAGAATACGAATCGTCCTACTTAGCCGGCATCTTTGGCATCGGAGGCTTCTTAGCCGCCAATGAGACCCTCACGCTCAAAATTGGTTTGCGGGCCGACTACGCATTAGCCGACCTGGTTTCTGCCAAAGGAAAGGCAGACAACTACCCGGCGTTTTATACCACCTATCCTTCACAGAAACCCACCCGCCCGTTTCGAATCGGGATTTCGCTGGAACTGTGCTTCGGCGTGGGCGGCATCGCCAGCGCTCAGTGTGGCAGCCGCAACCTGATGTTTGGTACGAGGTACCGGTAGGAGAATATTCGTTGAATTGGTTGAATTGGGAGCGAAAATGCGTGCAATTCAGCTGCTTCGGCAAGTTTAACTTTTCCTGGTTTTGGCAATGTCGGGAAAATCGCTTTCTTTGCGCAACCTTTTTAACAAGGGAATGTTGGAACGACAGTGTTTGTTACTGGTTATTAGAAAAAGTTGTTCGTTGTTCGTTGTAAGTTGTTCGTTAGGGATACGCTTCACGACCAGGATGTGTTTCCCTAACGAACAACGATCAACCGACAACGATCAACGATCTCAGCAAAACGATCAACCAACAACGATCAACAATTTGCTACTTTAACTTCATACTATGAACTTTAGTGATAAAGCGCGCCTGATCATCTACCGCTTCCGCGAGCGCGGTCTCGAAGTTTTTTTGGTCAACGACTCGGAAGAAACCGAAAACTGGGAAATCCCGGAAGGCGAAATTGCCGAGTACAAATCGCAGCCGCTGGTTGACCAGGATCGCCTCATTTCGCTCGATCCGGTTCAACAGGACGATGGCGCTACGGAAAAAGCCTGGGCTGTGGAAGGTGACTGGCACGAAATTCCGTCGCTGAAGCACATGCTGTACGAAGACGCAGTTCAGCTCAAAAACAAAGTACTGCAAATGGATAAAGGTACCTTTTTTGGTTTGAAAGAAGCCGTCAAAAAGGTGTTGCCGCATCAATACAAGTTCCTGAAAGAACTGAAGGAGATTTTGACGGATCGAAATTCGATTAAGAATATATAACAGGACGCTGGCGCGTCGAAGTAACAAACATGAGTCATCCCGAATTTTTGGGATGGCTCATGCTATTTCTGGGGGGTAATGACAGCAGGTGCAGCGCACCCCGAATATTTGTAAACACCTGATCAAAGTAGATGCACTCAGGTGCAGCGCACCGTAACAATGGTTATGCTAAATGCAGATATTGCGGTGCGATGCACCTGGCTACCCCTTATTCCTGTGGTTCTACAGATATTATTGGTGCGCTGCACCTCAACCACAAATTCCGGGATGACTCATGCGAATCAGGGGCTATTTGGGGTGTTAATTGCCTAAAAAACCTCGGCGTGTTTAAAATTACTCAGAGTCTCCTTTAGCATTGCAAAAAGAAAACACTGAATAAAACACTGCCCCAACTTTGTATTTTTAGCCCATAAATACCGCTCTAATCCACATGCATCCACTTAACCTTCGAACCATGATCATTATGGGACTCCTTTCTGCCTTGTTTGGCTGCAGCGGCGAGGGCAAGCCGGGCCTGTTCAGCTCAATGGGTTACCACGTCGGTAAAACAAAAGTCTGGTACAAGCAATCTGCATCGGGTTACGAATTTTACCGGGTGACGGAAGTCTATGGCGCCGATCCAGGCACGTTCAACGTGGAAGTCTTGAAGAGCGCAGATGATCCAACCGACAGCCTGACCTACGGCCTGGATAAAAATGGCGTTTTTTTATACGATAGTCAAATCGAAGGCGCCGACCCGGCCACGTTTGAATACCTCGGCATCGGTTTTGCAAAAGACAAACAGGCGGTCTATTTTATGGGGCAGCGCATCAGCGGGGAGCCTGCGCAATTCAGCCTTTTTGACCGGAGTTTTGGAAAAGATTCGCAGCACATCTATTCGGGTGGGAACAGCATTTCGGACGATCCGGAACATTTTACAAAAATCGGCGACGAAACCAGCGTTTACTACAAAGACCGGAAACGGTGCTGGTACGAACATCGCGAAATCCAAGGCGCCGATGCTGCAACGTTTCGCGTCATAGACGGGCAAACCGCGGCAGATGCGCAACAGGTCTATTTCAGACACGAGGCCATAGAAGGCGCCCTGCCCGCTTCCTTCCGCCCGGTTTCAGGCGACTATTACCGCGATGCCAGGCAGGTTTTTTATCAAAACATGTTGCTTGAAGATGCGGATGCTGCGAGCTTTCGGCAAGTTTCGCCAGAGGTTTTTGCGGACAAACAAGGCGTTTTTCTCCGCCACGTCCACATCCTCGGCGCCGATCCTGCAACCTTTGAAATCCTTAACGATTACTTCGAGCGGGATGCCAAGCGTTGTTATTACAGTGGGATTGTGTTGAAAGGCGCCGATCCAAAATCTTTCCAGGTCCTGGGTTATGCTTACGCCAAAGACGCGCGCCAGGTTTATTACAACGACAACCTCATCAAAGGCGCCGACCCGGCCACCTTCCGGATACTCAATGAAATTTCGGGGTGCAGCTGCGATGCAAAATATGCTTACGCATGGGATGTCCGGATCAAAGACGTTGATCCCAATAAATTTCCGAAGGATAAAGAATGCATCAGTTGTGATGAAAGCGGGGTGATTTTCGGGCAATGAGTTTTTTTTACCACATAGGTGTTTTTTTATTTTTTACCACATAGTTCACATAGGGGTTTTCACATAGATCACATAGGCGGCTTCCCTGTGCTATGTGCCCTATGTGAAAACCTCTACTGTGGTCTATGTGGTAAAAAAAAATCTACATGGTAAAGAACTACTCCACGAAAGTCAACGCCCTAATCTCCTTCCGCACCGCATAATCCCTCGTTTTGGGAGAATAAACCTCCATTGGAATCCAATAAATCATGGCCTTCCGGCCAATGCCGGCTTCCGGGTTTTCGAGCAGCGATTCTGAGCCTTCAAAATAGCGCAACCACATCAGTTCGTGTTCCGTGCCAGCTTCGTCTTTCAAAACCAGATAGCTCACGTCGCCGTGGTTCGTCATGCGCACGATGGCGCCGGTGAGTTCTTCTCCGCCATCCCATTCCTGGGATTCATCCAACATCGGGGGCAGGTCGTCCAGCATCGGGTCGCCTTCCGCCTGCATACTTGTTGCAACGGCCATCAGGGTTTGCGGGCATTTTCCAAACATCAGGACGCCAATTTTTTCCCCTAACGCTTCCATGCCTGTCTGATTTCCGAGGTCAGCCTCTTTTTCGAGGTCTCCGGAGTGTTCGGAATAGCTGCCAAGCATACACATGCCCAACTGCATTTCAATATCTTCCGATTTCATGTTCAAAACGTCTTTGCCTTCCATACACTCGCAGGTTTCCTGCGCGATCAGGTTGTAGATTTCTTCCTGCTTCTGTTCTTTTTTTGACTTTTTGGATTTATCCTTCTGCGCAACGGCAGGAATGGCCAGCAGCAAGGCCAGCAGGCAGAGCAGGACAGACTTGGAATTGGACATCATAAGGTGTTGGTTTTGATGATTGATAAGCCTATATTTTACGGTAAGCCGTTCCGACAACCAACAGCACAAAACCAATCAGCAACATTTCATAGTTGTACTTCGACAATCCCTGCACGGGGACGTAATGGACCAAAATGCCTAAAATGCCGATGATGAGGGCGATGACCCAAAGAACCATACTTGGAGCGCTGGGTAAAAAAGTTCTTTTTGCCATAATAGTTGGTTTTTAAATTTGTAAAAAGAAAAAATCAACCTGTTGAGGTCTTGCTCAAAGATACACTTTATTTAATGCACGGCACTTGATGAATAATGATAAAACATGAAATGAGTAAGCATCCCACATCATCAATTATCATTAATCAATCATCTATCATCAATAACTCCTGGTTCGGGATTTTTTTGGGCGACCGCGAGTTTTTGGGCGACCGCAAGGGGCGCCCCTACAACGAATACACCTCCCCCTCCACGGCAATACTGGTATTCGGGAACACCGCCTGTGCTTCCGCCAAATGCTGCGCTTCATCGGGGTAACGCCCTGAAAAATGCCCCAGCAACAACCGCCCTACGCCTGCTTTCCGGGCAATCACCGCAGTCTGTTCGGCGGTGGAATGCGCAGAAAATTCCGCTTCCACCTGTTGTTCATTGGTGAACGTCGCTTCGTGGTACAGCAAGTCCACGCCTTTTACAATTTCTGCAACCCGGTCTGAAGGTTTGGTATCGCTGCAAAAAGCGTAGGTGCACGGTTTTGGCGGATCGAGGGTTAATTCCGCGTTCGGGATGCGGCGGCCATCGGGCAAAACTAAGTCTTCCCCGGCTTTGATGCCCGGAATCAGCGGAAAGGGAATGGCGTATTCTGTGATTTTTTCAGGCCGGATATTGCGGGGGCGCTGCTTTTCGTGAAATAGCCACCCACTGCACGGGCCGCGGTGTATCAACGGAATGCTCCAGACCTCCAGCTTCGGGCTTTCAAAAATCAGGGCGTGCTGCTCGGCGTCCACCTCGTGGATGTCCAATTGGTACGGGTAGTGAATGCCGCAAACCGTCGAAGTGGTCTCCACCAGCGTACGCAAACCAGGCATGCCGTAAATTGCCAACGGCGCTGTCCTTTTTTTCAAACAAAAAGAAGAGAGGATGCCCATGAGCCCGAAAACGTGGTCGCCGTGCAAGTGGCTGATGAAAATCTGACGGATGTGATCAAACCGCACCCGAAACCGAAAAAGCTGGTGTTGCGTGCCTTCGCCGCAATCCACGAGGTAAGCTTCGTTCTCCAGTGTGACGAACTGGGACGTAAAATTGCGCCCCTGAAACGGGCCGCCGGAACTATTGCCAAGGATGGTGACTTGCATGGTGGTTTTGTTGTGAAGGTGCAAGTAAGCAAGTTGGCAAATTTGCAAACAGGCAAATTGGCAAAACTCGCAAACAGGCAAAGAAAACAGAAAAACTGGATACTCCGTTCCTTTTACCCAAAAGCAAATATGCCAAACTTGCCGCCAAACCCGAATTCCAGCGCCTGAAAAAAGGTACACGACTGCTCGCTACCTGGGACGACCACGATTTTGGCATCACGTCTACCTGGCATTTCGCGACGCCCAACGAAAATCGCATCGAAGGCCCGGTAATGGAGAACCATTTTGGCCTGTTAAGTATTGATTGGTCGAAATCCGATCCGGCCATTAAAATGGAAATTTATGATAATCGCAACAACCAGCGCATCGAAGATAGTGTTCGTTTAAGTGAAATTTCGTTTTGAAAAATAGTTTTTTACCAGATAGATTTTTTATTTTTCACCACATAGATCACAGTAGAAGTTTTCACATAGGGCACATAGCACAGGGAAGCCGCCTATGTGAGCTATCCCGCCGAGTCGGGACAAGTTGTGAAAATAATTATGTGAACTATGTGATAAAAAAATACAAACCCGAATCATGAAGTTATCCACCAACCCACTCCGACTCATCCTTCCTGCCCTGTCAGCAATCGCCCTGTTGGCAAGCTGCGCGGGCAACCTTACGATTGCGCCCGGTAGTAGCAAACCGTTGGACAAACGCCTGTTCGGCGAATGGCGCAACGAATCCATGCGCGTGGAATGCGCCACCTACCGGGGCAGCGACTCCACTTTTGTCATTGACGTGCCCGCCGGACAATGGGAGGCCAAAATGAAGATGCAACCCATCCGGACGACCTACAAGGCCAACGGCAGCTACATTTCGGAATACTGCACCCTGAGCGACAGCATTTCCCTGCGCCGCAAGGGAACCTGGACCGCCAACGGGAAGCGGCTCATCCTGCGCGAAACAGAACCCGACTCGCGGGAATACGTAAACGATTACAGCATCAGCGGCAAACGGGCTAAATTTTCTTCCACGCTCGACTTCGACAGCGACGGGAAAAACGACGATTTATATCAGGGCGTACAACGAAAGCAGTAAAACAATGACTGCCGAATTGTTGATCCAGGAATTTACTTACCGCACTTCCCGCTCCGGCGGCAAGGGAGGCCAAAACGTCAATAAGGTGGAAACGAAAGTGGAAGCGCGTTTTGATGTAGCGGCCTCTGCTGCGCTGACAGATGAAGAAAAAGCTTACCTTTTGGAAAAATTGGGCGATAAAATCTCCGCCGAAGGTTTCCTTTCCGCAACGAACCAAACGGATCGCTCGCAGTTGACCAATAAGGAAAAAGCCACCGAAAAACTCTTGAAATTAATAGAAAAAGGGTTGGTGAAGCCCAAAAAGCGCCGCAAGGCGCCGATTCCTGCCGGGGTGAAAGAAGCGCGGCTAGAAGGGAAAAAGCGGGTTTCGGAAAAGAAGGCAGCGCGGCAGTCGGTGAAAATCATTCCTAAAGATTCCGACTAATATTTGTTTAAACGAATAAATTATTTTACCTTTGTTTTATGAAAATTGAAACTGCCATACGACAGGCCAAGCCCATGCAGCCCCTTCAAAAGGCGATCGTCAATTTGATGTACACGTACCACTGGCATATGGAGCGGGGCGCGGCGGTTTTCAAACCGTTCGACCTCACCCCACAGCAATTCAATGTGCTGCGTATCCTGCGCGGGAAACACCCCAATGCCTTGCCCGTAGGCGAGGTAAAATGTGTAATGCTCGATAAAAACCCTGATCTGACGCGACTGTCCGACCGCCTGGTGCAAAAAGGGCTGATTCAACGCGAATTGAACCCTCAAAACCGCCGTGAAGTGCTGTTGCAAATTACAAAAACAGGGTTGGACCTGCTTGAAAAAATCGAAGTAGAGATGGAAAAAGCCAAAACACATTGGCAAAATCTGACCGACGAAGAAGCGGAACAGCTTTCTGATCTTTTGGACAAACTGCGTGGTTAACGCTGCGTTTTTTTTATCACAATATTCGTTTAAACAAAATTTGTTTTACAAAATGAAAGATTTAAAAATCAACTCATCGGCCCTGCTTAAAGCAGCTCCTCTTGCTGCGCTCACCTCAGCAATCATTAACGTTATTCTGTTTTTCGTGGGCAGTGCTGCGGGAATAATGGATTCGTCCGTTGGAATGCCCAAGCCGGATGGCGGCGTTGAGCCAATTACCGTGCTGCCTGTGGTGGTATCCAGCATTATTCCAGTTATCCTTGCGGCGGGTGTTTTG
>JBJXFD010000180.1:0-9415 GCA_046153985.1 Saprospiraceae bacterium
GGAGAACGGCCTTCGTTTCGCGGGCTTTAGGCCGCCTGCATTTCAGTTTTTCAAAATTTGTTTTCGGAAAATTCCGGTTACTAAACCTCTAAAGGTTTGGTAACCGTGGGGAGTAATCACTCGAACATTGGTGGCCGAGATTGTTGCTTGAAAAAAGTAATCACTCATTCACACCCAAAAAATAGATTGGCCGGAGAGGCAGCATATTTTTTTCCTCATCGGTCATTTGAGGATAATACTCTTGCCATAGGCTTACAAATTTCTCAAAGTCAATCAATTCAATATGCTTATGGGATTCTCTGGAATATCGTTGAGCATCATTAGTATACCGACCGGATGTGACAAACAGACCAACATCACCATCTTTATTTAATAAACCTACCAGTTGACGAACGACATCGGGTGCAACCGCGTCATTGGGACGATGTTTAACTTGCACTTTCATCCTCGGCGCTGTGGCTCCCAATGGGTCAGAATAGGCTATGATATCAAGCCCGCCATCTTTTCCTCTTTTTGCATTGAATGCAATATGCCACCCCATTGCTCGCAACAAAGCGGCTGCTAAATCCTGAAACTCATAAGGATTCTTACTGTTGATGAAGTCTTGAATACCTTTCAGGGCTTGTTCTTCCACTTGTTCAATTAAAGCTTGTTGCTGTTGAGCATTGGTATGAACCGGAACAATTATATCTTCAGTTTTCTCTTTCTCGTTAGAAATTGTCTCATCTATTTGGGTGGCTGCTTTCCATTGCCTGTATGCCTTAATAGCATTGACCAGTAATTCTTCCCCGCCTTGCTTCATGGCCTCTTCTCCTTCTGGCGTTAAAATCCAGATGCCCTTATCTTTTTGGAGATAGCCGGCTTTGATACAATCTATTGTATAAAAATGCATGATAGACTCCCAACGGATATATCCCGTTTTTTCGTACCGCTCCTTTTCCCAATCAGTAAATTGAATAGATTCTCTTATCTTTTCGATCACATCACTTCCCCGCATTTCACCACCTGTAGCTTTTAATATTTCAAAAGCCGCATAAATAGTCTTCTCAGCAGAAATAAATGATTTTGATTTGCTCTTTGCCATCTTATTTTGACTTATTTTCAATTATTGTAATTTCTTCTTCTGTAAGGCTGTATAACCTGTAAACCAGTTCATCTATTTCGTGCTCTAATGCGCTGGTGTCTGCTGCCGGATTATTCCGCTTTTGGGCGAGAATTTGGTCAACAAGAATCGTGATTTTCGATTCCTGCTCTATCGTAGGGATTTTAATCGGAAGTAATTCAATTTTATATTTCTTCCACCGGTTTGTTCCCATGCCAGTGGTAGTAGATATTTGGTTAAAATACCATTCTGATACTCTAGAATTTAGAATTGCTAAAAGATATTTGAGCTTTTCACCTGTCAGTAAAAACGTGGTGGCTTCTGCATAATAGCCTTCATCATCATAGGAAAACTTGGGTTTGTCAGAAATTTCGCCCCAGACGATTTTCGGCTTTTCAAAATCCTCAAGATAAGCACAGTTACGTAAATTTGACCAATGGTCTCCCATATCTTGCCGTTGTGCTACTTTTGGCTGGAAGCTTTCAAGGTGTGTGAAAAGAGTTGGGAAATTTTTTTGAAGATCTATCCTTGGAAGGTTTGTTTTTTTTATCCCATTATGAGCATTTATTAAATAATGACCGCCAAATTCATGACTGTACTTTTTTAGGTCTCTTCCTCTTAAAATTGGTTTGATTACTTCTGAATTTATTGAATCCTGTTTCAATAAATCGTCCTTCATTTGTTCATTGATGATAAATGCCTCATTAAATCCAGTCTTTATTCCAAAGTTAATAGCTACATTGAAATCTTTGAGTAAAGTAGCCTTCTGTTCTATCTTTAACTTCAAATTAGAAATCTCCTCACTGCTAATCAACCAATCGCCACTTTCTGGCATTGCGAACTCAAATGCGTTTTTTTGAAAATAATTTGAAAGAGAACTTCCCAACTCATAATCACTTCCTAAATTACATACAAGAAATGCCTTTGAGCTTTTCTCTTTTTGAAGCATCAGTATATTTGACTCAACAGTCGCTTCTTCAAAAACCTGGGCATCTTCAATGTTCAGGAGATAGACAGGCTGAACATTCTCTTGGAAATATTTCTTCAACAATTCACCATAAATAGCACGCAACCAAGAATTTGAAGTTACGTAGGTTAACAGGCCGCCCGTTTTTAGGATTTGATTTCCACGCTCATAAAACAGACAATAAATGTCAGAGCCTTTTGAATAAGTCTGATAACTTACCTCATAGATTGATGCCTGTTCTTTGATTTTTGATAAAGAAAAATACGGCGGATTCCCCACCACCACATCAAACCCCACAAACCGCCCCTCCTCATCCAGCACTTCCGGGAACTCAAACCGCCACTCAAAAGCATTTTCAAAAATCTTGTTGCTTTTGACTTCATCTATTTCCGTTTTGAGCTTTTCGATTTCCTTTTCTAATTTTTCTTTTTCCTGCGCGCGTTTTTTTTCCAGATCGCCCTGGCTTTCGCCATAAGGGACTTCGGGCTCGAACAGGAAGTTACCAGTAAAACGGTGGTACAATTCGCTGGCTAATTTGTCTAAGCGCTTCCGTTTTGGGTCGTTCCGGCCAATTTCTGTTTTGAAATCGCTTTTGATCTGGTCCATCAACAACATCAACCCGCGCTTCACTTCCTTGTCGGTGGCACGGTGGTAATCCTGCACGTAGCCGCGATAAGTATTGATGTCATACTTCAGGCTTTTCAACGCCTTGCTCAAGTCGGCATCCAGAGCAAAGCGGCTGATGAGCGAGTTGCCCGTTTTGATGTTGATGTCAATATTGGGGAGCGTTTCGAGGTTGGAAGTAAGGGTAAAATTTGAAGTTACGCCCTCACTTGCCCGGCGGTAGTACGTATTTTTCAAAAGTTCAATCCAAAGGCGCAACCGGCAAATTTTCACAGAATTGGGGTTGATGTCTACCCCAAAAAGGCAATTTTCAATGATCACCTGCTTTTCGTGGAAGAGGGTTTCCTGCACGCGTTGGGAATCTTGCCCGGCAGTGTAAGTGAGGGTTTGACTATAAGTCAAGCCCTCACTCGGGGGGTTGGAAGTGAGGGGTTGACTTGAAGTCAAGCCCTCACCGGGGCGCACCCGGTAATCAAACAAATCCTGACCGTCGTTGCAGGTCACGATAAGCTCATCGTTTTCCACGCGTGCGTCGTAGCCAAGCAGGCGCTCGCCTTTGTAGTCGGCCAGGATACCCAACTCCGATTTCACAGCGATGAGTTCGTTGAGCGCCGACACTAAGAAGTGGCCGCTGCCCACTGCCGGATCGCAGATGCGCAGGCTGTTGACAAGAGCATTCATGTCCAGCACATCGGCGGTTTTGAAGCGGCTGCCGGTGAAGTTTTTCAAGTCGGCAAAGCTGTCGCAACTAATCTGGTAGTGCGTGTTGAATTTCTGCACAACGGCCTGGCGCACAGTCTCCCGCGCCATGTACATCGTGATGAAGCCGGGCGTAAAGAAAGAGCCGTCTTTGTACCCGTTTAATTTTTCAAAAATCAACCCGAGCACGCTGGCATTGATGAGGGCCTTGTTTTCTTCCTGGATGTCCTCGCTGCCTTCACTGGCAAAATCGTAGGCGTCGAGAAAATCGAAGAGGTATTCGAGTATGGTGAGGTCTTCCGTCCGGCGTTTGCCCAGCGCATTTTTCAGCACGGTATTCGCTATCGGGCGAATCCGGAAGCGGTCTTTGAGGTTGCTGATAAACAGCGTTTCAGCTTCCACTTCGCTGAGTTCAAAGAGGCTGCTATTCAGGTAGGGAATGCTGCGAAATTTTTCCTGAACATAACCAGCGCGTTCTTCGGGCAGTTTGGCCAACACCTCGAAGAAGAGTTCATTGAGGTCATCAAAGTCTTTAAGCAGGACGGTGTTCAAAAAGCGATGATCCGTAGCCGGTTTTGCACCTGCTTCGCTGTGGTATTTGACCAACTGCGCCTCCAGCAGTTTGAGAAACAGGATGCGGTTCATCCAGGTAATGCAAAGTTCGAGGGCAATGCCGAAGATCTGCTCCTCCTTGTTACTGCCGTAGTCGCTTGGTTTGCGCACACGCCGCCAGCGCTCCGTATTTTCCAGCGTAGCAATGGTATTTTCGAGTAGAGAGCCGGGCTGCCGACGTTCCGCAGCGCAGCGTTGGATGATTTTTTTGCCGCCTTCCTTTACTTCTTCCAGTCCGATGAGGTAAAGTAATTCGTTGTAGAAGCCTTTGTCAAGCGAGTTGCTGTCGTTGGCAAAAGGCTGCTTGAGCAGGTGCGCAGGAGAGAAAATTTTGAACAGCGAAATGAGCTTGCGGTCATCGCTGAGATCGGTATTGCGCAGCGGTTTCTCAAAATCCCGGATGTTGAAATATGCGGCACTCAACTCGGCGTCCAACGCTTCCAAAAATGGCCGGGCGATTTCTTTGTAAAAAAAATCGGTCGTGCTTTGCGCTTTTCGGCCATTTTTCCAGTCTTCGTAAGCTTTTCGCAGGGCTTTGTTTTGGTAAAACTGACGATCGAAGGTAGCCGCGTCAAAAATATACCAGTCGTAGATATTGGTGATGACGAGGTATTTTACATCCGTGTTGTTGTGCTCAATGCGTTCCTGGAGGTAATAAAGCACCATTTCGTGCATGGCCCGGGCATTGCCGTTGGCCGGGCTGATCATTTCATTGACATTCTTCGGGCGTTTGACCTCAAAGAGCACAGCAGCTTTGCCCGTAGCCGCTTTGCCTTCGTGGATGACGAGGTCTGTACGACCTTTCGTATTCACAAGGTGCAGGTTTTTGTACCAGGTATCGTTCAGGAAATCCCGCAGGTGGTTTTTTGCATTTTCTTCGCTTTCTTCGTGGTCTATGCGATCGAGCAGACGCGACAGGTTGGCCTTGAATTGCTCAATTTCAACACGATTAGGCTTTACCTTTTGGTATGCCTTATTCAGCGTTTTCTTAAATGGAACGAGCGTCAGATTCATTGCGGGTTAATGCTTTTCATGAAAACCATCGGCAAAATAAGACAAAGGCGGGATATTGCAACAAATTAACGCAATGGGCGCTACGGGAAAGTACCGCTGAACTCCAATTCAGCGGATCCAGCTAATCTGCAACCCGGTTTTTGAAAAAGGATCAGGTTTTCGGTTCCACGCCGAACAGAGTTCTGCGGTACGGTGAGGGAAATTGGTTCATGCCTCATTCACTGGCCTGCTCATACTCTTCCAGCCATTCTGCCAGTTTTTGTTGAAGCAATTGTTTATCAGGCAAGTAAAGGCTATATTCAGAAGCATAGATGTTGGCGTTTTCCGGGAGCGTGAGTTCAACAAGCGCCTGGTTTCGCTTTTTGCAAAGCAAAATCCCTATAGTTGGCTTTTCAAAAGGCACTTTGACATGGCGGTCGTAGTAATTGACGTACATCTGCATCTGCCCCAAATCTCCGTGTCCGAGTTCTTCCGTTTTCAGGTCAATCAGGACGTAACATTGTAAAAGGCGGTTGTAAAAAACCAGGTCTACAAAATAGTGCTTTTCATGAAAGGTGAATCGTTTTTGCCGGGCTTCGAAGAGAAAGCCTTTGCCTAATTCGAGCAAAAAATATTGGATCTTTGAAATAATGGCATTTTCAAGGTCAGATTCTGAATATACCGATTTTTCCTCCAAGCCGAGAAATTCAAGTGTAAGCGGATTTTTCAAAATATCCTCTGGTTTTTCAAGCCTTTGACCTTGCTTTGCCAACTGCATTACTTCGTCTTTATTCCGACTCAAGGCCAATCGCTCATACAAACTACTATGATACTGTCGCTTAAGCTCCCGAAGGCTCCATTGGTTTGTCGTAGATTCTATTTCATAAAAACTGCGTTCGTTCTGGTTTTCAATGCGCATCAAAACCAAATAGTGAGACCAACTGAGCATGAATTTCCGAGACAGTGTCTCGGAAATTGAATATGCGAGGAAGAATTGTCGCATGTTTTCCAGGTTATCCACTGAATACCCCTTCCCAAATTTTTCAACAAGTCGTTCTGACAGATTTTTCAAAACCTGTTTCCCGTATTCAGCTTTTTTGTTGCCTTGCTGTTCATCCTCGACGATCATCCTGCCAATTTCAAAATAAGTATGCACCATCGCTAAATTGACGGCAGCAGTAACCTTTTGTCGGGTAGACAAAATCAAATCCGCTATTTTCTCAAAGAGCTGTGGGAAATATTCTGGTTCGTTTTTCATAAAAGGATATTCAAGATCAGGAAAACCTTCAAAAATAGGTCATTTCGGGTATATATTTAAGTTTTGTTGGGGTTATCGTAATACCATAAAGAGGTTAACCGACACTTCCTTAATCGCTTTTGTATAAACCGCCCCTGGAAAACTTCATGTTCAAAAGTACCAATGCGAGCGGTTCGTCGTCAAGCGCAATAAACGTCATGCACCACATTCGATAGCAGGCGCAGGCGTTGCAAATCGACGTAATTTTCAATAAAGCGCAGGTCACGGGCAAGGGAAACTTTAGGTTTGTTGCATTGTGGAGTGAGGTTTGAATACCACTTACCCCCTTTTTGTGCCAAAATTTCTAAAAATTACCCCCTTTTTGTGCCAAAAAAAGCTTATTTTTACCCCATAAATAGGAAAAAACTTATGTTTTACCGCAATATTTTATCAGAACTGGAAGCCTGGAAAACTTCAACCGGGCGAAAACCGCTGATTTTGAGAGGCGCAAGACAAGTCGGGAAAACGACTATTGTCAACCTGTTTTCATCCCAATACAAGCAGTACATTTATCTTAATCTGGAAAGGAAAGAAGAAGCTGAGCCTTTCAGGAATTTCATTCGCTTTGATACACTGGTGGAAACTATTTTTTTCATCAAAGACCAAAACATACAAGAACGCGATACGCTGTTGTTCATTGATGAGATCCAAGCCGTACCGGAAGCAATCAATCTCCTTCGGTATTTTTATGAAGATTACCCATGGTTGCATGTCATTGCCGCGGGGTCATTGCTCGAAACCATCATGCGGGAAGAGGTTTCTGTTCCGGTGGGTAGGGTAGAATATAAGGTTATGCGCCCGGTAACCTTTAGTGAATTTTTGGCGGCATTGGGCGAAGAAGCCGCTTTAAAGCAGTTGACAACTGTACCTGTTCAGGAATTTGCCCATGAAAAATTGCTTTATCTTTTCCATCGGTATACGTTGATTGGAGGCATGCCGGAAGTGGTTCAAAATTATGCATTGAATCAAAATATGACCGCATTGTTGCCCATTTATGAGTCGTTGCAAGAATCTTTTCTGAATGATGTGGAAAAATATGCACGCAATAATAAACTCGTCTACGTAATCCGGCATGTCATCAAATCCATGTCTTTTGAAGCAGGTAACCGCATTAAATTTCAACATTTCGGACAATCCAACTACGGCTCTAAAGAGGTTGGAGAGGCCCTGCGCATCATAGAAAAAGCAATGTTGCTCAACCTGGTTTATCCTACTACGAACGTGATCTTGCCCATTTTGCCCGACCGTCGCAAATCACCGAGATTGCACTTACTTGACACCGGCTTGATGAACTTTGTGGCTGGCTTACAAAAAGATCTGATCAGCCTAAATGACCTGCATTCACTCTATCAGGGAAAAATTGCAGAACAGATTGTCGGGCAGGAAATACTGGCCACAAAATTCAATGTGATGAACGAGCTCCATTTTTGGGTAAGGGAAAAACCAAATTCCACTGCTGAAGTTGATTTCGTAACCATGTTTGATGGTAAGATGATCCCTATCGAGGTAAAATCTGGCGAAACCGGACGATTACGTTCGCTGCATTTATTTATGGATCAATGTACACATCAAACAGCCCTCAGACTTTATTCCGGCAAGTTGAAAAAGGATGTCGTCAGAACACAGGAAGGAAAAGAATACACCCTGCTAAGCCTCCCCTATTACCTCGCGGGGCAGATAGATCAATATTTGACGTGGTTAGACAGACACTAGCACAACCCCCTTCAGCCCTATATTCCGCTCAATGTGGGTTCAAAACACCACTTTGAGCGGGTTATATTTTTTTAACCCGCTCAATGTAGGTCCAAAACACCACATTGAGCGGATTATAATTTTTTATTCCGCTCAAAACCCCTATTTTTACCCACATTAAGCGGATTATAATGAAAAACATCGTTGTTGGCAGAAAGAAACAAATCGCCGAATTGCAGGATGCGTTGGTTTCCGGCAAGCCGGAAATGATCGCACTCGTCGGCAGGCGCAGGATTGGCAAAACCTACCTGATCCGGCATGTTTATGGCAACCGAATTGACTTTGAACTTACTGGTTTACAGGACGAAAACCTGGAGACACAACTGCAGAACTTCGTGTTTTCCATGGGTAAATTTTTTCCGAATTTCCCGCTTAAAAGCAAGCCCACCTCCTGGCTGGAAGCCTTTCACTGGCTTTCTCAGGCATTGGAGAGCCTCGGGAAACAGGAAAAAATGGTCGTTTTTCTGGATGAACTCCCCTGGCTTGGCAGTAAGCGCTCCGGTTTCATTACCGGACTTGGGTATTTTTGGAACAGTTGGGCTTCCCAAAAAAATATTGTCGTAACGCTATGCGGTTCAGCGGCTTCCTGGATGATCAAAAAGGTCATTAACGACAAAGGCGGTTTGCACAACCGCGTGACCCGCCTGCTTTCCCTGCCTCCTTTTACACTTGCCGAAACGGAAGAATACTGCCAGATGCGGGGCATCAGACTGAACCGTACGCATATTCTGCAAATTTACATGACCTTCGGCGGCGTTCCGATGTACCTCGACCAGTTGAAACCCGGTTTGTCTGCGGTACAAAACATCCAGGCAACCTGTTTTGCACCGGAAGGCTACCTTCGCAATGAATTCGAACGGCTTTATGCATCGTTATTCGACAACCATGAAAAACACATCACCATCATTAGGGCGCTTGCTTCGAAACACATGGGCCTGACCCGGCAGGAAATCATTGGGTTGACCAAATTCAGCAATGGAGGCATGCTTTCTGAAATGCTTGAGGAATTGGAAAAATCAGGATTTATTTCGGTTTACAATGGTTATGGAAAAAGAATAAAGGAAAGCCTGTACCGGTTGACTGATTTTTATTCTTTATTCTACCTCACGTTTATCGAGCCGCTTGGCAAGCACAGCCAAATTGAGTTTACCCAACTCAGCGACTTGCCCAAATGGAAGATCTGGAGTGGTTACACTTATGAAAACGTGTGCCTGACACATGTAAATCAAATCCGAAAAGCATTGGGGGTTTCCGGTATTGCAACTTCCGTCGCCACCTTCACCGCTCCGCCGAAAGACGGGTTGCCCGGCGCGCAAATTGATTTGATCATCGAACGCAGCGATCAAAGCATTAATCTCTGCGAAATCAA
>JBJXFD010000201.1:0-5456 GCA_046153985.1 Saprospiraceae bacterium
CCGTACAATTGATTTTCCTAAAGTTCGAATCCTGAATAAAAAAGAGTTTATTGTGCTGCTTGAGCAGTTGGGGTAGATGGCTTCTTCAGCCTGTGCCTCTTTTTGTCTGAACCAGAATTCTCAGAATTCCAGAATTCTCAGAATCGCGCATTCTGAAAATCCTCAAATCCTGAAAATCCTGATTCAGACAATTTCTCCGCTCGCGCGACGCTGTTTTTCTTATTGCGCTATTCGTGCTCCAACCAGCCCAACTCGTTTTGAAATCCTCAAGCCTCCTCCATTCCAGCGCACCCAATCTTCAAAACTTGTCCCGTTCAAGCGGGATCTCCAAATTTTCAAATTTTCAAATCCCCAAATTCCTTACTTTTGTTATAACTAAACCCTTACTCACATGACATGGAACAACATCCTCCTGGTGCTTGGCATACTTTTGCTCCTGGGCATCACAGCGTATTTCCTTTTCCGGCGACGGGAATACGGAAAACGCATCCGCCGCCTGCCCCTGCATTTGCTGGGCTACCCGAATATCCCTGCTGTACCTTTCGTACTCACTGAAATTCCCGGTACCCTGCTCCGGTTGAGCAAACGTGCTTACGCGACCACCCAGGCCAAATCCGGCCTCAACAACACCTACAAAATTGATGGTTTTGACGCCAATGGCTATTCCTACCTCTATGGCGGTGAAAAAGACGTGCATGCTGAGCAGGAAATTGATCGGCAGCAACTGAAAGCAGTCATGGAAACCGCCATCCTGGAAAATGAATTGCGCCCGGAAAAAGTGCGCAGCCGCCTCGAAGACAATACCCACCCGCTGACCGCCCAGACAGAAGACCCAATCACCTTGCTCTCCCTGACCGCGCCTGAGCAATTTGCGATGTCCTGGACGACCTTCAACGCGGTATACGAAGATGCAAAACCCCAGTTGACACTGCGCGCAGCTACCCTCACCGATCCGGAGGTGGCCAACCGCGAATTCTGGCCTACCATCGCACAGCACGGTTTTGCGTACAACCTGCTGATTTTGCAAAAAGTGAACGCAGAAAGTGCCGCCGGCTTCAAAGCTGCTTTTGGCGAAGAATGGACGGCAGACATCGAGGCGCTCCTGGAGCGTCAACTGCTTTACGCCATAGACCTGCGTTTCTACGAAATCCTGCAACCGCAAACCGTCAAAGGCAACCCGCGCTTCACGCCCGCCACGCTTACGCTGCTGGCCCAGGATCCATCCACCAAAGCCCTGCAACCCATAAAAGTCATCGTATCAGGCTACCAGGGTACCCAAAAACAAATTTATACCTACGGCGTGGCCACACCGGGCGCCTGGCTCTACGCCCTCCAGGCCGCCAAGACCTCCATCACCCTCTACGGCATCTGGACGGGGCACGTCTGGCACTGGCATATCGTGAGTGCAGCCCTGCTGATGACGCTCAACAACGAGGTGGAGGAAACCCATCCGCTTCGGCTGTTCATGGCGCCACAAAGCAGTTTCCTGCTGCCTTTCAACGATGTATTGCTGTTGCTCTGGAAAGGCATTGCGCCGCCCACGTCAATTAGTTCGGCTAAGCAGTTCATCGCCATGACTGACGTATTCGCAAGAGGTCGCGCGTATTTTGACGACGACCCCGATGTAACTTTAGGGAAATTCGGCATCCTGAAATCGGATTTCAGTCAAAACGGCGATTGGGATCAGTTCCCCATCGCCGGACAAATGCTGCAACTCTGGCAGGCTACGGGCGACTATGTAAGCGCTTTTGTCAACAACACCTGGGCCAATAACGCCGCCGTGGTTGCCGACAAACAACTTCAGTCCTGGTTAGCCGCCTCCACCAACCCGGAAGAAGGCAACGTGGCGGGCCTTCCGGCTTTGGACAGCCGCGCGAACCTCATCCGCACGCTGCAAAGTCTGGTATTCCGGCTCACGGCCCACGGTTCGGCGCGCCTCAACCACAGCGCCAACCCGGTGCTGAGTTTTGTACCCAATTTTCCGCCCTGCCTGCAACTCACCGATATTCCGCCGGCCAACGCCGATATCAATACCGAAGCGCTCCTTCGCTACCTCCCGAAAACCGGCACGATCGGGGAAATGATGACATTCTATTTCACGTTCGCATTTTCAGCGCCTTATGTGCCGTTCCTGCCCCTTGCCGGAAACGACACCGAACTGATCTTCGGCAATGACCCAACCGAGCCGCGCAACGCCGCCCTCATCGCTTTCCGCGAATACATCCACGACTTCATCACTGACTACGATGCGCCAACCCCGCAGTATTATCAGTGGCCGCGGAATATTGAGACGTAAATGCGTGTTCTTTTTGTCTGAAACAGAATTTTCAGAATTCCAGAATTCCCAGGATTCGCGCATTCTGAAAATCCTCAAATTCTGAGAATTCTGGTTCAGACAATTAACCGCCTGATTTTTGGACACCCCGGAGGTGACGCCCCGGAGGTGACACCTTTCTAAAAAGGTGTTACCTCTTCGCGAACCAAAAACATCAGGAGGGTGGTACCGTTCGTTGAGCGGAGTCGAAACGAAAGGTATCACCGCTGTTGAACTTCCGCTCGTTTCACTTTTTGTCTGAAGCAGAATTCTCAGAATTCCAGAATTCCCAGGATCGCGCATTCTGAAAATCCTCAAATCCTGAGAATTCTGCTTCAGACAATTTTACTGTCAGCCCTGCCCACTATCCCTTCGCATGTAGGAACTCCTGTCAAATACTCGAATACTCAACTCCTTAAATACTCAACTTCCCAACTCCCCAAATTTCCCTATTTTCACCCCCGCACAACCACACCACAGATGAAATACCACACCGAAACACTTCCATCCGGCCTCTCCTTCCGCCTGGCTCATATCCCCGGCGGAGAATTCCGCATGGGCAGCGAAGATGGAGACAAGGAAGCTTATGATGAAGAAAAACCAGCCCACTCCGTGCGCCTGAACGATTTTTATCTGGGCGAATTTGCCGTCACGCAAGACCTCTGGGAAGCAGTGACCGGCGATGATAACAGAGCTGACTTCAAAGGCGCACGACGCCCAATAGAAAACGTATCCTGGGAAGACATCCAAAAAGATTTTTTACCCAAACTGAACCAACTGACCGGCCAAAACTACCGCCTGCCTACTGAAGCCGAGTGGGAATACGCGGCGCGCGGCGGCCCGTATTGGCAAACCGAAAACTACCGCTATGCCGGCAGCGACCTGCTGGATCAGGTGGGATGGTACCGTCAAAATAGTGGACAACAGACGCAGGAAGTTGGTCTGTTGCTGCCTAATGCATTGGGGCTGTACGATATGAGCGGGAATGTATGGGAGTGGTGCGAGGATCAATGGCACGGTGATTACAAAGGCGCTCCGAAGGATGGTAGCGCTTGGGTGGATCGGTCTGACGAGGGCGTCAACCGCGTGTTTCGCGGCGGCAGCTGGCTCAACTTTCCGCTGCACTGCCGCGTCGCTTCCCGCGTCGTCAACGGGCCGGACGGCCGCGTTTACTCTCTCGGCTTCCGCCTCGTCCTCCAGGGAGGTGGTTAGCTTTTCCGGTTTCCCGTGAGCAAAAAGAAAAAGGGAAACGAAGGATGGTTGCTATGCGAAGTAGGCGAAGCTAAAGCGAAGCCAACGCCGCATGGCTACCATTCTTCGTGGCGTGACGACGGTAAACCAATGGGGCTTTGCCCCAAATTTTTTTTTGAAATACATAAATTATGCAAATCAAAATATTCAATGTTCCGATTCCGGGTAGTGAACAGATGAACGAAGAGATGAATACCTTTCTGCGGTCAAAAAAGGTATTGTCTGTGGAACAGCAAGTGGTGCAAAGCGCTAATGGCGCATTTTGGTGTTTTTGTATCCGTTATGTAGAAGGAGCTGCTCCACCTTCCCGGAAAGATTATAAAGAAATCCTGGACGAGGCGAGCTTCCAGCGTTTTTCGCGGATGCGGGAAATCCGAAAAAGCCTGTCTCTTAAGAATGCAATTCCTGCTTACGCAATTTTTACTGATGAAGAACTGTCGGAATTAGCTAAGATCGAAGCGTTGACATTGGCAGTAATGAAAAGCGTAAAAGGGGTAGGGGAGAAGAAGGTCGAAAAATACGGAATGCATTTTATTTCAAATCCGGAATAAACCTACTTGCATGAAGCGGTACGATCATCTGGTGGAAGAGGTTGCTGAACCTGAAAATCTGCGAATGGCTTTCTGGAAAGCGCGCAAGGGGAAAAGCCATGGCAGCGAAGTAGAGCAATACCGGTCTGAACTGGATGCCAACCTGAACAAGCTGCGGAAACAGTTATTGAGCGGCGCCATAGAGGTTGGCGATTACCGCTATTTTAAAGTATTTGAGCCAAAAGAACGGCAAATCTGTGCCAGCGCTTTTCGCGAACAGGTATTGCACCATGCGTTGATGAATGTCTGCCATGAACATTTTGAACGAGTGCAAATTTTTGACAGTTACGCTTGTAGAAAAGGGAAAGGAACGTACGCAGCGATCGAACGGGCGAAGACTTTTACGCGGCAGTACAACTGGTTTTTAAAACTCGATGTGCGCAAATTTTTTGAAACAGTACACCATCAGATTTTGAAAAAGCAGTTAGGGTGCATGTTTCGGGATCAGGCGCTCCTCGGCATTTTTGGAAAAATTATTGACAGCTACGAAGCGCATCCGGAGCGGGGTTTGCCCATCGGAAATTTGACCAGCCAGTATTTTGCAAATCACTATCTTGCAGGACTGGATCATTTCATCAAAGAGCAGCTGAAAATCAAAGCCTATGTGCGCTATATGGACGATATGGTGCTGTGGCACGATGACAAGGAGGCGTTGAAGCAGGCTTTAAGTGATATTCGGGATTACATACGCCATGAATTGCGGTGTGAACTAAAACCGGAAGTATTAAACCGGAGTGCATTAGGTTTGCCGTTTTTGGGCTACCGGATTTTTCCGCACAATGTCCGATTGACACAGCAGAGCAAGCAACGATTTATCCGAAAAATCCGAATTGCAGAAGACCATCTGGAATCGGAACATTGGGATCAAGCTACGTATCAACGGCATGTTTTGCCGTTGCTGGCCTTTGTGCAGCACGCCGATACCAAAGGGTTCCGGCAAAAGATATTTTTATAAAGAAATAGGTCAATCGCCGTAAGGGCGTCAACCGCGTGATTCGCGGCGGCAGCTGGAACAACAATCCGCAGAACTGCCGCGTCGCTTACCGCAACAACAACAGGCCGGACAACCGCGATAACAATCTCGGCTTCCGCCTCGTCCTCCAGCTCACGGGAATGCCGGATAGCTTCCACTGACCAGGCGATTGTCCTGCTCCCGATCTATTTGAACGGGACGAAAATGTGGCTTTTAGCCGCCAAAGCGGCAGTATGAGTAGGCATTGGAACAGAAAATTCTGCCGCTTTTTTTAGTTTTGTCGGGGCAACTCGTCCTACGACTCAAAGTCGTAGGACGAGTGAAGCGC
>JBJXFD010000203.1:0-28174 GCA_046153985.1 Saprospiraceae bacterium
ACGGCTTTGGCAATCCTTCCGCTACTCAACAAGCTTGCAGCCAGCCAGTGGGTTATGTGACCAACAACACCGACTGCAACGACGCCAGCGCAATCGAAAAACCCGGTCAGATCTGGTACAAAGACACGGATGGCGATGGTTATGCCCAAACGGGTGCTGCTACGATCACACAATGCTTGCGCCCGGTAGGCTACAAGGCAGCTTCTGAGCTGACTTCAACTACCGGCGATTGCAACGACAATAACGCTGCCATCAATCCGGCGGCCCCTGAAGTTTGCGACGGCATTGACAACAATTGCAATGGTTCTACGGACGAAGGCGTGTTGACGACCTACTACCAGGATTCCGACATGGACGGCTTTGGTAATCCTTCAGTCACTCAACAAGCTTGCAGCCAGCCAGTGGGTTATGTGACCAACAACACCGATTGCAACGACAACAACAGTGCCATCAACCCGAATACGGTCTGGTATTTGGATGCTGACAACGACAATTACTATACTGGCAGCGGCATTACCCAATGTACCTCGCCAGGCGCAGGCTATAAATACACCGGCCTTTCGGGAGGTAGCGATTGCAACGACAATGACAATACCGTTTATCCTGGCGCTACGGACGTCTGCGACAGCAAAGACAACGACTGCGATGGCACGACGGATGAAGGAGGCACTGGCCCCGCGCCGGGTTGGGGAGTAGGCGTTATAGGCGGCGCCACCAATACCACCAGTAATTTCACGTGCAACTCCGGTACTCCAACCGGCACTGCATTTAACATTACCTCCCAGGGTTTCTCCGGGGCGGCCAACGCCGACCTGATCAACTCCAATTATCAGCAACGGTGTGGTGATGCTTCTATTACGGCGCACATTGCAAGCAGTCCGGCGCCAGGTTGGGCAGGGATATACATTCGCGAAGACCTTAGTGCAGGCAGCAAAATGGTTGCGCTCAAAACAAACCTGAGCAGTTTCCTGAGAAGGGAAGTACGCGCTACCGTTAACGGCAACAAAACCACAGCCCAGAATCCATTGTATGCTAACAATACCTGGGTGCGGATCGTACGCACAAACAACACCTTTGCCTTTTACACTTCGCCAGACGGCGCCACCTGGACCATCACCGGCTCAACAACGGTAGCCATGGGCTCCTGTGTTTACATCGGTCTTTTTGCCGAAAGCATCAACGCAGGAACCACCATCAATGCTTCGTTCGACAATGTAGCCATTACAGGTGGAGCAGCGCCTTTGGTAACAGCGCCGGGTCAGGGCTTTGAAGCACAGGAGGAATATTCTCCTGTCATGGAGCAAATCAATGTTTATCCTAACCCAAGCACCGGGCAAATTCAAATCAGCCTCCGCGATTTTAGCGGAAAGTCATTGCGGATCAAGGTTTCCAATAGCTTCGGCTCAACGGTTTTGACTACAAAACTGGAAGAAGCCCTTGACACCGAATCGCTGGATCTGAGCGCATTTGCGCCCGGCGTTTATTGGTTGCAGGTTCAGACGGAAGGATATGCACCGCAAGTGCAAAAGCTTGTCCTGAGCAGGTAGCCTGCTGTAACCTTTAATTCAGAAATGACATGAGTCATTCCAATCTTTTGGGATGGCTCATGTTGTTTCCGGGAGGGTAATGACTCTATCCATCGTGTCGGCAAAACGGGATGCAGGGTTAACAATATCAACGATAGAATTTGGGTCAGGAAGATGCAACGGGCTATGATATTGTGGGCGTCTTAGAAGGTCGGAGCATTCCCAAAGAAGCCATAGTCCCGGGATTTCATGCGCCTTACAAGCGATTTTTTACGGGTTACACAACCGTATAAAAAATCTCAAAACAACTTTTATCTTTGGAACTGCGAGTTCCCTCACAACAAAACACCAACACACGTGGTCGAACATGACCGCATTACTGTGTGGAAACGACCGAACTAAGGCAAGCGCTAACTTCAATTTCAACTGACTTATGATGGCGAGTCCCGTTTTCCAGAAATACCAAATAACCCTGCCCAACCAAATAACCATTTCTTATTTTGATACCGCGCCAGAGCCAGAGAGGAGAAACCCTGTGATCCTCATGATCCATGGTTTGGGCAATGATGCTTCTGTCTGGTATAAACTCATAGGGCTGGTTCAATCCCATTATCGCTGCATTGCATTAGACCTGCCTTCGCACGGCGATTCAATTGCCCCGGCGCAGGCCTGTGGCATTGCCTTTTTTGCAGAAACAATTGAAGCTTTAATGCATGCATTACACCTGGAACAGGTGACGCTTATGGGGCACTCTATGGGCGGATTGGTAGCGATAAAAACCGTTTTGAATAACCCTGAAGCGGTACATCGCTGCTTTTTGCTGGCGCCAGCCGGCTTTGAAGTATTTACAGAAAAAGAGAAATCCTGGCTAAAAGCGATTTATGCGGTTTGGATGCTGAAAAAAATGAGCGCCACACGAATTGTGCAGCAAATGAAGGAGAATTTTTTCCACTACCCGGCTGATTTTGATTTTGCCATAGCAAAGCTCGTTGCCATCCGGGAATCGGAGGAGGCATTCGAAGCCTATTGCCAAACCCTTTCTGTCTGCATGAACAGCCTGCTCGACGAGCCTGTTTTTGATGTTCTTTCAAGCATCATCGTCCCCTGCACCGTTTTTTTTGGAATAGAAGACCGCATCATCCCCAACAGAGTACTTCATCCGACACTTACGGCGGTAAAAGTAGTCGAAAATGGCTGCCGGGAAATCCCTCGTGCTGACCTGCACCTGATACCTGATTGCGGCCATATGCTGCAATGGGAAGCGGCAGATCAAATAGCCGACTTTTTGCTTACTTCCGGCGCAGGTTATTGATGCTGACATCCTGCCAGGAGCGGCACCCTGCCAATCCCATCGTCAATTCCACGTCGGCCATCAGGTTACTGACCACTTCCCGCACACCGGCTTCTCCGCCGATACCCAGGGCCAGTGCATAAGGGCGCGCAATACACACGGCTTTTGCCCCCAGGGCCATCGCTTTGAAAACATCTGCACCGCGGCGAATACCGCTGTCAAACAACACGGTAAGTTCGTCCCCTACAGCATTGGCAATTTCCGGCAATACCGTCAATGAGCCGACTGCGCCATCAACTTGCCTCCCTCCATGGTTAGATACGACAATCCCGTCAACGCCATAATCCAGCGCTTTTCGGGCGTCGTCAACATGTTGAATCCCTTTGAGAATAACAGGCAGGCGAGTGCAATTGCGAATGATAGACAGGTCGTTCCAGGTGAGACCGGGGCCCGTAAAAACCCGTGTAAAATGCCGGATTGCGCGAAATTTATTTTGCCCGGGATCTCCACCCACAGCTTCCCGAAAAACCGGGTCGCTAAAATAATTAGCCAATCCGTCGCCGTGTAAAAATGGTAAATATCCCAGTTTAATATCGCGTTCCCGCCAGGCCAGCACGGGAGTATCGAGGGTAACCACCAAAGCGGAATAGCCCGCTTGTTCCGCTCTGTTAATGATGCTCCTCGTGAAATCATGGTCACGCCCCCAATACAACTGAAACCAATGCGGATTGTCGCCATTTTCCCTGGCGATGTCTTCCATAGGCATAGAAGAAACCGTGCTGACAATTTGCGGCACCTTCAAAGAACGGGCTGCCCGGGCCACTGGTAGTTCGGCATCAGGGTGGGCAATAGACAAAACCCCCACCGGCCCGAGTAATAAGGGAGAAGGCAAGCGCTGTCCAAACAGCGTAACGCCCATATCGGCATCAGAAATATCCACCAACATGCGTGGCACAATCTGCCAGGCATCCAGCGCATCCTGGTTGTTGCGCATGGTCGTTTCCCCGCCAGCGCCGCCGGCAATGTAGGCAAACGCTTCGGGCGTCATTTTTTCCGAGGCTTCCTGAAGCAGGGCTTCATAGGAAACCGGAAATTTATTTTTCCTGTTGAACAGCCCATTCAGATAAATATTCATCTGCCTTTCCACCCCAAAAGAAGGCCGTTCTGCCTGGGTACGATTTATTGTGGTATTTGTCATAGCTACAATAATCTATTAAGGTTAAATACTGCCTGAATAAAATTAATCTCTAATTGATCGAAATGATATTGCTTCCCGTTTGTTTCTCCGTTTTTTAAAGTCAGCCCTGGAAAATACCGCAGATTGGTGCGAAGCGTGAACGATTGCAAGCGATTGGGGCGAATATCCCAGCCAAAAACAAAGCCTAATTTCCATTGATTGTCCCGGGCTTGAACGGCAGCAAGCGGATCAAGCGCATCACGCCCCGACACTTCAAGGCGCTCCCAGCCCGGACTTATTCCTACAAAAGGCACAAATCCCTTGTAATCAAATAAGGTTTTGCAAATGTCCAGAGACAGGGCTTTGCGGCGAAACTGCAAGCTGTTGCCATAAGCGCTGATCTCGCTGTCAATACTCCGGTATGCGAGGTTGAGAAAGGCATCCAATTGGTGGTGGTAATAACCGGCGCCCCATTCTATAAATACGTTACCTCCCCTATGTCTGCCCATGTAAGGCGCAACATCGGGGGATGCTTTCAAAAAGAAGGTAGAAGAAACCCCGGCTGCCAGGGTAAATGAATTGAGCTTTCCGGCTTTTCCCAGCCTTGTTTCGCGTTCCTTTGTCCGGCCATTAAGCGCGCTTTCTTCTGCAGAAACCGTTGTGTCCAGCAAAAAGCGATACCCCAGCCTGAACTGGAATGGCGGCAGGCGGAAGGAAGAAGCGGACATTCGGTCGAAATAATAAGTAGCTTTATTGTTATACAACCAGGTTGCGGAAAATTCGAAGTAGTGTTTGTTGCGAACAATAGAGCTGAACCCAACATGCAGGGGGTAGCTTACTTTATTGTAATCCGCGCCATCGTCTGATTTATCCGATGTATTTCCAAGATACCGGTAGTGCAGGGAATTGAAAGAAGCGCCCACAAACGGACTGATTTTTGCCGTATAAGGCGTTTTCCATAAAAAATACCGAAACCCCGTTTCTACGCCTGTGGCAAAGTCGGACGTCCTGTTGGCAGATTGGAGATTGAAAACAGGAATATTGATGAAAAAATCCACTTTACCCCAAAAATGCATGCCGGAGATGTTGAGGTAGGTTGTGGATTGAGGTAAAAAGGCCAATTTGTTAAGCTCGCTGCCCTGTTGCTGGTTCAGATTTGTCTTCCAGGCGGGCATATACCCGGTATAGACCCCGAAGCCTGATTGGGCAAACCGATGCTGGGTTCTGGGAAAGATCACGGAAGAATCTTTTTGTCCTGCGATCTTTGAGACAGACAACAAGAGCCAGCAAAGCAAAACAAATTGGCGAAACATGGTTCAATTTTTATGATAGTGACTCAATATAATAGAAGTAGTATTTCCTCCGGCGTGGATAGAGTTGACCATTATATTTTTCAAAGGCACGTGTTCTAAAGTTTTGCCCGGCACTTTTACCCTGGCTTTCGTGGCAGTGAAATATTCAGTAGGCAACCCCGTTCCAAGTACCTCTTCGTTTTGCATCATCAACACCGCCGCAACCAGAGAACTTTGGCCTGATGCCCCAAAAGTCTCTCCAATGAGGGGCTTAACTGTTGTGTAGTACAAATCTTCATTTTCCCAAATATCTCCAATGGCCTTGCCTTCATATTCGTTGTACTGCCAGGGTAGGGCGGAAGCGCCAACAATGCAATCAATATCTTTTGGCGCCAATCCGGATAATTCCAGGCTTTCTTCCATGACATGGCGGAAATCATGTTCGTTTTTCTCAAAGAAGAAATTGTCATGCGCACCATCGAATCCGGTATTGTAATTCAATACTTCTGCGAAAATTTCTGCGCCACGTTCGATTGCATGATCCAGCTTTTCCAACACCACAAAAGCGGCAGCCTCGCCAATTACCGTTTTCCTTTGTTCCTGAGCTTTTGCAAGCGCTGCTTTTAAAGCTTCCGCTGCATCGGTTTGCCCTGCTTCCGACGGGCAATCCAACAGGTAACCGTTGTGTGCATAAGACAAGATATGCACATCCCTGATTTCATCAAATCCACCGCAGATAATAATGTCGGCATCGTTATTTTTCAGCAGGTCAAATCCATAACAGACGCTGTCTTCTCCCATCAGCAGGGAGCTTGACCCCCGGAACTTGTAATAGCGGGTGGTATCTCCAAGCACTGTATTGGATACAGTTTTGGTAAAATCAAAAGGGCTGGCTTTTCGGGGCCCTTCTTGAAAAAGTTTACTCAGGTAGGTTTCTACAGCCGCGTTTGCAGCCATTGAAGTGTTAAGAATCAAGCCAATCCGATCCGGAGAAAGTTGACTTTCTTCAAGTTTTGCGCTTTTCACGGCAGTTTGGCATCCCAACATAGCTAATTGTGAATACCGCAGCGGGAAAGGCGCTTTTAAATCTTCAAAATAAGCTTTAATATTAATTTCAGGGCATGGAAATAAATAGGCCTGGTCTATGCCTTCTTCATCCCAGGTATTTTTAATGATTGCCCCGCTTTGGCCACTTCTCAGGCTTTGATAATATTTTTCTGCACCAATCCCAATGCTGGAAACGATGCCAAGCCCGGTGATGACGATTCTTTCATTTTGCGCTATTGTTGCCATGGTCTATTATTTATTTAGGTTTTGTAAGATGAACCGTAATTTGTCCTTTTGCTACAATTTCATTCGCTTCGTTTAGCACTTTACCATCGTAGATAGAAAAATCCATAAATTTTTGTTTTATCGCCACAACGATCTTCAGTTTTTCATCGGGAAAAACTGGCTTAGCGAAAGTGGTTTTATCTATTTTAATGGCCCTGCCCATCATTTTTTTGTCGGAAGAATTTTCGCCCGCTCCCGTCGCGACCGTTGTGTTTTCAATCATCTCCATACGTCCGAAAAGGCCGCAGGTTTGAAACATCATCTCCACCAGAATAACGCCGGGAAGCATGGGATATCCTGGAAAATGGCCTTTAAAAAAAGGCATATCAGCATCAACGCAAGTTTTGGCAGCCAGTGATACCCCTGGCTCATAACTTACAATTTCATCCACCAACAACATGGGTGGGCGGTGTGGCAATAAGGTTGCCGGTTTAGGAAAAGTTAAAGTGTTCATACTGTTTCTAATTTATTTGAACATATAGCAATTTGATCAAAAATAGATTGGGATAACTCTTCTTCTGAAAATTGTTTTACAATCATAGAAAATTGTTTTTTGCTGGCGATCCAACACAAATAATCCTGATCTATTTGTATGGATTTTAATACATACTCCTTTTTGTCGGATAAAGCTGCGTCCATATCGCGAAGGCCTTTTCCCGAGCATTTCACCTGGGCTTCAAGCGCCGTCCAATCATCCAGATCAATCGTCTCTGCCCTTGTGGTAAGGCCCTTGATGGCCCGCCCGAAACGAAGAAAGCTGCTGCGGTCTTTTTTACTCTGTACATCAATGCCAACCCGCCCGTCATAGTTAATCACACAGGCAATTAAATCACCAGAGTGAGAAAGGTTAAAATCAAAATCTCCTACCCGAATAAAAGGCCGCCCTAAAGTATCATACTGCATTGGAAAAGTAACAGGCGATGCATAGGGATGAACCTGTCGGATGCCCTCGTAAGTCAGCAGCTTGCTCAATATAGATTTTATCCGGTCAGAATGTTTAAGGTAACGACTCCAGCGATAGCGCATCGCCTCAGGAAATAAGGTTGCGTATGCGAGTAATAAATCCTGAAAAGCACTACTCTTTTCATAATAAGTATAACATAATAAATTACTCATAGCAAATTAGTTTAATCAATTAAACCATAAAAACAGTTTATTTATCTAATTTTATTTGATTAATTTTTGGAAAAAAAACATCAATATGTGATGAAACATCTTTTCCGAGTGTGCTTCCTATAGAATTGACCACATCTGCAGCACTGAACTTACAATTGGGCATTGGAGCAATATCAATATTTAATCGCCCATTTTCCAATTGATCTATTTTTAATTTAAGCACATAAAAGTTGCTGTAAATAATATCTGCCAGCTCATTCTGCCATATTGGTTCCAATTCAGGCAACCAAATCATGCCGTCTTTCCTGCCAAGGATGGTAATCCTTCCTTCCTTATCCACACATCCTATGTCTTGTGAATACACGTGGCGTCCTTCAATGCGCAGACCATTCGCATGCTCGTGCAGGTAACCTGTTGAAACAGAGGGTGTATTAATGAGTAGCGAGCCAATTGCTCCATCCGGCAACACCGCTCCGTCGGCAGATATTGCACTGACCTGAACCCCGTACAAAGGATAGCCTACGGAAGCAATCGAATCGTATTCTGAGGTAATAACATTGGTAGCAATGCGCGGACCGGCTTCGGCAAGGCCGTATGTTTTTACAATAGGGCAATCGAAGAGCTTAAGCGCCTTTAAAATAGCCGAAGATTCGATGTGATTCCCCCCGACCGTGATATAGCGCAATGACGACCACGAATATCGGTTTCGGTAGAGGTGTCCAAAACGCTCCAGCAAGAAAGTAACTTGCCTTAAAATTGGGGGTACGGTAAACAACGAATTGATCTGATATCTGCTAATGAGCTCTATAATCGAGTTTGTAATCAACCATTTATTAGAAAATACAACGGTACTTCCCATGAAAAAATGGCTAAGGAACTGTCCGATTAATCCATAAGAATAGGTCAGTGGCAATACCATCAAGGTGCGATCCTGGCGACGGATTCCCAAAGCGGTAATGTTGTTCCTGATGTTGCTCAGGATGCCTTCTGCCGAACATTTAATAATTTTTTTGCTGTTGGTACTGCCCGAACTGGTCACTAAGAGCGCAGCGTCTGTGGGGGTAGCCTTTTCTTCATCGTTTATTTGCTGCCACAACAACTGGTTTCCTAATTCCTGCTCCCTGCCATAAGCCGCCGCGGTACCAGGGGGAATATGGTTCCGAAAATCTTTATGAACAATATAACCGTATGCATTCCCGTCTTCAGGCTCTAATTTCTGGAACTTATCGCTCAGATTGATGATCAGCGGGGCGACTTCCTGTTGCAGACAAGCCATCAGCAGTTCCACCACATCTATCGAAGGCATTGGGCATACAATAGCAACTACCTGTCCTTTTTTTATCCCCGTTTTCTGTAAAAATTTAGTATATGCGTCGGTATTTTGCCAAAATTCTCCAAAAGTAAGCTGGCGTTGTTCTTCAATTAGTGCCGTATTGTTCGCAAGCGAACGATGTTTGTCCCGAAAAATCTGTACAAGACTTTTTTGAATAATCCCGGAACGCGCGGTCAGTTTGTAATTATAAGTATTCATGGCGCCTGCTATTTCTCAATTTTTAAAATCTTCCTTTCCAAAAAATCCTTGATGAGCGAGGCGTTGAAGCCTTCAGCTTCCATGGCAAGCTTCTGTCTGGGTTTTGTATGTAGTAAACTCCTGAATAATGGCTCGCTGATCTGAAAACACTCATAAGTCCGCTTATTGAGCAAAAAGCAATCCGCTTCAATCATGAACAAAGAAAAATCTGTGTCATTGAAAGCAATAGAAGTGTCCCAGGTTAATTCAGACGATGGATGGCAATCCCCTTCTACCAGCTGAATAGACCTGGGTGGCAGATACTTGTGCAGGTAAAGCCAGGTTTCCCATTGGTCGTAATATTGCACTAAGTATTTTTCGAGAATGGCGTATAACTGCGTGGTAACGTCTGGCACATAAGCTTTGGGATTGTCGGCCCAATGAGCCGGGTAAATGGGCGGTAAAAACTTAATCGTCGGGGGTTTTTTATCCCCATCGGTGTAATAAGAAATAACCGGAATTATGGGTCGCTTGCTCATCCAGGAAATTGCCGCGATCCCTTTACGCGAAAATATTTCACGTTCGAGGAAGCGAACTTTCAGCTGAAATACTTCGGATTTATGAAAAATACCTCCGCTTCCGGTATTGCCATCAATATAAGCAATGACCGATTTTCCTTCCCGAAGGCATCGCGACAACGTCATGGCAATATCGGGCGACTCTGCATTCAAAATATCAAAACTGGCACTGACGCCAAAGGTTTTGTGGAATTTGGCAACTTTGGCTTTGATGTTTGCAGATTGATTCCTGTATGTATTTTCATCGACAATTAAAACAAAATCAATGCCTTTGCTGGCCATCACACCAATAATGGATCGGTATGACCCCAGGTGGTAAGTACAGAACACTGCGGGCAATGCACCAGGCGTCAACACCGCCTCCAAACCTTCTACATCCAGATATTCGATCAATTCCGGCATATCGGTTTCTTCATTCAGGAGCGCCCTTCCGAACAGGACATTCATGTAGATTTTTTCATATTCAGAGGCTGGTATTGTTGGTAAAAAATTCTCAAGATTAGCGCTTAGAAATGCCATATCTTTTAATTGCAGATCCGAAAATTTCTGTTGCTCGCGCAGTTCTATTTTTTTTCTCAGCCCTTTATAATTTTCTACATGCGGAAATTTATTGGACGTGTCTGCTGCCGGGGCAGTTAATGGCATAGTTATTCCAGTATTCATACTTAGGCGTTATTTAACTGAGGAGTGACGTTCTTGCGATGTTCGCCGATCGGCTCTTCCCGACTGAGGTCCCTCAATGTGAATAAATTAATAACATTCAAAATCAGCTCAATAGAAGTTTGCATCGTTCGGTCCTGATTATCCATATCCGGATTAACTTCCACCAGATCAACGCCTATGATGCGACGATCAGATAAGACCAATTGCAATAATTGGATCAGTTCCGAAAGGTGTAGCCCATTAGCGACAGGGGTTGCAGTAGCCGGAGCCACAACTGGATCCAGCACGTCAATATCAATGGTCAGGTAAACGCTGGCATCTTCCGGAATAAAAGGCATCTCTAATTTATCTTGAATAGCCCGTTTCAGTTCACTGCACCAGAAAATATGCTGCTTTGTATTGTATGGCCGCCCCATGAGGTTAAATATCCCTCTGATGCCCATTTGATAAACCCCTTTCACATTTGAAATTTCAAGACACCTGCTTGCGAAATTCCCATGGTGATGTACTTTTTCAGGATGTTGCAAGCTATCGTATTTAGAGGAATAGGTATCGGTATGCGCGTCCATGTGTACAAGGTACAGTTCGTCAAAAACAGCCGATGCCGCTTTTACAATTGGGTAGGTGACCGAATGATCCCCGCCCAGAAAAAAAGGAATATTACCTTGTTTGAAAATTTGAAAAGCTACTTTTTCTATTTTCCGGTAGATATAGGATTTCGACTCGTGAATACTGACAAATAAATTGCCCATATCTTTGATCAAATCTTTTTGCAAAAGCTCTGAAAAAGCAGATTGCTCCGAATTAATCCCTACCGCTTCAAGGCAATAATTATCTAAGCGCTGGCTGTTTAACTCTAATTTATATCCATTGGCGTATTCCCTGATTTTCTCCGGGAAATAAGCGCAGCCTATGGATTTAGGGTTTCCGCCGCCATAAGGAATGCCCACAAAACACAAGTTGGCAAAATCGGGGTTGATTTCATCGTTCAACCCAAACAGGGAATGCTTTAATCGTGTTAGCAACACCAACTGGTCTTCAAGAATATCATTCTGAAAAACAAGCCCACGGTTAACAAACGAAGACAGTGCCTGCTTCAAATCCTCTGCCGGGTATTGTGGAAATGCTGCGATGATGCCCTCAAACGTTTTGGGTATCTCGAGAAACCGCAGGATGTTCATCGCCGTCTCTTTCACCTGAAAAGCCTTTCCACTCAAGGTATTGTAAAGCTTGTGAATTGGATCGGTTCCCTTTTCACGTTCGATGATCAGGTACGGCGAGATTACGAAGTTCGTAATTATTTTATGATCTTCCATTGTTTCTGTTTCTTATCATGTTTTTAATACTATTGCGCATCACACCTGAGGTCGCTTTATATCGCTTGTAAAATATGAAAGTAAAAATAGTGGTAGCGAGTGCCGTTTTTGCAAAATACTCGATCGCACATACGGAAAAATCCTGCTGATATATGCTTGCAAACACTTGCTTCCAGGCGCCGAATGCCTGCCCGATAAACTTGATTACGACATAAAAAACATAACCCCAAAACAGGTAGCTACAAATTGAATAAAGGATCAGAAATGGGTTTTTTACATTTACCAATTGTCGTATGTTTTCTGAAATTCTGGCCGGAAATGCCGGGAAAACCCGCTTCAAGGTAAGCGTCCACCAGGCATGAGTTTGTTGTCTCAGGTTTGGGAGTTTGAACAAGTCGCTGTAAATCCAGTACCCGTCAAACCGGAAAAAGGGGTTGAAATTGATGAATAATGTTATGGTATTAATGATCATCAGGCTCCGCAATATTTTGATCGTCTCTATATCGTTTGAATGTTTGATCCAATAAATGAGTACAAGATTGATGAGTACTTGAAAAAATATCCCTCCGAGATTAACAATGGTTCGCTTCAGCCGGCTGAGTTTCCAAACCTCTGTAACATCTGTATAGAGCACCGGGAATATAAAATAAAAGCCAAAGCCGATACTTTTGGGTTGTGTCTTAAACAAATAAGAGGAAGCTGCGTGACCCAGTTCGTGAATAAATAAAATCAGGATGGCCGCCGGGTAATACAGAAAAATGTAGCCCATGTTTTTCAGGCATTGCGCCCCCGGTTCGGCCAGCAAAGTTGAGGCGGTCAGTGCGTCGTTGTATTTAGAAAATTGTTGTATGTAATAATAATTCAGAAAAGCGCCTGCTACCAAAATTACGAAAAAAGGAATGGGATAAAAGAAGTACTTTAAAATCTCCAGAATCCACTTGATGTGTTTAAAGTGCAAAATATCCCAATGGGCTGTAAATCCTGACAGCAAGAGCTCTGTTTTTTTTCTTTCCAGGTCGGTGTCCTGAACAACATCGCCTGATTCATTAAATATTTTAAGGGGTTTGATTTTATCTTCAATGATTTGATCAACGGTTTCTTCCGTAAATTGATATTGGCCACGCGACCAATTATTCAGGCTACTGGTAATTTCCAGCCTGGACTTCTTTTGATGCAACTGATCAATGATGATGTGCAACAACTCCCCGATATAATAATTAGCGCCATTAATCTGTAACAGATACTGCTTTTGGCCCTTTCCAGTTTCAACTTCCTGTATGGTGTACATAATTTATTCTTTTTATATGAATAGATATGGAGTAATCGCGTTGCATTTTATTTCGTAGCGAAAGGCAGGAGCCGGAGGTTATTGTTGCTGACAGCATAACCCTTATCCGGCTCCTTTTGCCAATTCACTTAAACGTAATTAAACAATTACAGCGAGTTTCTGATCAGTTAGGTCAGTGACGGCGAATCTGTAGCTTTTACTTCAGCTGAATTGCCATCGCAACGAGCAGTGTCAACGGCTGCTACTGTCGTTTCAAAACGGGCTTCGAGTTCAACAACTGTCAATGCGTCCTTAACTTCGAAATTATTCATGATAAATGAATTTTGTTGGTGAAAAAACGAATTAAAAATCATTCAGTACACATCACCCACCGTAGCAATATTATTTTGGGAGGAAGGTCTATAAGCTTGAATCCGATGTTATTATATTTATCTATAATCCTGAGTGTCGATCAGCATATTGTTCTTACTCCTTTATTTAAATTATTGCTTCAGGCGGGTAGATGAACTTAGTTTATAGAAGCCGGCTCAGAAGCAACTGGAACATCTGCTTTGTTGTCGCTGCAACGAGCGGTATCCACAGCGGCAACCGTTGTTTCAAAACGGCCTTCCAATTCTACAACAGAAAGTGCATCTTTTACATTGAAATTTTCCATGATAAATAAAATTTTGTTGGTGAAAAAAAATGAATTAAAAATCATTCAGTACAGATTATCCACTTCAGTAATATTATTTGGGAGAAAGGTGTATAAGCCTGAATCCGATGTTATATAAATCTATGATTCTGAGTGTCGATCAGCATATTGTCCTTTCTCCTTCGTTTAAATTATCACTTCTGGCGGATAGATGAAATTAGTTTATTGCAGCCGGCTCAGAAGCAGCTGAAACGTCAGCTTTGTTGTCACTGCAACGGGCAGTATCCACGGCAGCAACCGTTGTTTCAAAACGGCCTTCCAGTTCTACGACAGACAGTGCATCTTTTACATTGAAATTTTCCATAATAAATGAAATTTTGTTGGTGAAAAAAAAAAAAAAAAAATGAATTAAAACCTGAATTAGTTGGCGGCTGTTGGCTCAGCAGCAGCGTCAAGGTCTACTGAGTTTCCACTGCAACGGGCAGTATCCACGGCAGCAACCGTTGTTTCAAAGCGACCTTCCAGTTCTACGACGGACAGTGCATCTTTTACATTGAAATTTTCCATGATCAAAAAAAATTTGTTGGTTAAAAAAAATGAATTAAAATCTGAATTCCTGAACAAGCTCTTAGTTAATCGCTGCTGGCTCAGAAGCTTCAGAAAGTTCGACTTTGTTGCCATCGCAACGTGCAGTATCTACTGCAGCAACGGTGGTTTCAAAACGCTCTTCGAGCTCTACGACAGACAATGCGTTTTTAAGTTGAAAATCTTGCATGGTAATTAAAATTAAATGGTTAAAAAATATGGTTAAAAAAATCTTGCCTGATTAATCTTCTACGGCTACCAGCAGGTTGCGCTGGATCATTGCGCTCAGTGTCTCTACATTCTGGAAGGATTCTTCATTGAATTCTGTTGGAATAATGCCAAATTCTTCGCCAAGACGGGTTGAGAGTTCAAGAACAGCCAGAGAATCCTGAATAATACCCGGTTCTTCGTCTGTTCCAAAAAATGGCGCATCATTTTTAATATCTTCAGTTGTTGTGCTATCCAACTCCAATACATCAATAATGCACTGTTTTACTTTTTCCTGAATTACATTGAGTTCCATGATTTTTAATATTTAATATGTGAATAAATTAGTTAAAACTTCTTATTGCTACGGAAGCCATATTCCCGGAAAATCCAAAGGAATTCGATAAAGCCAGGTCAATGGGATAGTTGATGGCCTTGCCTTCAACCAGCTTAATATTATCCGTTGTGATAATGGATTCTTTCACATTGATGGAAGGGGGAATGAAATGTTTGTGTATCCCCAGGGCTGTTGCTACAAACTCCACACTGCCAGCTGCGCCCAGCGAATGCCCGATAAGCGACTTGGTGGAACTGACATAAACAGGATTCCCATTCACCAGATGCTCAATGGCTTTCAGCTCCATTTTGTCATTTGCCGGCGTCGCTGTGCCGTGGGCATTGATGTAATCTACCTGGTTAGGTGTTGCGCCCGACATTTTCAGCGCATTTTGCATGGCCTGACAAGCGAAGATGCCATCGGGATGCGGCGCAGTAGCATGATAAGCCTCGTTGACAATGGCGTATCCGGAAACTTCAGCCAGGATTGGCGCATTTCGCTTCTGCGCCGACTCTAAGCTTTCCAGAACCACATAAGCTGCTGCGTCGCCAAGGTTAAGTCCATCCCTCCCTTTGTCAAATGGCTGGCAAGCACCTTTCGACAGGGCAAATAGGGAGTTGAATCCGCTGTAAGTCAGGTACGTGAAGATGTCCACACCTCCGGCAATCATACAATCAACCCGATTGCTCCGGATGAGATCAAATGCCCGCCCGATTGAGTTTGTCCCCGACGCACAGGCCGTAGAAATGGTTGATAGAGGTCCGCGTATGCCAAATTGGGCGGCAATTCTTGACGTAATATTGGGCGTGCTGTGCATGAGCAAACGAAAATCCTGCTCCTTCGCATCAATCTTATTTTTCACCCATTCCATAAAGGGATAGCTCCCGCCAACTGAAGTGCCGAGGCACAATCCAACTCGCCGAGGGTCAATTTTACTGATATCGAGCTGCGCCCGGTGCAGCGCTTCGTCAATTGCCCGCACAGAAAGTTCACCTAATACCGTTACATCCTTTTGGAAAACCGCTTCGTATAATTCCTGATCGATGGTACATCCCTGCCGGCTTCTGAAAAAAGCGTCTGATATGTCGAATCGATTTGCAGAAATATCTTTGAGTCCCGACTTACCTTCGCGCAAGTTTTGTTCAAACTCATCCAGGTTATTACCGATGGAGCAAATGACCCCCAAACCGGTTACTACTACTTTAGATGCCATATCAATTAATTTTAGACTACTTATCAATGAATTGATTTGCCTGATCAGAATAAAAATCCGGCAGTTTTCCACAAGGCCAGGTTATACGCCTATACCGCCATCAATCGTAATTTCCTGGCCAATCAGGTAAGAGGGCGCTTCATCGGCCATGTAGGCAATCAGATTAGCGACTTCTTCCGGCTTACCCATCCGCTTTAACGGACTGTTTGCCAGCCTTGTCTGGAAGTATGCCGGATTGATGTCCTTCGTCATATCGGTTTCAATCAGACCCGGTGAAATGCAGTTAATTTTTATGCCTAAAGGCCCCATTTCCTTGTGCAATGCCTTCGAGAAAGAAACGATGGCCGCTTTGGAGGCGGAATAGGCTGACTGGCCGGGATTTCCTTTCTGGCCCGACAAAGAAGTCAGATTGACAATCACGCCTTTTTTTCTGGCGATCATCATGGGAAGCACTGCCCGGCAAGTATTGACCACACACGCAATATTGGTGTTCAACGTAAACCACCACTCCTGATCAGGCGTGAGCAAAAACGGCTTGCTATTTCCCAGAACCCCTGCGTTATTGATCAAAACATCAATAATGCCGACTTCTTTTTTGATGAATTTTATCAGGCTGTTTACTTGTTCCGGTTCTGTCATATCGCATTGATAGATGAGCGGGCTGGAATACCCCTGCGCTTCTATTTCCTGAACCAATTCTTCAGCCATCTCGCGGTTACTTTTGTACGTTAGCAGTACCTGATAGCCTCTTTCTGCCATTTTCAGGCAGGTATGGCGTCCGATGCCCCTTGTTCCACCCGTGATGAGTACAATCTTTTTCGTATTTTCCATGACGTTCTTTTTTTTAGATTTTATTGACATTTTTCAAGCATCAGATTAGCCATTTGATGGCCCCAACGCGGCTTTAAATTTGTATTCTTTTGTTTTTCAAAACAGGCAACCGCCGCTTCGAAGTAAGGTTTTGCAGGCACTTTTCCGCCGCCGAATATATCGGGCATGTTGAAAATGTTTTGGCCCCGCAGTAACCAGGCTCTCGGATTTTCCGGATCTTTTACAAGAACAGCTTCCAATATTTCGTTTGATAAAGTACTGTAAGCAACGCCCCTGTCCATCACATTAACCCTTATCCTGGCACTCAATTCGAGCGCTTGCAGGCACATCACCTCTGTGTTGTTTTCGTCTCTTTGTTCCAGTGCCCCGAGTATGGCCCCTGCACGATCGCAATACACATCAACCAGTTTCTTATCGGCTGTCAGCAACGCCAGGCGAAGGTGGCAGTAGGCTTCGTAGTAAAAAGGCAGCCAGTCCTTGCGATTCGATGCGGATAGCTTGTTAAAGCTGCCGGCAAGTCGCTCATAGGTTGCCGTGGATCTTGCTGTGTCGAGTTGCGGCAATAAGTCGTTTAATCCAACTTTGTCCCGGGTTTCGTGCCGGCCTGGCTTCGATGCGTTGATGCTGGTTGTGCTGGCAAATTGATGCTGCGCGCAACAAACCCCAAACGTTCCGAGTAAAACCAGGCCGGCAATTGCTTGTCTGATCCTTATATTCATGGCGTTATTTTTTGGCATTTGCCAATAGAGAAGTAGCTTCTTCACGCCCCCAGGACGGAGCAAGCGGATCCTGTGCTGGCACGGTGTTAAACTTTTCCACTGCCTGTTCGATCAACGGGAGGGCTTTTTCTTTACCGCCTCCAAATCCAGCTGGCGTAAAGAGCAGGTTTTGGCCCAGCAAAAACAGAACGCGCGGGTTATTCGGATTTTGAGCCCTGGCCTCAGCAAGCAGCATGGTGGTTTTAGGGCCGTATTGCATGGCTCTGGTGCCTGGATCTACGCTCAGTCGCGCCTGAAAAGCTCTGGCTTGCAAGGCGGAAAGTTCACCTTTATCGCCCCCTAATTCGCCTGCTTTTTTGATAATTCCTTCGGCGGCATCAATGATCTTATCTCTCGAATCGGCCTCCTTCAACATAAAGCTTTTGACCAACAGGCAGAAAGCCTGGTAATAATATGGATGCCACTTTGTTTTTTCGGCAACCGCAATTCTTTCGAATGCCAGTGCCAGATCGGTGTATTCCTGAATGGTTTCAGCTTTCTCCAATTGTGCCAGGCAATCGCTCATGGTCGTTAAATAATCCTGGGCTGACAAGGAAAAACTGGATAATGAAATTAAAATAATAATTAACTTTTTCATGATTTTAATATTTTAAATTGATGAATTAATGTTGTGATGAATTATTTTTTTTCTGCTCGAAAGTGACAAAAAAACCAACGAAGACGAAGCGTTTAGCCGTAGGCTCTATTGCAATCCGGTTGAAGTTTCCTGCATCGTCGGGCGATTCGCTGAACCGGTAGCCGAATATATTTTCGAACCCAAGAATATTGGTGCAGGAAATGAACAGGATCGCTGAGTGTCCCCACAATTCGGTAATGTGGCTCAGGTTTGCGCTCAAATCATTGTAAGACAAGGTTCTTTTATCGTTGAATTGTTCGGATGCGGGGTCGTTGTAGGGCCTTCCGCTGGCAAAAGAGTACGTAACGCCTAATTGAGAATCTATTTGGTCTATCCACTGCTTGTATACAATTGATACATTATGCATTGAAGCAAAATTGGGCACCGCTTCCTGATGAAAATTTCTGAAATTGCGCCGGGTATCGAGAAAGGAATACGAGATCCAGTAATCAATGTCTTTAAAAGTCTTTTTATCGCGAAAATACAGATCAACTCCTTTTGCGTACCCATACCCTGAATTATTCAATAATTGAGGTTGATACCTGTAATCGCCATCGTATTTAATCAGTCGGTTATAATCTTTATAATAGCCTTCCACCCGGAATATGCGCTGGTTTTTGGTGTATTGATAATTGAGAATGTAGTGTAAAGCATTTTCATTGACTAAGTTGGGGGAGTAGATCAAAAACCTGCTTTCGGGGAGCTGGTAAAACTGTCCGAAGGAACCTGACACCTGGGTATTGCTGCTCAGTCGGTAAGCCAGAGATACCCGGGAAGAAAAAGTTGGTTCATTGATATAGCTACTGTACTCAATACGTTCTCCGATTCGGGCATAAAGCCTGGAATTGAATACGATATCCAATTCAGTAAAAGCAGCGTAATTGTGTATCTGATATTGGGTATTTCGATTTATGTCCTGTTGGTTATCTACCTTTTCCTGATAAACCTGGGTAAAATATTCTACACCCGTTTTTATTTTAAACATATTCCCGATAAACCTGCTGGCATTAAACCTCGCCTGCACCAATTGATCGGTTATGCGCTGAAAAATGGAGTCAAACTTTACGTAATCGTGGTTGTAGTTGTAGCTCAGGCCGCCCCCTAATGTCCAGGTTTCCTTAATTATTTCTTTAAACGATGTATTCAGGTAAGCATAGTTATTGCGCATGGAAACATCGTTGGGAACATCTGGGTTATTTACATTTGGATATTTTAAACGCAAACTGGTGCTGCTAATGTCTCCATGTATTTTCAGGATGCCGTTCTCTGAAATTTTCTTCCGGTAAATCCCCTGAGCCCCATAATTTCGGAAAGGGGAAACCCAATCAATATTTTGATTTATCAGTGCGGTGTACGGACTTAAATCCATGTAATTTCCGGTTACCGCCAATGAAGTATTTTTCCATAGCTTCTGGTGCGATGCATCCAAACCCACTGTCGTGACCCCTATATCTGTTTGAGTTTTATTGGCCAAACCATGCGTATTCAATACCAACGCAGAAGATAATGCCTGCCCAAATTCCGCTGAATAGCCACCTGTACTAAACATGGTCCCGCTAAACAAAAAGGGAGAATATCGTCCTCTTGATGGCACTCCGGCTACGGAACTGTTGTAGGGATTCTGTGTAACCATGCCGTCAATGAAGGTTCTGGTTTCGTATGCAGCTCCCCCCCTCACAAAGAGCCTTCCCTCCTCCCCTACTTTTTGGGTGCCGGGCAGGGTATTCAGGGCGGCCGCAACATCGGCAGTAGCCCCAGCTGTTGTTACAATATCGAGCGGATTTAAGATCGTTCCCCGTTTCTCATCACTTGCCTCAAAAGCGCCTGCTGTAATGGTAACGCCTTCTAACTGCGTTGCCGATGGCTTGATTTTAATCGTCCCGATATTATGCTGGCTATCGGTTCCTGCCTCAATTAGTTTCTCCGTGGGTTCATATCCTAAATAAGTAATTACAATTTTTTTCTCACCTGAAAATGTAGCTAATAATATAAAACTGCCATCAAGATCTGTAGTAGTGCCCTGGTAAGTATCCTTGATCATAATATTGGCTCCGATAACAGGTTCATTAAATTCATCTGTTACACGGCCGCTAATGCTTATTTTTTGCCCTGCTAATAAAGTATGGATGGCAGCAGTTAAGTATATGAGCAATATTAGTTTTTTCATAACGAATTTGTTATATTTTGATAAATCAATTCTCTTCCGGGTTATCTTCTTATTACAATGCAAAGTTAGGATGGAGGTTTGTCAAAATCTTGCCTGTTGATTCAATTTTGACATACGTTGTTTTTCATGCTACTATTGTTTTTAAAAACACAAAATATTTAAAACCAATGATTTGTAAAAAAACTAAAAAACAACCTCTTTTCATTAATTCAAAAAATAAGAAAAATAAACGCTTATGTTGAATGGATAACATTATCTTTGATTCTTCCTTAATAACATATCGCCATGCTATCCATAAGTGCGCTTTCAAAAAGCTATCCGAATCACGAGGCGCTCAAGCAAATTGACCTTCATCTTCAGGAAGGAAAAATGCTGGGCTTACTTGGCCCTAACGGCGCAGGTAAAACCACGCTGATAAATATTCTAAGCGGCCTTTCAAAAAAAGATGCGGGTACCATCTCCTGGTTCAATAAAGAAATTGCAACAACTGATTCGCGGTATAAGCAGTCAATTGGCGTTGTGCCGCAGGAAATTTCCCTCTATCAGGATCTTTCTGCTTACCAAAACCTTTTGTTTTGGGGAAGTCTTTATGGTTTGAAAAAATCGGTCAGCAAAGAAAAAACGGACCGCATTCTTCAAGATCTGGGGTTGTACGACCGCCGGCATGACCTGGTAAAAACTTACTCCGGAGGCATGAAAAGGCGCATCAATATTGGGGCGGCTCTGCTCCACGATCCTTCGTTGATTTTTATGGACGAACCAACGGTTGGCATTGATCCGCAAAGCAGAAACCTCATTTATAACTACATTGAAAAACTAAAACAATCCGGAAAAACAATCCTTTATACGACCCACTACCTGGAAGAGGCGGAAAACCTCTGCGACCGCATTGCCATACTCGACAATGGCAAAATCATTGTACAAGGCACGCTGGATGAATTAAGGACAATCAGCAAGATTCAGGAGTCCGTAGAAATTTTGTTATACCCCACTGAATTGCCCGTAGATATTGCAGCTATTTCAGCGGAATACCAACATCGTTTCTCTTTCTATCTGAAGGATCATGCACTGACCATCTCAGGATCCGGTATTGTGGAAGCCATCCCTGACCTTCTTTCTGCTATGATCAATCAATCTCTCAAAATCAAAAAAATAGAAATCAAAAGAATCAATCTTGAAAATATTTTTCTGCAGTTCACAGGCTACCAACTCAGAGACTGATATGTTTAAAATACTACAAAAAGACCTGATGCTTCTTTTTTCAGACAAAAGAGCGCTGGCATTCAAATTTCTTTTGCCCGTATTGCTAATTTCCGTTTTCGTACTTGCTTTTTCAGGCATGCGCAGCGATAACGGCGATCCCGGCATACAAAAAATCAGTTTGCCTGTTGTCAATTTGGACAGCTCAGAAACCACCCGATATATTGTGCAGCAGCTTTCGCAAATTCCAAGTTTCAAGTTAGAGCCTGTGGATTCTATCAAGGCCGACAAGCTTGTTCGCACCGGTAAAAGAATCGGTGCGCTCGTGCTTCACAAAGGGTTTTCTGATGCCTTCTCTGCGCAGACTCCTTTGCCCTGGGAGTTGGTTTACCAGGAAGGCCGGGATATGGAGTTGGGTATCCTGAAATCCATTCTCCTCCCTAATTTAAGGAAACTTAATCCATTTCATACCCCTGATGCCAACACTTCAGACAATTCCCCCGCTAACTCCGGTGCTCCGCTTGACCTATCCGGCATGCAACTCATTTTCAAACCTTTGGCGCAAGAACCGGCATTCAGAAATGATCCGTGGCTGGTTCAGCCTGTAGTCGGCATCGCCCTGATTCTCTTACTGTTCAACGTATCGGGTATTGGTGGCAGCCTCCTGGAAGAGAAGGAAACCGGTACCTTGAAACGTTTACTCCAATCCCCTTTAAAACCCGCTGGTTTATTTTGGGCAAAAATGCTGCAAGGCATGTTTATCTCTTTTATCCAGCTAAGTATTATGTTTCTTGCAGCCATGCTAATATTCGGACTACATATTGAATACAATATTCCTGGCCTTTTATTGATTATGCTCGCAACGACTTTTTCCTTTTCCAGTTTTGGACTTTTGTTGGCTGGTATCAGCAAAACAAGAGGCCAGATGCAAGGCATTGCAATTGCTATTATCTTGCTCATGTCTGCACTGGGTGGCAGCATGATTCCTATTTTTATTATGCCTGATTTTATGCAAAAGCTGGCGAGACTCAGTGTGAATTACTGGGGACTTGAGGCTTTCTATGACCTCTGGTGGCGTCAGTTACCCCTGCGTCTAATTCTACCTAAAATCGGAATCTTAGTCTCTATTGGCCTATTAATTACGTCCGTTGCCTATTTATTTTTCAGACGCTTCATTCAGAGACTCGCCAGTTAGTTGAATACCAGAATGTTAAAATCCAAACGCCCGTTTTTAACATCCCGGCTTGTGATCAACCATATTCGCGATTGATGGCTAAAGGTATCGTGCATCCCCATGTCGGGTAATAGTCGCCACCTAAATCAAGTTCGCTGTAAAAAGAAGCAGCTTCCTTCGACGAACGAATGCCCAGGTTTTGAAACCCGTTCAACAATTCATGATCGTCAAAATTTTCCAGAGAAATAAATTTTCTTTTTTTCATGTTGTCAGCATTTAAAAAGCATGAAAATATTAAAATAAAATTCTTTTAGGGTTTAATTTGTATAACTAAGCTCAGAATTAAATTGTACGGTATAAAACCCTATTGTTTCCTGAATCTCGTACGCTCCTTTTAATATTTTTGGAATCCCTTCTATTTTGTATTTTTTGATTATTTCATCTGATATTTGATAATCTTCCCCTACAGTGAAGAAAAATTTATCGAAATACTTGCAGATTATTTCTTTGGAAATGGGAGCCTTTGGAAAAGCCAGTTCAATATTCCCAAGACCGTCAATGCTCATAATTGCCCGGCTTTTCTGGTGACAATTACAGGTGGTATCATTTTCTACTTCCCATAAGTTCTCAATAGCATCTACCTGACAAACACCATAATTGTCGCAATTCCTGCTTGCCATTCCGAATTTCACTTCCACAAACAGCTGATTAACAGCGGTAAACTTCGGATAAAGGTCGTTCGTAGCGGGAGAAGGCGCTTTTTCCGGCCTTCTCCCAAAATGGTGTTTCGATTGCATCATACTGAATTTTAACTTAACCACTTTCTTTACGTTGTTATCTGATTCATTAAATCAACTGGTACAAAAGTACAATCAAAAACTAGTGCTTTCCTGACATGGTCTATCGTTTCGACATCCTATCTTTTTTGCCTTAAATCAACACATGAAAACACAAATAACTCTTAATCAAATATTTAAAAAACAAAACCATGTCAACCAACTTCTTTTTTTCCATCTATAAAAGTTTTCATAAAAATCTGGGATTCATGATTAACTTTGCAAGTGATGGCTAAATACCAGAAATATCAGAGTTTACAATGGCTTGTTCAATTTGCTCTGGGGTAAGAGCTTCCGCTTCTGCCGGTGTGTTTATAATTCCAAGAGAAAGTAAAATCGAGATAATAATTGCCGTAAGCATGGTAATCAGATTTTGGTGTGAGTAAATTTGTTTTGTTCGATTGATGTTACAAACTTACCCCTGATTACCCCCTCTTTGCCCGACACCAATATTAATGCATGACTCACCTTGATTTTTGCACAACCTTTCATGCAAAATCATTAACCTATTGATTTACAGCTATAATCAAAGCTATACCATTTGGTGATTTGACACAAATTCGTACTTTATATGCCCCTATTTAATCGCTCTAAATTGGATTTATTATGAAATCTCTGATTGAATTAATCAATATTGCTTCCCGGAGCAAGGTGCGGCATATTGATGTCATTGGAAATGAAAGTCCGGAAAAGAAGCACACGAAAATTAATAAACTCTATTCTGCCATTCGCGATGGCCTTGTCAAGACGGATGAAGACGCAGCGGACTTTCTAAAGGTGGATGTAAAAAGTACAGCCTACCGGAATGTCAAGAACAACCTCCGGAGGCGCTTGCTCAACACCATCTTTTTTATTGATGTTAAACAGGCTATTTATAACGAACAACAAGCCGCTTACTTCAATTGCTGGCGGGAATGGGCTGCCGTGAAGATATTGGTAGCGAAAGGCGCACATCTCTCAGCAATGGAAATCTGCCAAAAAATCATCAATATTTCCATTCAATACGAGTTTGTTGATCTCATCCTCGATGTTTCCAAGCAAATGCGCCTTTACCACGGCACCATTGACGGCGACCGCAAAAAGTTTGAATATTACAACAGCTTATATCAATACTACGAAGGAGCGCTTATTGCCGAAAACAAGGTTGAGGAATATTTCTGCGACCTTACAATAGATACCATCCGTCAAAAATCCGCACAGCAAAATATGTACTCGAAAGCAGAGGTGCTTTTTCCTGAACTGGATCTTTTTTTGGACAAATACCCGTTTTATCGGATACATTTTTTGGTGCGGATGATAAAAATCGCCAGCTATATGGCGGTCAACAACTACCCGGAAACCTTGAAAATCTGTGAAGAAGGCCTTGCTTTTTTAGAGCAAAAATCGTTTGAAGTAAAAATCCCATTGTCCGTTTTTCTTCATCAAAAATTAGTTTGTCACCTACAGTTAAGACAATTTGAAGCGGGTAAAGAAGCTGCCGAAAAATCGCTGAGCTTAATCCCGGACGGAAGCTTCAACTGGTTTAAAAACCACGAGTTGCGTTTTTTGCTAGCCATGCACACGTGCAAATATGAAGACGCTTACCTTACCTGGAGCACCGCTACTACGCATAAAAAATTCCGGTTTCTCGATGATAATTCGCAGGAGAAGTGGACCTTATACGGCTTTTTTTTGCACTACCTCACACTGCTAAATAAACTTAGTCTGCCCAAAGAGGAAACACAGTTTAATAATTTTCGCCTCGGAAAATTTCTCAACCAGGTTCCCACCTTTTCACAGGATAAACGAGGGCTTAACATCCCAATTCTCATTGCTCAAATCCTGTTCCTTGTCCTGAAAAAGGAATACGACCTTGTCATTGATCGCATGGAAGCTATTGAAAAATACTGTACAAGATACCTGAGGCAAGATGATACATTTCGAAGTCATTGTTTCATCCGCATGCTCCTTCAATTGCCCGAAGCCGGTTTTCACAGGGCCGGGGTGGTTCGAAAAGCACAAAAGTACCTCGACAAGTTACAGGCTGTTCCGCTTGAAATTGCCTCTCAACCCTTCGAGGTCGAAATCACGCCCTATGAAAATCTCTGGCAATTTGTACTGGAATCTTTGGAAAACAAACACTTCCCATCAAAGCCTGTGCCGTATTCACAGCGATAAGGCTGGCAGGGCGCCAAGCCGGAAATCGTATAAAACAACCTATTTTAATCATTACAAAAAACTGACAATCAGTTTTTTAAAAAACTCTTCCGCTTCAAAACAGTCCGGGCGGCATCGTCTTTCCTCCCAATTATACCTGACGCAATAGCGGCATGTTTTGCTTTGCCTTCGCCGATTTCCCTAATTTTGTTCTTCATCCTCAAATGGGGGTTAATCGCTCATGTCAAAACACTTAGCATCATGGCAAAACTGAATTTCGGCGGCGTGGAAGAAAACGTGGTCACCCGCGAGGAATTTCCTCTGGAAAAAGCACATCAGGTACTCGAAAATGAGGTCATCGCCATCATTGGTTATGGCGTACAAGGGCCTGGGCAGGCGCTTAACCTGCGCGACAATGGCTTCAACGTCATCATAGGACAACGCTACCCCTCCAAGACCTGGGACAAAGCGGTGGCCGATGGCTGGGTGCCCGGCGAAACGCTGTTCAGCATAGAAGAAGCCGCCGAACGCGGTACCATCATCCAATATCTGCTCTCCGACGCGGCCCAGATTGCAATGTGGCCCACGCTCAAACCTTACCTCACTGCGGGTAAGGCGCTTTATTTTTCGCACGGCTTTGGCATCACCTACAAAGAGCGCACCGGCATTATACCGCCTGCCGATGTAGATGTAATTTTAGTTGCGCCCAAAGGATCGGGCACCAGTCTGCGCCGCCTTTTCGTGGCTGGCCGTGGACTCAATTCCAGCTACGCCATTTTTCAGGATGCTACCGGGAATGCGCATGATCGCGCCATTTCGCTGGGCATCGGTATTGGTTCGGGCTATTTGTTTGAGACCGATTTCAGACGCGAGGTTTTTAGCGACCTTACCGGCGAACGCGGCACCCTCATGGGCGCCATTCAAGGCATTTTCGCAGCGCAGTACGATTGTTTGCGCAGTCGTGGACATTCGCCCTCAGAAGCATTCAACGAAACTGTAGAGGAGCTTACACAAAGCCTCATGCCTTTGGTGGCTGAAAACGGAATGGATTGGATGTACGCCAACTGCTCTACCACAGCCCAGCGGGGCGCGTTGGATTGGTGGACCAAATTTCGCGATGCCGTTGCGCCGGTTTTTGAAGAACTCTACGACAGCGTTGCTGCCGGTAACGAAGCTCAGCGCTCCATAGATTCGAACAGCCAGCCGGATTATCGCGAAAAATTGGGAAAAGAACTCAAAGCCATGCACGACAGCGAAATGTGGCAGGCTGGCCGCACGGTTCGGAGCTTGAGACCGGAGGCCCAGGAAGTTCCGGTGGAGCAGGAATAAGGTTTATTGATGATTGATAATTATAGGATTGATAATTGATGATGGACAAAATATGACGAAGACCATCCAACATGAATTGGTCACCGTAGAAAATATCTATAAGGCGAAGGTTCGGCTGAAAAACATAGCCGAGCCTACGCCTTTGTCTTTTAATTACAACCTCTCCGAACAATACGGCTGTCAAATCTACCTCAAACGGGAAGACTTACAAGTGGTGCGCTCGTACAAAATCCGGGGCGCCTACAACAAAATGGCAAGCCTGACTGCTGAACAGCTTCATAACGGCGTGGTGTGCGCCAGCGCAGGCAACCATGCACAGGGTGTCGCCTTCGCCTGCCAGAAAATGGAGGTGATGGGCAAAATATATATGCCCGGCGTTACGCCGCAACAAAAAGTTGGCAAGGTTAAGTTATTTGGGAAAGGCTTCGTGGAAGTAATTTTGACTGGAGACACCTTTGATGACGCTTACGCGGAAGCGCTGAAAGCTGCAGAAATGCACAAAATGGCCTTCATTCATCCTTTTGATGATGAACGCGTTATCGAAGGGCAGGGCACCGTCGGACTTGAAATTCTGGAAGATTGTAAAGTTACGCTGGATTATGTGTTCGTTGCCGTGGGCGGCGGGGGACTCATTTCCGGGCTGGGCAGCTACTTTAAGCAACTCAGTCCGCGCACCCGAATCATCGGCGTAGAACCGACTGGCGCAGCGGCGATGTACGAATCGCTGAAAGCCGGCGAATTGGTTACCCTCGATAAAATTGACAGCTTTGTGGACGGAGCCGCCGTTCGGCGGGTTGGGCAAAAAACCTTTCGCATCGCCCAAAAGGTCATAGACGATATGGTGCTGGTGCCGGAGGGCAAGGTTTGTACCAGCATTTTGCAGCTCTACAACGAAGAAGGGATTGTGGTGGAACCAGCCGGCGCGCTAACCATCGCTGCACTGGATTTTTACCGCGAACAAATCCGGGGTAAAAACGTCGTTTGTGTGCTCAGCGGCAGCAACAACGACATCGTGCGCACCGAAGAAATCCGGGAGCGCTC
>JBJXFD010000012.1:0-7621 GCA_046153985.1 Saprospiraceae bacterium
ACATCATGAAATTTACGGAAGGTAAATTTAAAGATTGGGGCTACGAATTGGCGGAACGCGAATTCGGTGACAAAGTGTTTACGTGGGTACAATACGACCGCATCAAAGAAGCAGAAGGCGAAGCTGCGGCCAATGCGGCACAGAAAGCAGCGGAAAATGCTGGCAAACTGATCGTCAAAGACGTGATTGCAGATGCTTTCCTCCAGCAGATTTTGTTGCGCCCTGCTGAATATTCGGTTATTGCAACCCTGAACCTGAACGGCGACTACGTTTCGGACGCCCTCGCAGCCCAGGTTGGCGGCATTGGCATCGCTCCCGGCGCCAACATCAACTACGAAAATGGTGCGGCAATTTTTGAAGCCACGCACGGCACAGCGCCGAAATACGCAGGTTTGGACAAAGTGAACCCAAGTTCGGTGATCCTTTCTGCGGTCATGATGCTGGAATACATGCGCTGGAACGAAGCGGCCAACCTGATCATTAAAGGTCTGGAAAGCGCCATCGCCAAAAAACGCGTCACGTATGACTTCCACCGGTTGATGGAAGGTGCAACACTGCTGAAGTGTTCGGAATTTGGCACGGAAGTAATTGGAAATATGTAAGCGCCTTCTGATGTAAGGCGTTCAGAAATTAAGAGCTTGTTGGGGGTTTTCCGGCAAGCTCTTTAATATTACAGGTAAAATGTACAAAATGAAATTGCCTGACAAGGAACAAAAGGCATTAGAAACTTTGGAATGTCGTGAAATTGTTCTGATTAGCCATAATAAACGGTTATCGAACTATAATTACCCTCGGCTTCCCCTCCTCTTGCTCCATTGCCAGGCAATTCCGTTAGTGTCTGTTTTTATAGTCCGATAGGTGCGTTCATTTCGACTTCGCTCAATGACCTTAGCTCTCGAACCCAGACACGGGACTAAATGGATGGACTATATTTATTCTCCACCGTCTAACTTGGCAACATCCACCGCATAATTCCCTACGGCACGCCCCTGCGTGATCCCAACCTCCGAATCGAACCGGTAATGGATTCCTGCATAAATACGCGATAAAGCCGCCTCTTCTGCCCAAGCATCGGCACGGGCTTTTTCAGCTGGGAAAATATGGCCCAAAACAGTCGCTGCCGCCGACGAAAACGTGGAGTGGCCCGACGTGTAGCTTGGGAAATTCGGCGTACCCAGAATGGCTTTAAAACCTGGGATTGCCTGCACCGGCCTTGGATAGTGGTAATAGTATTTTGCGTCCCAGCAACTGATGCCTGCATCCATAATTGCCATGTTCATGTAGGCAAATGTGCGGGCCGAACGGAGGGGATTTTCTTTGTATTTCACAATCAAATCAGCGGCAAAGCGGTTCCAATGCCCCGGAGGGGTATAAGTGCCTAAGCCGTCTGCCCAGAAATTGGCAATTTTGCGCTGGTCTGTGGTGAGGTTATCTGCAATATCCTGTAACTCTGCCGCAGCGATTTGGAATTCTGGAGAACCTGGAGCAGGCGGTGGTACCGGGCGAACAACTTCAACATTGGGAATGCACCAGGGGCGTACTCTTCCAAAGTACGGCGTAATGCCCACCGGGCGTTGTGGCGTTTCCAAATTTTCCCAATGCCAGCCCCAACGCGCCTGTGCAGCATCGCGCAGCGAATCAGAAATGGGGCGTGGCGTTTGCGCGGCGGCCATACCGTCCGTTTTGGCGCGGTTCATAAACACAGCTGCTACGGCCCTTCCAAGCGAGTCGCCTGCGACAATATCGCTTTGCACGTTCATGCCCGCCCAGATCAGGCTGCTTTTGTGTTCAGCAGCCTTTTCGGCAATAAAATCTTTTTCCAACGGAAACATTGCGGAAAGAATAACCTGAGAAACTGCGGCAATCGTAGCGCCTTCCGAAGGGTAGGAGGGAAGCCCGTTTTCAGGCAGGTGCGTGGTGATGGAAGCATCCACCGTGTATGGCGCCGGGCGGTTAAACTGGTATTTGTAATGCCAGTTTGCCATGAGCGCGTCGTACTGAGCGCCTCCCCAATAAGCCAGCATGCGGCAGGCATAAGGTGGATGAGAAAATGGGAAAAGCGGGTACTGACCCGGGTTCATTGCGTTCGGCGCCGGGTAGGTGCCATCGGCGTTGGGTGCAGGCGTTAAGTTGTATTTGGCGGTAAGCTCGCGCGCAATTTCGTTCCACCGGATCAGGGAATTGCTGCTCCAGTAGCGGACAGCGGCTTCCTGTGTGCCTGTAAGTTGGGCTGAAGCTGCTTTTACCGCCGCTAATTCCGTCAAATAAGCCGGATCTGTAATTGCGCCCGGGGCTGGAATGCCGATCTGATTGGGTGCGTTGAGCAATATCGGATCCCAGGTTCCCCCGTCTTCGTCGAGCGTTGCAAATTCATACGCTTCGTATTCCAGGATCTGCGGCAAATCTTTTTCACAGGATTGGAAAAAGAACAGGGCCGCGGCAAAAATTATGAGGAGTGGAAATATCTTTTTCATGTTGTGTTGATGATTTTAGAGAAAAGGTAATAAGCAAATTGTGGTAATAAGAGATTACCAAATCCCGAACTGATACGTTACGCCGCCGCTGAGCATCAGCGACTGTCCCACATTCCGGCCAGTGAGCACATACCCCCCGGAAGCAACTACGCCCAAGCCTTTCACCGATGGTAAATAGTACTGCAAGCCACCGCCTACACGGGTGAAGATCATTTTATTGGATGGGAAGCCCGCGTCCTGCCGGCGGATGTCGAAGCCGCCTAACGATTTCAGGCCATCGAAACTGGCTTCAATCTTGAAGGAATTGTTGAACAACCAAATCCCGGCCACAGCACCATACGTAATCGCGTCCGGCATGTCCACTTCATCCGTGTAGAAACCCTGGTTGGTGTAGTAATAATCTCGTTCAATCGTACAATTTCCGCGCAAGTGGAAAGCGCCTTGCCCCCTGACGTAGATGCCGGAGCCCGTTTGGTATTGTAATATCCCACGCAAAGAGGCATCCAAACAACCTAAACCGAGGCTGAACGGCGCAAAATCGGGCAGGTAATTCGAGGCAGGTCCGCTTACCCCTGCCACCGCATGGAGCGTCAATTTTCCGGCGCCAATTTCCTGGTCAAGGGCAGTCCCTTTTACCCAAAGTCCCCAGTCTTGCAGACCTTGCGCGCCAGCCACCTGTCCTCCGCTCGCCTCGGTGCGTACCCAAGGCATAGCAGCAATGACATTCACGCGGTCAAAAAGACCCAATGCAACCATGGGCATGATGGTTTGGCGGGTCAGCGTGCCGATATTTCCGTTGACACGCTTCAACGTGCCTTCCCAGTATTCATCCCAGGTGTCGTGGGTGTAAATGGCAGCCAGGCAGATTTGTCCTTTTTCCATCATCAGGGCATCTGTTGGCGTTTGTGCTTTCGCAGGTTGCCATAGCATGATTCCGAATGCGATCGGCAGCATTGAAGTGAGTAAAATACGTTTCATAAACAGGTAATTTTATGTTGGGGCAGATCCTCATCTGCCCTGGTGAAAGAAAATTCTTCGTTGAGGCAGATTATTATCTGCCCGTACTAAAAAGAGCAGGGCGCCCCGTACTTGCATACGGCGAAGCGATGAGGCGCCCCGGTTCTTCTAAATCGGAATATGTATGAATTGAATAGATATTAGATGTCAGACATTAGATTTTAGATACCAGACATCAAATTCTAAGTTAAATGATTTAGATAATTGAAAATCAAATAATTAATTAGTATTGGTAAAATGGTTTGTGATTGCCGGCAAGGCTAAAAACCTTGTGGCAGGAGAGGGACGAACAGGCTCTAAAGTGCCGGAAAGCAGAATTCAATTAAGCAAAAGGCACTGCTTGTTACAAAGCAGAATAGCATTAGGCTTGCATTGGAAAAACACGGAATTTCCGGTCAAGAAACAACCTGTTTCAGGCTTGTGCCGGAGGATGCGTGATGAGCGGTGTGAACGCAAAGCTGCAAGGGGCAGCAAATTGGAAAACGGAGTCAGCCTGGGGGCTTGCAGGCGCAAGGGGCAAAGCTGACTCTGGTATCATAAAATCTTTAAACAAACCTTTGAGCAGGTTTGCCTGATTGGTATCGCTGGCTGGTTGGTCTTTGCCGGGAGTCGCAACAGCTTTTACAGTGGTCAGGTCAGATTGATCTTCTACCACATAAAAAATGGTTTCTTCTTCTGTTGCCTGAGTGAAAACAAAGTCGCCGTAGAAATTTCCACGTGGCGTGACTTCTGCTTCCTCCAAAACCCGAACGGTGCTTTCAATGCCGGTTTCCTGAGTCACCGCTGCGGCAAGCGCTGCTTCGGCGACGTTCATTTGGCGTTGTATTTCAACAAAATAACGCACTTCAAAGCACAGGTGCCCCCCGACCCACTGGGCCAAAGAAAGGGAAAGCAGAAACCATGCAGAAGCGATTCTCATTTTGAAAACAGCGTTGTTAAGCAGCAAAGCAAACAATTAATCCTGAATGTAAAAAATATTCCGACAGAAAATTCCTAACGGACTATTGCAACCTTATAAAATTGGGCAGGCAACGGGGTGTTTTTGCTGGCAATTTTGAATGAATAGACTCCCGGAGCGAGTGCTGCCGTGTTCACCCGGACCATTTGTCCGTCTGGATATGCTGCTTTTGATATCAACCTTCCATCGGCAGCGAATATTTCTACCAGAATGGGGCCTTGAGTTTTACTTTCCACCCAAACATCCGCGTTGGCGGGATTGGGGAAAATTTTTACTGCATTGGCTTGAAAGATTTCTTCGCTGCGGGTAACAATGGAGCAGGTGAGGCCGCTTTCGCAGGATTCGGTTTCTTCTGTTTTGTAAATGACTTCGCCGTCTTTCAAATAGCAGGTTAGTCCGGGCTGCGCATCTATGATAAAAAATCCCCGGTCTAACGGCCCCATAATGCTGCCGATGCCCTCAATCCAAACATCCGGGATGCCATAGGACGTTTGAAAGCGAATCATTTTGCGTGTTTCACCGTCAATGATGATCGTTTCTACCGTTTCCGTATAGTAATCTATGAAGGCTTCGAAATCGAGAAATTGCAGGTGCAGCGTATCACCAACTTCTACACCGAAGTCATACAGCAGGATTTCTTCGCTTAAGCCGCTTGCAATGGCCCACACTTTTTGGTCGTTTACCCGGGTACAGGCGCGATAAAATGAGTTGTAAAAAACGCTGTCGAAGCCGTAGTTGACCTGGTAAACTTTGCTGTACTTAATGGTATTGATGGTGGTGTCGCCGCACATGACCGAAGCAACCGGAATGGGGCCGGCTAACCCGTAGACGATGCCCCGCCAGGCAGAACCGCTTTCAACGGGAAAAACTTGAGCGGCAAGGGATAATGGCAAAACCAATCCCAGGAGGAATGTAAAGCGTAAAGATAAACGCATGGTTTAACAGTTTGTGGTGATCTAAAGTATGCTTGTCGTGGAAATAGACGGCAGAAGACGACAACCGGGTTGGAGCATGGTCAAAAAATCATTCCCGCACCCAAGCATCCCGATCCACGCTCATTGCCCAGGCAGAACCCCCGTTTTCAATGCTGTTGAAAAGGGGAAGCCAGTCGCCAGGGCCGGCAGATTCAGTCAGGATTTCGTAGCGGCGCAATTGCAAAATGATGTCTAACGGATTGATGAGCACCGGACAGGCTTCCACGCAGGCGTTGCAGGTCGTGCAGGCGTGGATTTCTTCGCGGGTAATGTAGTCGAACAGGCTTCTGCCGTCATCGAAACTTTCCCCGGAGAGCGATACGCCGCCCTGGTCTTTCAATTCAGCTTTGATGTAATCTGGCGAACCACTTTCTATTTTTTTGCCAATTTCCTCTGCCCGATCGCGCACATCCATTATGATTTTTCGCGGTGACAATTTTTTGCCGGTCAGGTTAGCCGGGCATGCAGCCGTACAGCGCCCGCATTCCGTGCAGCTATATGCGTCCAGCACGTTTTTCCAGCTCAGGCCGGGCACGTCTTTTGCGCCAAATTCAGGGATGGTGTCTGCGTTGGTTGGTTCGCCAATGCCCATCATGCTTTTGACTTCATTCATGATTTCGGGCATGTTGTCCATTTCGCCGCGCGGTTTCAGGCGGGCGTAATACGTGTTAAAAAACGCCAGGATGATGTGCAGGTGCTTCGAAAAAGGCAGGTAATTGAGGAATGCAAATACGGTTAAGATGTGCAGCCACCAGCCGAAACGCTCTACTACGTGCAATGCAGATTCGCTTAGACTGCCCAAAAGCGCTGGCCCCAGCCAACTGCTGACTGCCAGTGTTCCTGTGTCGGGGTAATGCCCCGGATCTATTTGCTGCAACAACACGTCGGCGCCATTCATGCTAAAAATACCGGTGAGCAGCACGATTTCGGCAAGAAGGATCAGGTTGGCGTCGCGGGTTGGCCAGCCTTTCATTTCGGCCTTGTGAAAACGGGGGAGTCGCAGCAGGTTGCGGCGGGCTAAAAAGACGATGGTGGCTACAAACGCAGCGACCGACAAGATTTCAATAAAGCTGATCACAAAAGTGTAGAAGCCGCCGAGGATGGGGGCAAAAAAACGGTGTTCCCCAAAAACGCCATCAATGAAAATTTCGATGAGTTCCACCTGGGTTAGCAGGAAAGCGGCATAAATAAAAAAGTGGAAAATTGCCGGAATCCAGTTTTTGAACATTTTTTGCTGACCAAAGGCCACCAGCAACACGTTGCGCCAGCGCTGTGCCGTTTGGCCGGGCTCCACTGCTTCGGCTTTTCCCAACAGGATATTGCGGCGAACGCGGAGAAAATGTTTACCCGCAAAACCGAGGGCTGCTAAGCTGACGAGGACAAACGCTATCTGCTGGATCATAAATTTTGGCTCAAGTTGGTGATGATCGTGCGCCAAGATAGGGGCTTTGTGAATTTTTATAAAATTGTCGCCATCAAATTTATGATTCCGTGCAAAAATTACCCTGCCAATGAGGGAGGTTTTTTAAGTTTGTGGTTCCTACTTTGCAAGAATTGGCGTAAATAGCAGACCTATTTGGATTTGGCAAAGGATAACTCAAATTGGCTTTCAGAAAATGGTGACGTCATGAAGATATTGGATGACTGGCAGATCAAGCAGAAAATCAAACGGTTGGCGATAGAAATACTGGAGCATAATTATGATGAAAAAGAACTGATTCTTGCCGGTATCAACGACAACGGAATGGAGTTTGCCAACCTGCTGCTCCAGGAATTGCTCCCGTTGGCTCACTTAGACGTTACCCTCACCCGTGTCCGGCTGAATCCAGCCGATCCCCTAAGTTCTGATGTTGAGATCGAAATGCCTGCCGAGCGCTTAGAAGGCAAAGCCGTCATTATCATTGATGACGTTGCCAACACCGGGCGCACTATTTTTTATGCCTGCAAGCCCTTTATGGATGTGCTGCCCCGCAAACTTGAAGTAGCGGTGCTGGTAGACCGGAAGCACAAATCTTTTCCGGTAAAAGTTGACTACATGGGGCTTTCTCTGGCGACCACGTTGAAAGAACACATTGATGTCCATATTCGCGAAACGGATGCTTTCGCGGTTTATTTGAATTAACTGATCAGTTGGCAGTCAGCGTTTTGCAAACTGGCAACAAAACAATCGAGTAACGTAATGCAAATTGGTATTTTAA
>JBJXFD010000240.1:0-5977 GCA_046153985.1 Saprospiraceae bacterium
CTAATCTGACTGGTGTCATGTGTCGCTATTTTTCGGAAAGGTATGCGATCAGTTTTAATAAACCTTCGCGATTGCCTGCTTTTTTGATGAAAACGGGCAGCCGACTGATCATGGTGCTGTTTTTTCGGATGGTGTTGCTGTAAGGGTTGATGCCGCGCTCACGGAGTTTGGCTGCGATGTAGCAACGGAGGGCTTCGAGGTGTTCATAATTGTAAGCCCAGAACAACTCGTCGCGGAATTCTTTTTGCAGCCAGAGCGGCAAGCCGTAGACCCGATCGGTCATTAGTCCCTGATGGAGGGAATGGTGAACGAAACTGGCTTCGTATTCGCAGGTGTCGCCGCAGCGTTCGCAGTGCATGGCTAACTTTTTCCATTGGCCGAACCAGGGGGCGCTGCGCTTTAAAGGTGCGTGACATTCGCGGCATTTTACCGACACATAAGCCGTGGCAGCGCCATACCAGTGGCCAGGTTGCTCAACGTGGGAGCAAACGATGCAAACCAGGCGGCCTTCGGGATTGATGATGGCCTTGCCGTCGCATTTCGGGCAATGCACCACGAAGTGATTCGCATAATCTAACAAGGAGACGCCGGGATCGGAATAGCGGTTCATGGCAAGTAAATGAATTAAAAAGGAAATTTCACAAAGGAGAAATCACTTCGTCCAGTCTTCAATTTTAATTCCTTTGATTCTTTCGAAGTGTGTAGTGTTATTGGTTACCATTATGAATCTCATTGCTACGGCAGTAGAACCAATCAAAAGATCAAAATCATCGATGGGTTTACCAGCTTTTCGCAATCTGGCTTTTTCCTTAGCGTAGGTATCAATAGCTTGAAAGATGGGGACGATTTGAATGTCGGTAAGAAAGTTATCAAGTGCTTGTTGGTTCTTTTCCCGATGTTGGCTATTCTCAACCCCAAATTTTAATTCTGCAAGGGTTATTTCTGAGATTAAACAATTTTCAGGCTTTACAATGCTAAATTTTTGGTCAAGGTTGTAAAGTCCTTTCATGTAGTATATGCAAATATTTGTGTCTATTAAATATTGGTTCACAGCGCTTCTATGTTTCTGTTAAAAACACGGGCGTTCCTTATACGCTCTACCAGCGTTTCTGCATCGTCTTGTTCATCCCATGCCCCAAAAGCCTTTTGGAAATCAAGGTTGCTATTCGGGACGTCCTGTTTGATGGATTGAGCCAGCTTTGAAATCAATTCAAGCTTGTTATTTGGGCTCAAATGCTTTAAAAGCTCCACATATCCATCGGTAAGTTTGTCATTCATGTCTTCTGTAATCATGGATAATAGTTTTTTTCAAAGATAAGGGAATTTTATGTTTGAGTGCAATTCTTATCTAAAACACTATAGGTTTATGTTCTTGAATTGGAATCAATGTACAGCGTTCCTTCCTCTTATCATATTAGCAAAGAACGCTGTAACGAGGCCGCCGGTAAATTACTTCGCGATCAGGCTGATTGCTGTACCTCCGCCCGCCACGAGCTTCAAATTTAACGTATCGCCTTTTTTAACCGTCATCTTCCGAATATTCACCGCCGTCGGATTTTTCTGCCAGTGCGCGTCGGCAGCATCTTCGTAAATGGTCGCCTCATACGTTTTGCCGGCATCCAAAAAGTCGAGTTTCGGTGCAAAAGTCCGGGCATTTTCGTCGGTGATGGAGCCGATGAACCAGTTGTTGGTGCCTTTGGCTTTGCGCGCATAAGTCACATAGTCGCCAATGGCTGCGTTCAAGACCTTCGTTTCGTCCCAATCCACGGCCACGTCCTTGATAAACTGGAAGGCCGCTAAATTCTTTTCGTAGTGCTCGGGCAGGTCGGCAGCCATTTGCAAAGGCGAGTACATCGTCACGTACAAAGCCAATTGTTTGGCCAGCGTGGTATGCACCTGGTTGGTGTTGTTGGGATCGGTTTTGTATTCTTTAAACTGGATGTTGAAAATGCCGGGCGTGTAGTCCATCGGTCCGCCAAGCAGGCGGGTAAAGGGTAGGATGGTTTCGTGTTCCGGCGGGTTGCCCTTGCTCCAGGCGTTGAATTCATTGCCGCGCGCCGCTTCACAAGCTAAATAATTGGGCCAGGTGCGGTGCAGACCGGTTGGGCGCACCGGTTCGTGTGCATCCACCATAATTTTGTGTTCGGCAGCTTTTTCGATCACGCGCTGGTAGTGGTTGATCATCCATTGGCCGTCGTGCCATTCTCCTTTTGGGATGATGCGGCCCACGTAGCCCGATTTGATGGCGTTCAGCCCCAGGGAGTTCATCAGTTTGTAAGCCGCGTCGTAGTGTTTTTCATACCCAGTTGCCGAAGCAGATGTTTCGTGGTGGACGATGATAGGCGCGCCTTTTTCGATGGAGTAGGCGGCGAGTCCTTTCAGGTCGTAATCGGGGTAAGGCGTTTGAAAATCGAATACATCTTCTTTCCATTTGCCAAACCAGTCTTCCCAACCCGTGTTCCAGCCTTCCACCAATACGCCTTTGAACCCGTGTTCCGCCGCAAAATCAATATAGCGTCTGGTATTTTCCGTGGTGGCGCCGTGTCGGCCATGCGGTTTTGTATCGAACATGGTTTGACCGCTTTGCGATCCGGTGTAATCCCAGGTTGTTTTGCCAAGGTGCAATTCCCACCAGATGCCGACGTATTTCACCGGTTTGATCCAGCTCACATCGGTCAGTTTGCATGGTTCGTTCAGGTTTAGAATGAGGCGGGAGCGCAACAAACCTGCTGCATTGGGGCTGATCTGGATGGTGCGCCAGGGGGTAGAAAAGCCAGTTTCAACCACTGCTTTGCGCCAAAGGCCCGCGCCGGGAATCAGAAAAGCGGACATTTTTTTTGTGGCATTGTCCACCTTAAGCTGCATGGCCGGAAAATTGACGAGGGCCGCTTCGTGGATCGCCAGGTGTACCCCTTCGGCGCTGCGCATGGCGATGGGCGTTTGCACCGCTTTGAAATCGGGGATAAACTGCGTGGAGATGGCGGTGCCAATGGTGTAGTGTTTTCCGTCTATCTTCGATATTTTGGTGGTGGAATATTCGTGTTCGTTGGAATCCCAATCTCCGGGTTGCCACCAGGCGGTGTGGTCGGCGGTCATCTGGAACTCGGTGAGTTCTTCCATAACGGTCAGCGTTTCTGCTTTACCCCCTGTTTGTGGGAAGACATAGCGGAATCCAACGCCGTCGTTGAACACCCGAAAAATGATGTCCAACAGGCCGTCTTTATTTTTGAGGTTGACGGTTAACTCATTGTAGTGGTTTCTGATTTTAGATTCTTCGCCCCAAACGGGTTCCCAGGTTTCGTCGAAGGAATTCGTTTTGGTTCCCTTGAGTTCAAAGCCTTTGGCATAGTTGCGACCGTCTAAATGAAAGCCCATTTTTGAGGCGCCAACGATCGGTTTCCCATTAAAAGTGACCGCATAATAAGCCTGGCCGCTTGGCGAAAGGCTGAACGTCAGTTTGATTTTGCCGGAAGGCGATGCGACCACTGATTGTGCCTTGGTGCTGTACAAGCTGGTCAACAGAACTAAAATCAAACTAAAAAAACGAAGCGCATTGATGAATTTCATAACGTTAATGGTTGAATAACATAAAAATAGATTTTCTTTACCACAACTTGTCCCGCACAAGGCGGGATAGATCACAATAGTTGTTTTCACAACTTGTCCCGACTCGGCGGGGAGATCACAACTTGTCCCGATAATCGGGATAGGTGCTTAAGGCCACTTCAGAGATTATGCATCCTATGTGAAAGTTTCTATTATCCTTGTGGCAAAGAAACACATATCCTGCCAAGTTTATTTTGAATTTTTCATTGGAAATTCAGCGCGATCGGTTTATCTTTATCGCTAATATCTGTTATGTGGCTCTTGCTCTCCTGTTTTTAAATTTCAACCATCTTTCACTTTTTGCCAAACCCATTGTATGGAAATTCTGGAAATCGTCATTGGTTTGATCTTCATCTACCTCCTGCTCAGTTTGTTGACTTCAACCGTTCAGGAGTTGGTGGCCTCTTTGCTCTCGCTACGCGGGAGAATGTTGTTGAAGGCCATTCTTAAATTGCTGGAAGTTGAAAACTTAGCAGGAACAGAAGACGAGGCGGCCAGAAAAAAAATGCTTGAAGAATTTAAGGCCAAAATTTTAAACAGTAAGGTCTACAAGAAGTACAGCTCCAAGTTTCTGTGGATTGAACAACTGCCATCTTACTTATCATCTGAGCAGGTGACGGGTCTTATTAAGGACTTGATGGCTGAGGAAGCCAACAGTGCGCCGCCTGCAATGGTGGGCGAACGCGGTCTTGACGCACCCGCTGCTCCCGTGGGCACGGGCATGACGATGCTGGATGCCATGCAGCATAGCGATCTGAAAAAACAGTTGGGCATCATTACCGGCAACGCGCCAACTGACGGAGGGATGGGCCTGCGTTCCCTCGACAGCAATCCGGAAGATGAAGAAACAACAATGAACAAGGCAAAATCTGCTTTCAGCGGGTACTACGATGAAATCATGGACCGCTGCACCGATTGGTACAAACGCAGCGTTCACATCAGTTTGATTGCGATTGGCATGGTGCTCGCCGTTGCATTTGACGCGGACACCTTTAAAATTTTCAACAGCCTTACAGCCAATCCCGAAGCTCGACAGGAGTTGATGACCCTGGCAGAATCTTTTGTGGCCAACAATAAATTAGAGGCTTACACGCCAACGCCACGTGATTCGACCGCTACCGATTCTGCAAAATTGGTTCGTGTGACCGAACTCCGCAGTTTGGTGGATTCCATTTTATACAACGAAATTAAAAAGGTGCCTGCTCCGCTGGGATTGGGTTGGTCGCCGACTTATAAAGAACAGTTGAAAGAAACAGGTCGCTCGGAAGTCAAATTTTTCTTTATTAAACTGTTCGGCTGGTTCATTACCGCCCTGGCTGTTTCGCTGGGCGCGCCGTTCTGGTTTGATTTGCTGCAAAAGGTGATCAATATCCGGAATGCGGGTGTGCGGCCACCGAGTCGCGAGGAGCAACAGCAGGCCGCTACGGGGGTTACAAAATAAATTCATTACGGGAGGTAACTTTTGGTTATTTTAATGCATAAATTGTTGACTTTCTAAAATAATTTCTATTTTTGTTTCAATGAAATAAATTTACATACGAAATCAGAGCTTGTTGGAGAATTCTGAGCAAGCTCTAAGAACCTATGAAAAAGCTACTCAAAGTAAAGTGACCTACTTTGACTGACGCTACCTCTCTATCGATCGCCACATCACTTATGTTATGCTTGTGCATAGCATATCACTTGTTTTTTGTCTGATACGAACTGTTGTAACTTGACAAAGATACCGTCACAATGATTTTACGTTGATTGAACAAGTGTTTTTATTACCCTGAATTGCTCACGTTAACATCCAAAACCCTATGAAACTGCGATTTGCCACTTGTGTTATTTTCCTGTTTATTTTATCGGCTATTTTGTTGTATGTCACTTGGCCCTGGAAAACGGCAGCCCTGCTTATCTTAGCTTCAGCTGTTCTTACGATCATGGTTTGGGTGATTCACAGGCGACAACAAAAAGCGATAGAGCGACTCCGGCGACGTATCGCCCGGGATCTTCACGATGACCTTGGGGCTTCGCTCTGCAATATTTGCCTGTTGTCGGCATTGGTTGACCGGGAGATTCCCGGAGACGAGCATGCGATTTCTCATCAGTATTTGAACAAAATTATTGCAGAAGCCACTAAAGTTCACGACTCCATTGGGGATACGATTGCCGTATTGAGCGCATCTTACGAAAATTTAGGAGACCTTGCGGCCCTGCTCAACCGCCACGCCTATGAGTTGTTCCGATTTCAAAAAATTGATTTTGAATTAATTATACCAGATCAGGTGAAATTGATTGAAATATCGTCGATCCATCGCCACGACTTTTACCTGACTCTGAAAGAAGCGCTGCACAATGCATTGCGCCATGCTCATGCCACCTCGGT
>JBJXFD010000244.1:0-5011 GCA_046153985.1 Saprospiraceae bacterium
ACAGCAGGAAGTGCGCGATTTGCGTTGGCAGTTAAGAACCACGCAATCCGAGAACATGTACAACAGCAAGCAGGCCCAGATCAGCGACCAAATCCGGGAAGAAGGTCAAAACCTGCACCGTGGACAATCGAAAAAAATTGTGATTTCAGCAGAATAAATTATTAATTCCAATGGACGTTAAAAACGAAGTACTTTACCGGGTGTACTTCCTGCTCTTCGGCATCGTGGTGCCGGCGGCCATTATATTGTTCTACCGAACCTTTGAAATCGCTGTAGTCCAGGGCGAAAAATGGCGCGATAAAGGCGAAAGCAACTACATCAAACCCCGCGAAGTCGAAGCCGACCGCGGCAACATCCTGGCCACCGATGGCACCCTGCTGGCCACGTCCGTTCCTTATTTTGACATCTACTTCGACCCGACAGCGCCTTCCCAGGAAAATTACGATAAGCACGTGGACTCCTTAGCTTACTGCTTAGCCACGTATGTAGACAATACGTTTACTGTGGGCGGCTTCCGGGACTACCTCCTCGAGTTGCGCCAAGATTCCACCAACAAACATGTCCTGATCAAAAGCCAGGTTTCCTACACCGAAAAGAAACGGATGGAACAATTTCCGCTGTTCAACCTCGGGCAGTTCAAGGGCGGCTTCATCGCCCGGAAACGCAGCGAACGCAAGCGCCCATTCGGGTTGCTGGCGCGCCGAACCATTGGTTATGTACGCGAAGATTTTATGCCGGTTGGAATTGAATCCTACTTCGACAACGTACTCGGCGGCCAACCCGGCCAGCAGTTCATGATCCGGGTAGACCCCAAACGCGACCTTTGGGTGCCGGTAGAAGACCTTACGTCCATCGAACCCAAAAGCGGCGACGATGTCATTACAACAATTGACGTGAACCTGCAGGCAATCACTGAAAATGCCCTGCTCCGCGCTGTTCAGCACCACGACGCCGAATGGGGTGTTGCGGTATTGATGGAAACCAAAACCGGCGCCATCCGGGCCATTGCCAACCTTGGCAGAACGGATGAAGGCTGGTTCGAGACCTATAATTATGCCATTGCTTCGGCCACCGAGCCGGGTTCTACCTTCAAATTGGCGTCCATGATGGCCCTGATCGAAGACGGACACGTCAATCTGGACGACTCTTTAGACATCCAGCAAGGCAAGGCCGATTTTTTTAACGAAACCATGGAGGATTCTAACCCTTTTAGCGCCAAAATGGACACCACAACGGTGAAACGCGCGTTCGAAATTTCCTCCAACGTGGGCATTGCCAAGCTGATCCAGCAATACTATGGCGAAAAAACAAAGGCCAACGACAACAAAGGCGCCGCTCAGTTCATCGAGCGGTTAAAGTCGTTTAACCTCCACCTTCCAACGGGCATTGAATTAGATGGAGAAGCCAATCCACTGATCAAAGAAGCGTACAGCGCTGAAGACCAGTGGAGCGGCACGACCCTGCCCTGGATGGCCATCGGCTATGAGTGCCGGCTCACGCCGCTTCAACTGTTGACTTTTTTCAATACCATCGCCAACGACGGCCAATTGGTGAAACCCATGTTGGTGTCTGAAATTCAACGCTTTGGTAAAACCCTCGAAACTTTTCCCACGACAGTGGTTAAAGAACGCATCGCTTCGAAAAGAACCATCGAACAAGCAAAAGAATTGCTGGAAGCGGTGGTGGAAAACGGAACGGCGTACAAACTCAAAACCGACCGCTACCGCTTTGCCGGAAAAACTGGAACAGCACAGGTCAACTACCGTCGCTCAACCAGCGGTAACCACCTTGGCGGTTACCAGGCTTCTTTCGTGGGGTACTTCCCCGCAGAAGCCCCGCAATATTCCTGCATCGTGGTCATCAACAAACCGCGGCAGTCTGGCTATTACGGCGCAGATGTTGCAGGACCGGTATTCCGGGAAATAGCCGACCGCTGTTTTGACGTGGTCGTGAACCTGCAAAAACCCATCAATCGCGGTCCGCGGCCGATGCTTGTGGAAAATACCCTGCCGAGCCGCGATATTGGCCGTCGGGACGATATGAAAGCCATTCTCGAATATTTGGAAATGCCGTATTTTGATCAATCCGAGACCGAAATGGCGATGATTAACCCGCATTCCGACAGCCTGATGATGGAAAATAGAAACATCGGAACCGACAAAGTGCCGAATGTCATTGGGATGGGCTTGCGGGATGCGCTTTATGCGCTGGAAAACAGAAAACTCAAAGTGCAGGTGAACGGCTTTGGAAAGGTCGTTTCGCAATCTTTGCCGCCCGGCGCATCCGCAAAAGGCCGCAACATAAGGATTAACCTGCGATGATGGCGCCGATGAACCTGAATACACTGATAGAAAACCTGCCGCTAAAAGTAGTTGCAGGCGAAACCCATACAAGCATCCGCCGACTCGATTTCGACTCGCGCAAGGTACAGGAGGGCAGCCTCTTTGTGGCCGTGCGCGGCACACAAACGGACGGGCATGCTTACCTTGACAAGGCAATAGAAAACGGGGCAGTGGCCATCATCGCCGAAACATTACCGGCAACACTGGCAGCAAACATCACCTGGATACAGAGCGAAAACAGCGCCAAAATGCTGGGTTTGATGGCTTCGCGCTTTTACGGCGAGCCTTCGCGCAAGCTGCGTTTGGTGGGCGTGACGGGAACCAACGGCAAAACAACCGTGGTGACCTTGCTGCACAACCTGTTTTCTGAAATGGGCTACCGCTGCGGGTTGTTGTCTACCATCCGGAATAAAATCGGACAGGTAGAGGCATCATCTACGCACACGACCCCGGATGCGGTGGCCATCAACGCCTTGCTGGCGGACATGGTAGCAGACGGATGCACTTACGCGTTTATGGAAGTCAGCTCCCATGCCGTGGATCAGCAACGCATTGCCGGGTTGCATTTTGTGGGCGGGATTTTTACCAATATCACCCACGACCACCTCGATTATCACAAAACGTTTCAGGCGTACATCGAGGCAAAAAAAGGTTTTTTCGATGGTCTGGGCAAAGACGCGTTCGCGCTGATCAATGCCGATGACCGCCGGGCGGATGTAATGGTGCAAAATTGCAAAGCTGCGGTGTACCGCTTTGGGTTGAAATCAATGGCTGATTTTCGGGCGAGGATTTTGGAAAATGCGCTTTCGGGGCTGCATCTGGAGTTGGATCGCGAGGAATTCCACAGCCGGTTGATCGGGGAATTCAACGCTTACAACCTGTTGGCCATTTACGGGGCAGCGGTGTTGCTGGGTGAAAAAAAGGTGGAAACCCTCGCTACCCTCAGTAACCTCAACTCGGCAGAAGGTCGTTTCGAGTACGTGGAAGGCAGACAAGTGGTCGGCATCGTGGATTACGCCCACACCCCGGATGCGCTGGAAAAAGTATTGAGCACCATTGCACAATTGCGCAAAAAATCGGGAAAAGTGATTACGGTGGTTGGCTGCGGCGGCGACCGCGATCGCGCAAAAAGGCCGGAAATGGCAAAAATTGCCTGCTTGAAAAGCGATCAGGTGATTTTAACCTCCGATAATCCGCGTTCGGAAGAACCGGAGGCCATCCTTGCAGAAATGGAAGCCGGCATTCCGGAAGGTTTTGCGGGTCGCACGCTCATCATCAGCGACCGCAAACAGGCCATTAAAACGGCGTGCCGGATTGCGCAAAGCGGCGACATTATCCTGGTGGCGGGCAAAGGCCACGAAAAATACCAGGACATTAAAGGAGTGAAATATCCTTTTGACGATAAGGAGATTTTAGTGAAAGAATTGGAAGGAAGATAGTTATTGGTTATCTGTTATTGGTTATTTGTGGGAACAAGATGGAAGTTTCGTTTCTTCAATCATTCCAGACATACCAATAACCAGTAACGAATAACCAGTAACGAATAACCAATAACAAGTAACGAACAATGCTGATAAAATTAGTAGAGTGGCTGAATGAAATATACGATGGTAAACTTCCGGGTTCGGGGTTGTTTAGCTACATCACCTTTCGTGCAGGCGTGGCTACAATTTTATCCTTGCTGATTTCGATGGTATTCGGTGGCCGGATCATTGCTTATTTAAAGCGCCTTCAGGTTGGCGAAACCGTTCGCGACCTGGGTTTGCAGGGTCAGAAACAGAAAGAAGGTACGCCGACAATGGGCGGCGTCATCATCATCATGGCGATTCTGATTCCGTGTTTGCTGAAGGCCAACCTCAACAACATTTATATTTTTCTGATGGTGGTTGCCACCGTCTGGATGGGCGTAATTGGCTTTTTGGACGATTACATCAAGGTATTTAAAAAAGATAAAAAAGGCCTTAGCGGCAAATTTAAAGTGCTGGGGCAGATCGGATTGGGGGTTATCGTTGCGCTGATCATGATTTTTAGCGATCAGGTGGTGGTGCGGATGGATCTTGAGGAATACGAAGCTTCCGGCATTGTCGCCGAAATGGTGGGCGATACGCTTGAAGTGAAAAACGGCAAAGAAATCGAAGAAAAAGGCGATTTCAAAATGATGCTGACCAATGTGCCTTTTGTGAAAGGCAATCAATTGGATTATGCCAAGTTGGTACCCGCCTCAAAGGATGGCGGGATGAGTTCCTGGGTGTGGCTGTTGTTTGTGCCTTTGGTCATTTTTGTGGTCACGGCCGTGTCAAATGCCGCCAACCTGACCGATGGGTTAGACGGGCTGGCGACCGGCGTTTCCGGCATCATTGGATTGACGCTTGGCATTTTTGCGTACGTGTCCGGCAACGCAATTGCGGCCACCTACCTCAATATCCTGCATTTGCCGGGTTCGGGTGAACTCGTGATTTTTGCGGCCTGTTTCCTCGGCGCTTGTCTGGGGTTTTTGTGGTACAATTCGTATCCGGCTCAAATTTTTATGGGCGACACCGGCAGCCTGACCCTCGGCGGCATCATTGCCACCATGGCCATTGTGTTGAGAAAAGAATTGCTGATCCCGCTGATGTGCGGTATCTTTTTAATAGAAAACCTCTCTGTTGTGCTGCAGGTGGCGTATTTCA
>JBJXFD010000245.1:0-12009 GCA_046153985.1 Saprospiraceae bacterium
CAACACTTTGGACACAACCAGATTACTCTGTCTGATTAGCTCAATTTCTTCGTCCGTCTTATAAAAGATCATGCCCACAGCTGTGCGCTTTTATTACATGTTAGCGCCAATCTGGATTCCTTTTCCGGTTCGTCCTTGTATGTGGCCGGACTTTACCAGACCATCGTAGCGGCGCATCAGCAAGTGGCTTTCGATTTGCTGGAGGGTGTCCAGCATAACGCCGACCAGGATGAGCAGCGAAGTGCCACCAAAGAATAACGCAAAGCTTGGTTCTACCCCAAAAGCAGCCACAACAGCCGGGAAAATTGCGATCAGGCCCAGGAAAACCGAACCCGGCAGCGTAATGCGGGTCGTAACGGAGTCAATGAATTCTTCCGTAGGTTTACCCGGTTTCACGCCCGGAATGAATGCATTCTGGCGCTTCAGGTATTCTGAATATTGTTGCGGATTCACCAGCAGCGCGGTATAAACGTATGTGAACACCACGATAAGAATGAAGTAAACAACGTTGTACGGCACTGATGTGAATTCCGTCATGGATTGCATAAATGAGCTGGAAGCAGCAGTGCTATCCTGGCCAACAGCCTGGATAACCGAAAATGGCAGGAACATCAAAGCCTGGGCGAAAATGATCGGCATTACCCCTGCAGAGTTCAGTTTCAGCGGAATGAAATCCCTTGCTCCGGCAGCTGGAATACTGCCTGTGCCCCGGCCAACCATTCTTTTTGCAAATTGGATCGGTATTCTGCGAACACCCTGCACCACAAGAATCGTAGCCATGATGACCACAAAAAGCAGTACAAGTTCGAGAATAAACACCGGACCAAAAGAACGTTTGGTAGATTCGGCAATAAAAGATTGCGGCAATGTATTGATGATCCCTGCAGTAATCAGCAGCGATACGCCGTTGCCAATTCCGCGATCCGTGATGCGCTCACCCAGCCACATCGAAAATACAGTTCCGGTTGCCAACACAATGATATTGGTTACCCAGAAAAGACCTTCCGAAATATTGGGTGAAACGGCGTCCATGTTTTTTACATAAAGCAGATACGTTCCGCCTTGTACCAAAGTAATGGCCACCGTAAGCAAGCGGGTGATCTGGTTCAGTTTTCTACGTCCCGATTCGCCTTCGCGCTGTTGCAGGCGCTGGAAGTAGGGAACGGCGAAGCCCAAAAGCTGAACAATGATGGATGCCGTGATGTACGGCATGATTCCCAAAGCCAGAATGGAGGCATTGCTGAAAGCGCCGCCGGTGAAACTGTTGATCAAGCCCAGCAAATCCTGAGCATTTCCGCCCTGACCACCGGATGCCCTTTTCAGGACTTCAGGCACAGCGCCCGGCAACACAATAAAGGAGCCGAGGCGGTATACAAAAAGCAGAAACAAGGTGAAGAGGATGCGATTCCTCAATTCCTTAATCTTCCAGATATTCTTTATAGTGGTAATAAACCTTTTCATCGTTGTGGTTTATACGAGTTGAACACTTCCGCCGACTTGCTCGATGGCTTCTTTTGCGGCGCCGGAAATAGCGTGAGCGCTGACGCTCAGTTTTGTCTTTAACTCACCGTGGGCCAGCACTTTGATTTTATCGCCTTTGCCGACGATTCCATGCTCTACCAATACCTCGGGTGTGATGGCGCTTAATTTGTATTTGTCCGCTACTTCCTGGAGTCTTGCCAGGTTGAAGGGAACATAAACTAAACGATTCGGACGTTTGAACCCAACTTTAGGCAAACGCATTTGCAGTGGCATCTGACCACCTTCAAAATTGCGTTTCTCCTTTGCGCCCGAACGGGAACCATCCCCTTTGTGACCACGCGTAGAAGTGCCGCCATGGCCTGACCCCTGGCCTCTGCCGATGCGCTTTCTATTCCTTACTGATCCCGGAGCCGGCGTTAAACGATGCAGTTCCATTATGCTTGAGTATTTTATTGCTGTAACAATAATTTGAATTTACAGGAGTATCCCTCCTTAGCCTTCAGCCTGCTCCACTTTCACTAAGTGGGCGACTTTATTAACCATACCCACAATTTGCGGGGTGGCTTCATGAACAACCGACTGGCTGACTTTGCGCAAGCCCAGCGCCTTGACGGTAGCTTTTTGCCGCTTTGAGCGATCAATGATGCTCTTAACTTGCGTAATTTTAATCTTACCCATCGCCTTGAGTTTGTGCAGGGACCGGAGTCCATGCGAATGATTATCCGTTGAACAACTTCTCCATGGAAATATTGCGCTGGCGCGATACTTCCATCGGGCTGCGCAATTTTGCCAAAGCATCAATCGTCGCTTTCACCACGTTGTGTGGGTTAGACGATCCCTGCGACTTCGCCAATACGTTGTGTACGCCCGCAATTTCCAGCACTGCGCGCATGGCGCCACCTGCAATTACGCCCGTACCGTCCGCAGCAGGTTTGATCAGCACTTTACCAGCGCCGTACTTACCTTTTTGCTCGTGCGGTATCGTTCCTTTGTGCAGCGGAACTTTTACTAAGTTTTTCTTGGCATCACCGATGGCTTTGGCAATAGACTCAGAGACGTCCCTTGCTTTACCCAGGCCATGACCAACCGTGCCTTTACCGTCGCCAACCACAACAATGGCAGCGAAACTGAAGGTTCTACCCCCCTTGGTCACTTTGGCAACGCGATTGAGGGCCACCAGCTTTTCCTTAAGCTCTGACTCAGCCGGTTTTACCCGATCGTTATTTTTGTTATCGCCGCCACCCCGACCTTGACGTTCGGAGTTGTTGTTGTTATTGGCGGAGGAATTTCTTTTTGCCATCCTGTTGAATTATTAGAGAGGTTAGAACTGGAGGCCGCCTTCGCGAGCCCCGTCTGCCAATGCTTTGACCCTGCCATGGAAAAGATAGCCACTTCTGTCAAATACGACAGCCGACAGATTTTTTGCCAAAGCACGCTCAGCAATCAATTTACCGACCGCGCGAGCCTGTTCCGTTTTGTTTCCACCCGAAGCCTCTTTAGAAGAAGCCGCAGCCATTGTCAACCCATTTACGTCGTCAATAGCCTGAACGTAGATCGCTTTATTGCTCCTGAAAACGCTCAGTCGCGGACGCGCAGCCGTTCCCTGCACCTTCTTGCGGATGCGGTAATGGATGCGTTTCCTTTGTTGTGCTTTAGAATATTTCATTTTTACTTCCTTTCCGGTTTTAGTGTATAGCGACCTTAAGCAACTAAACCCAAAACCCTGTTATTCGGAATAATTTGATGCTTACTTCTTGCCAGCAGTTTTACCAGCCTTGCGACGAACAATTTCGCCGGCGAAACGAATACCCTTGCCTTTGTAAGGCTCTGGTTTTCTAAAGGCGCGGATTTTTGCCGCAACCTGGCCGAGCAACTGTTTGTCAATGCACTCCATGCGAATCAAAGGGCTTTTACCTTTTTCCATCGCTGTAGTCAATTTGATTTCTTCCGGCAGTGCGAACAAAATCGGGTGTGAATAGCCGATCGTCAGTTCGAGGAGTTGGCCGGTGTTTGCCACCCTGTATCCAACGCCGATCACTTCCATTTCTTTCACGAAGCCGTTTGTTACACCTTCTACCATATTGTTTACCAACGCGCGGTATAAACCGTGCATGGAACGGTGTCTTTTTGACTCTGTCGGGCGCAGAACATTCAGCACCCCGTCTTCAAGCGAAACGGTAATGTCTGCGTCGAGCTGCTCAGAGAGTTGCCCTTTAGGTCCTTTTACCGTCACCAGATTCCCCTTGCTGACAGAGACTTCCACGCCTTTCGGCAGCGCAACTGGGGATTTTCCTATCCTTGACATGTGAAGTTGATTTTAGTCGTCAACAACGGTTAATAAATAAAGCATAAAACCTCGCCGCCTACCTTCATCGTCTTGCACTGCTTGTCAGTCAGTACACCTCTTGACGTTGAAATGATGGCAATGCCGAGGCCATTCAAGACGCGGGGTAAATCGTCCGCACCTACATATTGACGCAAACCGGGCTTACTTACCCGAAGTAATTTGCGCATGACAGGTTTTCTGGTAAGTACGTCGTACTTCAGAGCGATTCTGATTACGCCCTGGTTACCTTTACCTGCCTCATCATCGAACTTATATTTGAGGATATAGCCATGATCGTAGAGGATTTCCGTCATGCGCTTTTTGATGCCGGAAGCAGGGATGTCCACCAAACGGTGTCCTGCTTGCTGAGCATTCCGAATTCGCGTCAGATAGTCTGCTATCGGATCTGTAACTGCCATTAGTTAAGCATTTCGCCAACCGGTTTTCCTTTTGATTCGGAACCTTGTTCGCTGTGAAAAAAATAGAGCAAAAAAAAATGAGCTTGACTTTACCAGCTCGCCTTGGTGATACCCGGTATTTTCCCGTCGAGTGCCATTTCCCGGAACTTTACCCGGCAAAGGCCAAACTTGCGAATATAGCCTTTTGGGCGGCCAGTGAGCTTGCAACGGTTGTGCAAACGAATCGGGTTGGACGCGCGGGGGAGTTTATCCAACTCATCCCAGTTGCCGTCTGCCTTTAGCTGTTTGCGCAGCGTTGCGTATTTTGCGACTAAGCGTTCTTTCTTTTTCTCGCGTGCAATGATGGACTTCTTTGCCATTTTATTCAGCGTTAATTTTTTGACCTTTAAACGGCAGCCCCAGATGCTTGAGCAATTCAAGCGCTTCGGCATCGGTTTTGGCTGTTGTAACAAATGTAATATCCATGCCACTGATCTTGCTCACTTTGTCTAAGTCAATCTCAGGGAAGATAATTTGTTCCGTTATGCCTAAGGAATAGTTGCCACGTCCGTCGAAGCTCTTGTCGTTGATGCCGCGGAAATCGCGAACACGAGGGAGCGCAACGGTGATCAAACGGTCCAGAAATTCGTACATTTTGACGTTGCGCAGGGTCACTTTTGCACCGATGGGCATACCTTCTCTAAGTTTGAAGTTAGAGATAGCCTGGCGGGCTTTCGTAGGCACTGCTTTCTGGCCGGTGATCATGGTCATCTCAGCGATGGCATTGTCGGTCAGTTTTTTGTCCTGCGTGGCCTCTCCTACCCCCTGGTTAATGGAAATTTTAACCAGTCTGGGCACCTGCATCACCGTTTTGTATTGAAATTGCTCCATCAACTTGGGTGCAACTTCTTCCCGGTATTTTTTCTTAAGTCTGGGTAATGTGCTCATTATTCTATGATTTCTCCAGATTTTTTAGAATAGCGCGTCATCTTGCCATTATCGGCAAGCTTTCTGCCAACGCGGGTAGGTTTGCCCGTCTTGGGGTCTACCAGCATCAAATTTGAAAGGTGGATCGGCTTCGCAATTTCATTAATACTGCCCGGATTTTCCCGGGTAGGCTTAGTGTGCTTTTTAGCCATATTCACCTGATCCACGATCGCCCGGTTTTCGTCAGGAAATATTTCCAATACTTCGCGAACCTTAGAGGTATCTTTGTAAGCACCGGAGATGACCACGACTTTATCCCCCTTCTTGATCTTCAATTTAGGAGCGAAACGCTTCTGATTATTTTGCTTTGTCATCGCTAAAAACTTGACAATAGATTAAAATTTACAGTACTTCAGGAGCCAGCGAAATGATTCGCATGTAGTCCTTTTCACGCAGTTCCCGTGCAACAGGGCCGAAGATACGCGTTCCTCTTGGCTCATCCTGGGCATTCAACAACACCACAGCGTTGTCGTCAAACCGGATGTAAGAGCCATCTTTTCGGCGAATCTCTTTTTTAGTGCGCACAACAACAGCTTTAGAAACTGTTCCTTTTTTAAGACCGCCTGGCGAAGCTTCCTTTACGGTAACCACGATTTTATCGCCAATTGAGGCGTAACGGCGTTTGGAACCTCCCAAAACCCTAATGCACAGCACCTCTTTTGCACCGCTGTTATCAGCTACTCTGAGCCTGCTCTCTTGCTGTATCATCTTTTAAAGATTTTTTTTATTTAGCCCTTTCGACAACTTCAACTAAGCGCCAGCGCTTCAGTTTGCTCAACGGACGCGTCTCCATGATGCGTACCGTATCGCCTATGCTGCACTCGTTTTTTTCGTCGTGCGCCATGAAGGTTTTGGTCTTCTTCACAAACTTGCCGTAAATCGGGTGACGAAGTTTACGCTCTGTGGATACCGTGATGGTTTTATCCATCTTGGCACTTGTCACAAGACCAACCCGCTGCTTTCTGAGATTCCTCTCTTCCATTGTGATAAATGAAATTAATTATAAAAAAACGTCAGTCTTATGCCATACGGCGTCTTGCACGCAATTTGGAGCGCTTTTCCAGCGCTTCAGCGGGCAGGTTCGCCATTTCTCTGCGGCGAATCTCCGTTTTTACCCGGGCGATATCGCGACGCATTCCTCGCAGTGACAAAGGATTTTCCAAACCTTTGATGGCGTGATCAAACTGGAATTTTTGATATTCCCGTTCCATTGCCGCCAATTCATCGGTCAATTCGGCATCTGACAGCCCTTGTATTTCGAGTTTATTACTATTTGCCATTGTCTGAATGATTCTAAAAATTCAAAAAACCGCTTTGGTTATTTGCCTGCAAGGTCATTGCGCATGATCGTTTTCGTGAGCAGCGGAAGTTTTTGCGCAGCAAGGCGCAGGGCTTCAGCAGCCGTTTCAAACGGTACGCCTTCGATTTCAAACATAATTCTACCCGGTGCGACAACCGCTACATAACCATCGAGCGGTCCTTTACCCTTACCCATCCGCACTTCCTGAGGCTTCTTGGTAATGGGTTTATCCGGGAAGATGCGAATCCACACTTTGCCTTCACGTTTCATGTGACGCGTCATGGCAATACGAGCCGATTCAATCTGGCGACTCGTGATACGCCCGCCGGTAATCGCTTTTAAGCCATATTCCCCGAAGGAGATGGTCGCACCCCTGTGGGCAACGCCGTCTTTCACTCCTGTGGATTTATGTTGCTTACGGTATCTTGTTCTTTTTGGCTGTAACATGATTCAACGCATTTTGCCGATTTCACCCGCTTTCAACCTTAATTTGCAAGGTATTCCGAAAAGCCCGGCGAAGGTACAGCAATATTTTCAGAATATTCTAATCTCTTCTTGGATTTCTTCCACCGCCGCCGCCAGTGCCGCCACCGCCGCCGCGATTGCCACCGCCGCCGCCGCGATTACCACCGCCGCCGCCGCGATTGTCACGACCGCCGCCACCGCGGTTATCGCCTCTATCCCTGCGGTCGCCGCCTCTTTCGCCTCTTTCATTGCGCTCGCTTCCTGGCGTCGTTTCCTTTTTGGTTACCCCAACGTTCGGAGACAAATCCCGCTTTCCATAAACTTCACCGCGGCAGATCCAGCATTTGATGCCGATTTTTCCGTACACGGTTTGAGCTTCTTTCAGCGAGTAGTCAATATCGGCACGGAAAGTATGCAAAGGCGTACGCCCTTCCTTGTATTCTTCCGTACGAGCCATATCTGCGCCGTTCAAACGACCAGAGATGCGTATTTTAATCCCTTCTGCACCGGCGCGGATCGTTGCCTGGATGGCCATTTTGATGGCGCGGCGATAGTTGATCCGTGATTCGAGCTGCTTAGCGACTGATTCCGCAACGATTGCAGCGTCAAGTTCCGCCTTGCGAATCTCCACGATATTGATCTGAACGTCTTTGTTGCTCAGTTTTTTCAACTCCTCGCGGATGCGGTCAACTTCCTGACCCCCTTTACCGATGATGATGCCAGGGCGGGAAGTGTGAATCGTAACCGTGACCCGCTTGAGCGTGCGTTCGATTACAATGCGTGCGATACCGCCCTTTACGATACGGGCATTGAGGTAACTGCGGATGTGTTCATCTTCAATTACTTTGCCTGCAAAGTCCTTGTCTGCAAACCAGTTGGAGTCCCACCCGCGGATGATGCCCAAACGATTGCCAATCGGATTAGTCTTTTGACCCATTACGGTACTATTGAATTTGAATAAACTTTATTAGTTTGCTTCGAAGCGGACGCCGGTAATTAAATTACCCGGCAGTCGCTACTTCGGCAGCTTTTTTGCTGTCAACCACAATTGTCACGTGATTCGTACGCTTGCGAATACGATTTGCACGGCCATGCGGCGCAGGGCGAAAACGCTTCAACATGGTGCCTTCATCCGAGAAAATGGTTTTCACAAACAGATCGTGATCATCTGCGCTTTTGCCATCGTTTTTATTCTCCCAGTTAGCGACCGCGGAAAGCAATGCCTTTTCCAGCCACGTTGCCGATTCGCGTTTGGTGAAGCGCAAAATTGAGAGCGCCTCATCTACTTTTTTACCCCTGATATTGTCCGCAACCAGACGCATCTTGCGCGCCGACATTGGGATGTTTCTCAGTTTAGATACTGCTTCCATTGCTTTGCAAAATTATGCGCGCCAGTTTTGCACGCTATTAACGGTTACCAGAGTGTCCCTTAAAGTTCCGGGTAGGCGCAAATTCTCCTAACTTGTGACCTACCATGTTTTCGGTGACGAACACCGGTACAAATGTTTTCCCGTTGTGAACGGCAATTGTTTCACCCACCATGTCCGGAATGATCATGGATGAGCGAGACCACGTTTTGATTACGGTTTTCTTGTTAGACGCTTTGGCCTTGAGCAGTTTGTCCAACAATTTATGAAACACGTATGGGCCTTTCTTAATAGATCTTGCCATGTCGCTCTCTGATTTTTAGCTTGCGCAAAAGCGCTATCTACTGTTAATTAGATTTATTCCTGCGAGAAACGATAAGACGATTTGACATCTTCGTACGGCTTCGCGTTTTGTACCCTTTAGCAGGCTTGCCTGTTCTGGAGCGCGGATGTCCACCGGAAGCGCGGCCTTCGCCACCACCCATCGGGTGATCTACCGGGTTCATCGCGACACCACGAACCCGTGGACGGCGACCAATCCAGCGCTTTCTTCCTGCTTTGCCCAGTACTTCCAAACCGTGATCGGGGTTGGAGGTAGAGCCCATCGTTGCTTTGCATGTCAGCAGCACCCGGCGAACTTCACCCGAAGGCAGGCGAACAACGCCGTATTTTCCTTCGCGTCCCATCAACGTTGCATTGGTTCCTGCACTCCGCGCCATCGCTGCACCCTTACCCGGCTGCATTTCAATTGCGTGAATTGCCGTACCCAGTGGAATGTCCTTCAGGAAAAGTGCGTTGCCAATATTCGGCTGCGCTTCTTTGCCGGAAAGCAGCTTGTCGCCAACTTTAAGGCCCTGAGGAGCGATGATGTAGCGTTTTTCGCCATCTGAATACACCACGAGCGCAATAAATGCGGTGCGGTTTGGATCGTATTCGATGGTTTTGACAATTGCGGGAATCCCGTCTTTGTCGCGCTTGAAGTCAATAATCCGGTAGCGGCGTTTGTGACCGCCCCCACGCTGACGCACGGTAAGGTGCCCAACGCCATTGCGCCCGCCTGATTTGCTGATGGGGCCCATCAAGCTCTTTTCAGGCTTATCGGTCGTCAATTCAGCAAAGGAGTTGCTTACACGAAAGCGTGTCCCCGGCGTTATTGGATTATATTTTTTGACTGCCATTGTCTTGAAATTTCTTTGTCACTCCAGCGCCTGAGCCATTCTCCAGCGCTTCGTAAATAAATTAAATATCTCCGTAGAAGTTGATTTCGTCTCCGCCGGAAAGCGTTACCAAAGCTTTTTTGAAAGCGCTTTTTCTGCCTTTTGCAACCCCTGCTTTCGTAGAGCGGGTGATCATTTTTGCAGGCATGACCAGCGTGTTTACGGATACTACACTGACGCCATACATGTCCTCTACCGCCTTCCGGATTTCAATCTTGTTGACTTTTTTGTCAACAACGAAGGTGTAGCGGTTGTACTTACCGGAAAGCTTTTCCGATTTTTCAGTAATCACCGGCTTGATTAATATTTTCTTTGCCATTGTCTTGCGAATTTTGCCTTCAGTTGTTGAGAAAGGAGGCAGTTATGATTTAAGCAAGTGTTTCTTCGATCTTCGATACCGCACTTTCCGAAATAATCAACGTACCGGCATGCAGGATCTGATAAGTATTCACATCTGATGCGCGAACCACCTCCGCTTTCTGAAGGTTGCGCGCTGACAGGTACACTTCTTTTTCAAGTTCCGGTGTAATCAGCAGGGTCTTTTCCTCCATCAATTTTAGGCGCAGGAGCAAGTTTAAGTACTCCTTTGTTTTCGGCGCTGCGAAGGAAAAGTCCTCCACTACGAGGATTTTGCCAACACCTGCTTTGAAAGACAAGGCTGATTTACGAGCAAGGCGCTTTACCTTCTTGTTCAGCTTGATGTCGTATTTGCGCGGACGCGGGCCGAATACACGACCACCACCCATGTACAACGGGTTGTTCGTATCCCCTTTACGCGAGCCACCCGTGCCTTTCTGGCGGTGCAGCTTGCGGGTAGAACCTGAAATTTCGCTGCGCTCTTTTGATTTGTGCGTACCCTGGCGCTGAGCGGCCAGGTACTGCTTCACAGACAAATAGACCGCGTGCTCGCTCGGTTCGATGCCGAAAATGGCCTCTGGCAGTTCGATCTGCCTGCCGGTGCTTTGCCCCTGAATATTTAAAACATCAACTTTCATTGCTATGTCATTTATCGCATGGTCGCATAATAACTTGCGGCGCTGCAGACATTGGAAGAATGATTACTTTTTCTCGATGATCACGTATGCGCCCTTGTGTCCGGGAATCGCTCCTTTTATCAGCATCAGGTTTTGCTCCGGAAGTACTTTTACCACTTCCAGGTTTTTCACCTTTACACGGTCGCCGCCATCGCGGCCTGCCATGCGCATGCCTTTGAATACTTTGGACGGAAACGATGATGCGCCAATCGAACCCGGAGCGCGCAAACGGTTGTGCTGACCGTGGGTTTGACCGCCGACACCGTGAAAACCGTGTCTTTTGACAACCCCCTGAAAGCCTTTCCCTTTCGTGATCCCTACCGCGTGTACTTTATCGCCTTCATTGAATACATCGCTTACCGTGAGTACGTCGCCCAGAGCCTTCTGGACAATGTTGAAATCGCGGAATTCTACGACTTTTCGCTTCGGGCCGGTATTCGCTTTCGCAAAGTGACCGATCAGCGGATTGGGCGTATTCTTAGCTTTGGCTTCGCCAAAACTAAGTTGAAACGAGGTGTACCCGTCGGTATCGTCAGTTTTGACCTGAGTTACCACACAAGGGCCTGCTTCTATTACGGTGCAAGCTACGTTACGACCAGCTTTATCATAAATGCTGGTCATACCGATTTTTTTACCGATTAGTCCGTTCATTTTAGCCGTATATTTTATACGACAACCTCGATGCCTGCCAGAGTTGTGTAGTAGCTACACCACCCCCAGGCCGGATCGCCATGGTTAATGGCTTCGGGCTGTCCGGCGTTTAATAATGCTTATGTCAATTTAACCTGGATATCCACTCCGCTTGGCAGCTCCAACTTGGACAGTGCGTCTACTGTCTTCTGTGTGGGAGAATAGATTTCGATCAGGCGCTTGTGGGTGCGCAACTGGAACTGCTCACGAGACTTCTTGTTAACGTGCGGAGAACGGAGCACGGTGAAGATCTGCTTTTCAGTGGGCAGCGGAATCGGGCCAGTTACAACAGCCCCACTACTTTTTACCGTCTTCACGATCTTTTCGGTTGACTTGTCTACCAAATTGTGATCGTAAGATCGTAGTTTAATTCTGATTTTCTGATTCATGCCTTTTCAGAATAATTTTTGTCAAAAACAATGCCTGCGCTTTTGCAGGCCGGTTGAAGGTTCGTTTTGATCCGAACTTTCAACCGGATTATTAAATGGTTACTTTCAATTAAACCTTAACGGCGCCTTTCGCCTTTTCGATGATCTCTTTGCCGATACCCGCAGGTACTTCGTGGTAGTGAGAGAATTCCATCGTCGAGGTTGCGCGACCCGAAGTAATCGTACGCAGCGAAGTCACATACCCGAACATTTCGGAGAGGGGCACTTCTGCCTGTACTGCAATGGCGCCTGAGCGTGCTTCCTGCCCTTTCGGCAAACCGCGACGGCGGTTCAGGTCACCGATTACGGAACCGA
>JBJXFD010000246.1:0-2958 GCA_046153985.1 Saprospiraceae bacterium
CATCAACCATTACAAAACAAAATTGCCCCTTGTCCCTTGCCTTTTGCCTCTTTACACAACTCCGTACGGTCAAAAATACAAATGTTTGTCAGTCCGGTGAATTTTAGCGAAGGCTTTTCGGGTTGGCGAAAGGAATTGGCTACTTTTGCCCCGCTAATAAATCAGAGAAGAAATGTATGTTTTGCTCATTACAATCGTCCTTTCGCTGTTTGCGGCGATGGTGTTCTTGAATGTCTATTTCAGGGTGAAAGTCCTGAAAACCTATAAAAAATTGGTGCAAAACCGGGTAGAATTTGGCGCTGCGCACTTGTTCAACCGGAAAAAGATGGAAGCCGAAATCTACCCGAAATACCCGCACATGCAGGCGGATATTGAAGTTTTTGTACAACACCTGCGCTATTCTATCCGCATGGCGACTGTACTCATCGCACTCATTACGGTGTTTGGCGGCATTCTGATGTATTTCCGATAAAAAACAAATTTAAAACAATGCTGAAAATTGGCGTTCTCGGTGCCGGGCACCTTGGCAAAATACACCTGAAGTGCATTCAATTAGCTGCTGAAACCTACCAGCTTGCAGGTTTCTACGATCCGGATCCTCAAGCGGCAAAACAGGTTTCAGAAAGCCTTGGAATTCCTTGTTTTGAAAGTGCGGAAGCCCTGATGGATGCGGTGGATGTTGTGGACATTGTGACTCCGACGATCTACCATTACGAAATGGCTGCCCTGGCGATCAAGAAAGGGAAACACCTGTTTATTGAAAAACCCCTGACGCACACGCTTGCGGAAGCGGACGCCTTAGTGCGGCTGAGCAACGAACGGGGCATCCAGGTCCAGGTGGGGCATGTGGAGCGCTTCAATCCAGCCTTGCTTGCCCTGGAAGATATGACGTTGCAGCCCATGTTCATCGAAGCCCACCGGTTGGCTGCGTTTAACCCCCGGGGCACAGACGTGTCGGTTATCCTCGACCTGATGATCCACGATATTGACATCATTCTCAGCATGGTGCGTTCGGAAGTGAAATCCGTCAGTGCCAGCGGCGTGGCCGTGGTGAGTGAAACGCCCGACATTGCCAACGCCCGGATTGAATTTAAAAACGGCTGTGTAGCCAACCTTACTGCCAGTCGCATCTCTCTTAAACAAATGCGGAAGGTTCGTCTTTTTCAAAAGGACGCGTATGTGAGCTTAGATTTTCTTGAAAAGAAGGCGCAGGTGGTGCGGTTGTACGAAAAAGGGGCGGCGAATTTGCCGGTGGATGCCAATTTGCTGGAATTGTCAACGCCGGTGGGCGAAAAACTGTTACACATTCACGCGCCGGAAATCGAACAGGTGAACGCCATCCGTATGGAACTGGAAACCTTTGCCCGCAGCATTGAGGCCGGCACGACGCCCAAAGTGAGCATCATGGACGGCTATGAAGCGCTGAAATTGGCGTACCGGATTATTGAGGAGATTGAAAAAACGGCTTAACGCATGACGAACGGCGTACCTCCGAACTCCAGTTCGGAGTCATAAGTGTTTTAAAATGCGTACCTCCAAACTCCAGTTCAGAGACATAAGTCTTATAAAATATGTACCTCCGAACTCCAGTTCGTAGACATAAGTTCTTTAAAGTAAAGCTTTGAAAATCAAAATCTAAGACAATGAAAAACTACATGAAATTGTGGGCCATAGGCAGTTTTGCGGCAATAGCGCTCTGGAGTGGCTGTGACCTGATCAATCCAGACGAAGAAACGCCAGCATATTTGTATGTCACCGGTTTTGAACTGACCACCGATGCGGCACTTGAAGGTTCGAACTCTCATAAAATCACGGATGTCTGGCTAAGCGTGGACGGCAATTTTTTGGGCGTATATAGCCTTCCGGCGCTGATTCCGGTGTTGGAGACCGGACAACATGTGCTTACGCTCGATGCTGGCATGAAAGACAACGGCATCAATGCCACCCCGGAAATCTATCCATTTTATGAATCCTATGAAATTACGGTTGACCTGAAGGCGAATGAAACGGATACGATTCGTCCGGCGACGCAGTATCGGGCAAATACCAAGTTTGCGTTCATCGAGCCATTTGAGACGGCACAGCATCAGTTTCGCGATGTGCGCCGACCGGAAGGTGCGACCGGCCTCCAGATTTCTATGGAAGACGTTTTTGAAGGCCAATCCTCTGCCCTGATTACGCTCGATACGGCAAAACAGTTTTTAGAATTAGCCACCATCAATGAATACCGGGATTTGTTAAAAACAGGAGCCTATGTGTACTTAGAAGTGAATTACAAATCGGAAGTACCGGTCATTTTTGGCGTCATTGGCCACTTGGATGGCGGGGGCATTGGCGGCACGTCAACCCTGTTCGACCCCGGGTTTTTGCCCAAAGATGAATGGAATAAAATTTATTTCAACCTTACAGAAATGATTTTCGACGGAGATTTTGACTCCTATCAAATTGTTTTTCAAGCATTTATTCCATCTGAAAACGATAAACCAACCTTGAACAATGCAAAAGTTTGGTTAGATAATATTAAGTTGGTACATTTCTAAGGAACATGGCGCAAATAAGTCACCTGTTTCGGCGCGGCTATTTTTTCATCAGGCAAGGCGCGAGAAGGGAGCTTAGCCTAAGCTAAGTGACCGCCGAAGCAACGCAGCATGGTGAAAAAAGAGACCGCCCAAACAGGGAAGTTATTTACGACACGTTCCTAAGCAACTATTCATATACTTTGCGCTGCCAGCAAGTGTACGTGGCCTGACGAACAGATTTGCAGCGTTCAGTATGACAAAATCAGCTTCGCATCCCGGCTGCTGTCGGGAGATGCAAGCATAAAAAAAATGGACATGACCAGCAGGCGCCGTTTGGCGGATACCTTTTTTTACAAGGTCGCAGACTTCCTGATGGCGATGACTGCCTGGGCGTGTTTTTTCTTTTACCGAAAACGGCTGGAAGACCAACCCTTAGGCT
>JBJXFD010000248.1:0-6701 GCA_046153985.1 Saprospiraceae bacterium
CGCTGATCGCTAAATGAAGGATATGAAACCAGGGCGCAAACAGGCGTTCGTATTCCTCCTGTGTGCCGCCAAAAGGCGGGCCTTCCTGCTCAAATGGAAAGGCGAACAGCAGTCCGGCCAATTTGCCTCCAGCCGCCAGTAAACCGGCAGTTTTTTCGGCGTAAGCCTCCCGTAATTCCGGCGCAATGGCGCAAAAAAAGGTTTGTTCCAAAATCAGGTCTACCTGCAATTCAAGTTTAAAAAAATCGGCTACGACTAAGTGTGCTTCCGGAAAATCGGGCACTTCACGGCGCAGGTACTGGAAAGCAGACGGGGCCCAGTCGCAAACATAAACCTGCGTAAACCCTGCGCGGTGCAGGTAAATGGCTTCGTAAGCGCTGCCGGCTCCGGGTATGAGGATACGGAGATTTTTATCGGCTATGCGATCCACGTATGCTTTTAAGGCAGGCGATACCCCGCCGAGGTCCCAGGGCGTGTGCTCCTGTCGGTAGTTCTCTTCCCAAAATGCAGCGTCGAGCATTGTGATTGGTTATCGGTTATTTGTTATTAGTTATTGGTCTGTTCTACCGTCTACCGGCAATCGTTACTGGTGATTTGTTATTGGTTATTGGTCTGTTCTACCGTCTACCGGCAATCGTTACTGGTGATTTGTTATCTGTTATTGGTCTGTTTGACCGTCAACCGTCAACCGTCCACCGTCTCCCGTCCACAGTCCTCAAGAATCCAACGTCTGTTCCTCGTCTTCGTCTCTTGCCCGGGGAATAGCGCGCTCTTCCTCAACTGGTTGCTGGCTGCTTTCCCGGAACCGTACCTTCAATTTGTACCGCTTGTTCATGGAAGAAATCATGGGGCCAAACATGGTATCCATCAGTTCGGCGGCCTGCGTTTTGGATTTTTCCATGATGTCGCTTTCTATGGCCTCGCGGCGGAACTCTTCTCGTAGAAGATTGAAACTCTCGTTAAGGTTCACGCCTTTTACTTCGCGCAGCCAGCCGATGTCGAGTTTGTCAATTTTGGGATACACCTCGTGGGAAAGCACCTGCGGCTCCGGCAGGGTGACGGTGACCGTGCCTGTTTTGGCGTTCAGGCTGACGTCGAAATAGTCGTTCAGGCGAAAGCCAACCTTCAGGATGCTGATGGCCGTGATTTCAATATCGGAAGAAGAGACCGAAAAACCCCAGATTTTGGTTTGCAACTGTTTGTTGATGCCTTTTTTATCACGAACTTCCATGGTGGCCAATTCGGCGACAGCCCGCTCTACTTTTTCCTGCAAAAGGCCGCGCGAACGGCTGAAATCCTCAACGGCAGCGCGTTCTTCCATGCGCTTGAGCATGGGCTGAAGGGCTTCGGCGATGGCAATACCGCAGGGGGTGTCCACGCTTTGGCCTTTGGCATAAATGCTGCCAGCTTCATTGGTTTTCACCAAACTGGTGATGACGTGCGTGACCAAAAAACAGGTGTATTTCGCAGCGACCTGGTCCAGTACCTCCACTGAATTGGCCGATTGGTTGTCGTACCAGGCCTGGTAAATCGCAGATGTGCTGTCTTGTAACGCAATAAAATCGTTGTAGTACAGATTCTTGAGATAAGCATGGTGTTTTTCATACTCGCCTTTGAGCTGGGCTTTTATGCTGTCGTCCAGCCCCATCCGATCGGTCACGTGCTTGAGAATGGACATATTGATCGTATAGACCAGCTCATCGAACTCCCGGCGGTAACGCTGCGGATTGTTCATGATGGCTAAGGCGTCTTCCGGATCCACAGACACTTCAAAATCAGCCGGTTTGTAGGTCAGTTGAAACTCTTTGGGGATGCTGGTATAATTGCTCAAATCCCCCCAATATTTCCGGTAAACCAGAATGCCCGCAACAATCAGTAGCCCAAGCAGGAGAATCATCCGGCCTGCATTTTGCGCTTTTTGCGGTGGTGGTGAATAGTTATTTGCCATCGTTGATGTTGCTTTTGTGAAAAGTATAGCAAAAGTAATAATTTTACCACTGCACGAAAGCTGCAAATCTATGCACAACACCGAAATGACACATACTACCCTCAACTGCAAGGGGCGTTTGCTGAGTTTAGAGCAGCCTTTGGTGATGGGCATTTTGAACGTCACCCCGGATTCGTTCTACGATGGCGGGCGTTATGCAGGAGTAGATGCGGCACTGTTTAAGGCGGCAGCCATGCTGGAAGAAGGCGCGGCTATCATAGATATTGGGGGTATGTCGTCGAGGCCGGGGGCAGAAATTTTGTCATCCGAAATGGAGTTGCAAAGAGTTTTGCCGGTGGTGGAAGCCATTGTACAGCGCTTTCCGGAAGCTGTTTTGTCCATTGATACCATCCACAGCAAAACAGCAAAAGTTTGTGTGGAAGCAGGCGCTGCCATCGTTAATGATATTTCTGGGGGCAGGTTAGATGGGGAAATGTTTCAAATGGTTGCCGAATTGGATGTTCCGTACGTGCTGATGCACATGAAAGGCGTGCCGGGTAATATGCAGGGGCAAGCCGTTTATGAAGACGTGGTGGCCGAAGTGCTTGATTTTTTCATTGAAGGCATTGGCCGTTTGCGGTCGCTCGGCGTGAAGGACATCCTGCTGGATCCGGGTTTTGGTTTTGGAAAAACTGCCGCACACAACTTTCGGCTGCTGAACAACCTGCATGTTTTTCAAATAACAGGCTGTCCTTTGCTGGCCGGCATTTCGCGAAAGTCAATGATCTGGAAAACTTTAAAAATCGCCCCGGAAGCGGCGCTGAACGGCACTACAGCCCTGCACCTGGTTGCATTGCAGCAAGGCGCACGCATCCTCCGGGTACACGACGTGCGGCCTGCGGTGGAAACGATTCGCCTTTGGGAAACGCTGATGGCTAATAACTGAAGTCTAACCTCTAACGTCTCAATAATTCGTGAATAACCTGACCGAGCACAACATCAAAATGGCCAGCCTCCGCTACCTGAAGGAGTACTACAAATTCAGGCCGCGGTCAGGAGAAACCAAAATCAGTGCTGACATGCGCGGGGAAGGCGGCATTGTTGCGGATGGTTACCTCACTTTCCCAAAGGAGGATGGAATTCCGTTTATTGCCACACTTGAAGCAACATCTTATACAACTAAAAAAGAGGTGCGCTTTCAGCTGAAGTACGAAAAATTAGGTTGGGATTGCGCGGCTATTGCCTTGTCTTTTATGGCCGTCGGGATGTTTATTAGCCACAACATGGGATTCTATGCGGCGTTGCGGCTGGGCCTTTTCATTTCGCTGGTGATATTTGTTACGGTAGTCTCTTTGTTTTTCCTGCTTTTCTGGTTTTTGCTGTCCCGGATGCGTCGCTATCGGTTCATTCATGCCATCGAACAATTCAAAGAATACAATGCCGACGAACAGTGGGTCGCGATTGGCGAAGATGTTTTTCCATCGTATACCGACCGGTTTTTTCGGGAGTTGCAGCGGCAATGCATCTATTTTGGTTTTGGGTTGCTGATTGTAAACGAAGCGCTGAAACCCCGCATGCTCATCACTCCGGCACGCCAGCAAATTTTTCTTGGCCGGCGCCGTCTGGTTCAATTCATTTCAATGAATGAGTTGACCCGGAAAATAGGCGAGAGCCGTTATGGCGCCTGGGCCAAACAGCTTACGACCCCGCGTCTGAACGAAGCCAAGCGCTGGTTGACGCCCTATCGCTCTACGTTTAGCTATCATCGCCGCCGCTATCCGCACCAAATGATCATCATCTCTATTTGTCTGGTTTCCATGATGGCTTTATTTGTCGCCGAGTGGGGAAAAAGGCCGATCCGGGTCATCGAACAGGACGACTATCACGCCGAACTGGAAGCAAAAGCTAAAACGAACAAGCGCGAATCTTTTGGGTTCGATGTGGATAGCGCTTCTGTACGCCCTTTCAATACCCACGTAAACCCCTATATTGTGATGGGGCCGGGCGCCCGAAAAAACGGCAGCGACGACTTCATCCTGTCGGTCAATTCCGACGAAGACCTGACGTATTACGATTGCTCCAGGCTTTTTTTTCAAAGTGCAAAGTACATTGTGCAGGATACGGTTGTACGGACGGTGGATTTGGCTGTGCGGCGCATTTACGACCTTAAAGCGGCCGGGATTAAAGCAAATGCCCTGTGGCTGGGGTGTTTTGGCAACGACAACCGCTATGTGGTTTTTTCAGGCTTGTTGCACCCCAACCGGCAGGACGCTGAAAACAGCCTGCGTACTTATACGGAAATTTTGAAAAAAGCGAAGGTGGGCAGCCAACTGCAAATTCGTTCCCTAACGCCTATAAAATAAATCATTGACAATGAAAAAATACATCCTCGCCCTCGACCAGGGCACCACCAGCTCGCGGGCCATTGTGTTCGACCACGAAAGCAATATCGTTACGGTTGCTCAACAGGAATTTACCCAGATTTTTCCTCAGCCGGGGTGGGTAGAACACAATGCAATGGAAATTTGGGCCACCCAGTTGGGCGTGGCTCAAAAAGCCCTGCAACAAGCCAGAATCAGCGCTTCAGAAATCGCAGCCATCGGCATCACCAACCAGCGCGAAACCACCGTGGTGTGGGACCGCCACAGCGGCGAACCGATCCATCACGCAATCGTATGGCAAGACCGGCGTACGGCCCCCCTTTGCGAGCAGTTGAAAAGTGCCGGACATGAGGCGCTGGTGCGCAACAAAACCGGGTTGGTGATTGACGCCTATTTTTCAGGGACCAAGGTTCGCTGGATGCTCGATAACGTACCTGGCGCTCGCACAAAAGCAGAAAAAGGCGACCTGCTGTTCGGCACCATTGACAGTTGGCTGACCTGGAAACTTACCGGCGGGAAAGTACACGTAACGGATTACTCAAATGCCTCCCGCACCTTGCTTTTTAACATCCACACGTTGGATTGGGATGACGAACTGCTAACGCTGTTGGACATTCCACGCCAGATGCTGCCGGCAGCGCTTTCTTCCAGTGAAGTTTATGGGCATACAGAAGCTGCCTTACTGGGAGGTTCAATCCCCGTTGCAGGAATGGCTGGGGACCAACAGGCTGCCTTGTTCGGACAAGCTTGCCATACCCCGGGCATGGTGAAAAACACTTATGGCACGGGCTGCTTTATGCTCATGAACACAGGAACGGAGGCCGTCGCTTCCACCGCCGGGTTGCTGACTACAGTGGCCTGGGGCCTTAACGGCAAAGCGACCTATGCGCTGGAAGGTAGCGTCTTCATTGCGGGAGCCGCCATCCAGTGGTTGCGGGATGGGTTAAAACTCATTGACGAATCGCCCGATTCTGAATTTTTTGCCCTGAAAGTACCCGATACCGGCGGGGTATATGTCGTACCTGCCTTTGCAGGGTTAGGCGCGCCGTATTGGGATATGTATGCCCGCGGTGCAATTTTTGGGCTCACCCGGGGTACCAGTAAAGCACATCTCGTGCGCGCCACGTTGGAATCGCTGGCTTACCAGACCAAAGATGTCTTGGTGGCGATGGAGAAAGACGCCGGCGTGGCCCTGAAAACCGTTCGGGTAGATGGAGGCGCCTGTGCGAACAACTTGCTGATGCAGTTCCAGTCTGATATTCTTGGAGTAGAAGTCCAGCGACCGGTTATAGTGGAAACGACTGCGCTTGGAGCTGCTTACCTGGCTGGCTTAGCTACCGGATTTTGGACGATGGAAGACATTAGCGCTAAATGGCAATTGGATCGGGCTTTTCAGCCAAATATGCCAGATACGGATCGGGATCGGTTGTATAGTGGATGGCAGAAAGCGGTGGAGCGGACGATGGGGTGGGAGCAGAATTAGTCTCTATGCCAACTGGAGTGAAGTTTTGCAAGCTATAAAAACTGGCTAAAAACAAGCTTGCAAAAATGTTTGTGAATTAAGTGGCATTTGAATATACTTGTAACTGAATACTTGCTTTTTTATGCCAAAAAAAGACAGATACCACAGCGAAGTTCGCAAAGCCCTTGAAAAAGATGGCTGGATCATTACTCACGACCCCATGAGATTTAGATGGCGTGGTCGAACATTATGGCCTGACCTTGGAGGAGAAAAAATGATTGCGGCTGAAAAAGGCACTGAAAGAATCGCAGTAGAGATCAAAAGCTTTGGCAGTCCGGCTTTATTGGTTGATTTCTATGAAGCATTAGGGCAATATGATACATATAAGGCCGCACTTTCAGAACTGGATCCAGATCGAATTGTTATATTGGCAGTACCGACAAATGTTTACGATGAGTTTCTGTCTTCTGACTTTGCGCAAGCGATTTTACAAATAAAACGCATTCCGGTTTTAGTTTATGATTTTGAAAATCAAATCATTACAAAATGGATAAAATAAATCAATATCAGCAAATTATCTTCGATTTGCTTCAAGAGTATGCCGCCATTCCTCCATCTTACCCAACTTCGTTAAAGGACGAAGTGGTAGCAGACACCGTACGGAATCATTTCCAACTCATCTCGCTTGGTTGGGAGGATAGCAAGTTCGTTTACGATGTTGTCTTTCATATGGACATCCTTGATGGGAAAGTGTGGATTCAACAAAACAATACGGAGGCTAACATAGCTGCCGAGCTGACTGAAAGAGGTATTTCAAAATCCGATATTGTCATTGGATTCCAACATCCGTCATTGCGGGTTTCTGCTGTGGCCAATCTCTGAACAAATAAGGCTCCAAGACATGGACAATTTTACTTTATTGCCTATCATT
>JBJXFD010000258.1:0-26055 GCA_046153985.1 Saprospiraceae bacterium
TCGGTGTCTAACCAACTGTGATTAATAAAAAAAATTGAATTATCTTCAGCGTCATAATTCATGTATATACTGGCTGCATTGGCGAGGTTGCCTTCCTGGGTTCTAAATTCTACGTTTTCTAATTGTAGGCGACTGCTGTCCCGGGTGGTTATGGTTCGCTGACCATTGTAAGTATTGGATACAATAAATTGCTCTCCTGTTGAATTGGGGGCAGCATGCACCCATAAAACAGCATTTCCCCGAAGCAAAATATTTCCCTGTACGACAAAGGTATCTGCCGCAGAACTGTTCAGATCAACATTTAGTGTTGCGCCGTCGAGGATAGTAAGGTCGCCTGTTATGGTGCAACTCCCTGTAATCATTGAATTCCCGGAAACGGTGTAAGAACCTGAATTACACTGTGAAAACAGGCTTTGATAAATTACCAGGGATGAAATTAAAAGCAATAATGGTTTTTTCATTTTTCTGTCGGATTATGTTAGCGCTTGTTCGAGATTTCGTGAACAAGCTCTTAATTACGTTGAAGAATCCACCCAGGTAAGCAGCTTCCACTTTCCATTTTTCTTTTCGAAATAAACATCTACCATGATGCCATTTTCTATTCCCCGAACTTCAATGACGGCCTTATCTCCGTCAACAACGTTTTTTTGTTCGTATCGATCAAATTCTGTATTTGCGCTGGACTCATCATACGAGAAGTCAATTTTCCGCCACTCAGATTTCTGAATAATCCGTTCCACTGGTTTATAATCTGAATCATTTTCCTTAATTTTAAAAGGAAAGTCTATACGGCTTATTTGGAAAACAGAATCTTTATTAAAATAGCTCAAAAAGGTTTCAAAGTTTGCATCAACACCATCGGGGATAGTGGTTTGTGCAACTGCTGGCTCCCAGACAGGTGTTTCACTGGCGTTAGTTGTTTGGTTCTGCTTCTTTTCAGATCCACCACAACTAAAAAATAAAATGCCCAGAAATATCAGAATACTTATTTTCATAGCTGGAAATGTTTTGTTTTCAACCCTATTACTGGATATTTTCGCGTAATGAGATTTTATCTGAAGCCCAGCGCAACTCAACAAACACCAACCCGCAGACCACAACGATTTCAAGCAGAAAATAAATAACCCCAAAAACGGTTAGTTGAGGATAAAAATATATGACAAGTACAGTTGTCAGGCAGCAATAAAGCAGGTTAGCGGCAGCAATAATTTTAAGAAAAGGCCGCCAGTTGCTGCCAACGAAAAAAAAGCAACAAATAGAATAAACAGCAAAACCTAACGCGATTAAAGCCAGGATATTCAATGTTTTTTGAGGCATTCCAAAGTACTCGTTGAATGCAGTCAGGACGACCCCTAATAAAAAGGCGGTCAAGCAAGCGCCCAGGCCATCGAGCAGGAAAAGCCTTTTTGGATTTAAGGTCCATTTATTCATCATATGCATTATGCTAACTTTTCTCTGCAAGGACATTCGTGATGTTCCTTGATATAGGCAATCGTTGTTTTACAAAGTTGCTCTAAGGTTGCAATGTTGATGTCTGACAGTTTCTTTACGTAAATACACGATTTCCCCATTTTAAATTTCCCGAGGTCATCCAATAAATCTTTATTGTCCTCTGTTGGCATAAATACATAAAGTGAAAATTCCGCTTTCCGTGGCGAAAACCCAATAACCGGCATATCTCCTTCGTGCCCGCTGGCATACTTGTAATGATAACTGCCGAATCCGATGATGGACGGGCCCCACATTTTGGGTTCAAACCCTGACCATTCCTGCATCAACTCAATGAGCCGGAAACTATCCGCTTTCTTTTGCTCATTGTCCACAAATGCTTGAATGAATTCATGGACACTTATTGCGGTTTCGGTTGTTTTGTTTTTTGCCATTTTTTATTGATTTTTTTTAAAATGTGCGTTAATCAAATAAAAAACACTTCCAGTGCAAATGCTCCAAATCACAGGAATACCTTATTGCTTAGGGCTGCTGGTTGTTTTACTTTTTAGCCCTTCAGCATATTTGTAGAGTTCTTCATAAACATCAAAAAACTTGCCTTCATTTTCTTCATTTAATGAAGTATTAAAAAATATGATGATCCCGATTTCTTTAGTCAAATCAGAAAGCATAAAAGTTCTTACACCTGGGTCAGAACCGTTGTGCCCAATTCGGGTAGCCCCTAACTTAGTAGCCCAAAAAATGCCTTGATTGAGTTTTTTTAAGTTCACATTTTCAGGTTTATTCGTTTCGGTGTGTTGAAAACGAAGCATTTCGTCAATAGTTTCCTTGTTGAGAATTCTTGTTTTTTTGTATTTTCCATCATTTAGCAAACTAATGAAAAACTTAGACAATTCTGTCACCGAAGTCCTGACACCACCGTCAGGGTATGTTGTCCCTTCATACAATTGGATTTGCTCAATAGTACCTCCTTGTTTCCTATATAGTTTAGAATGATTTTTAATGTTGATTTCTGCCAAACTCCAACCTGTATTTGACATTTTCAAGGGCTTAAAAATATGCTTTTTTGCATAATCATTTAATTTTTGCCCCGTTCTCAGTTCAATTATATATCCTGCCAAACCAGCTCCAATATTTGAATAAGCTCTATTTGTGCCAGGTTTTGCATTTAAAAAGTTATCCATTGAGTAGTGCTTACCACCTTGTACAAAATAGTTTTTTAAGAACTCACCCAAAGGTTCTGGTTTAGTACCTGCATAAAAATAAGTGCTGTCTCCATAAAATGGATGCCTGTCGGTTAGCCCGGAAGTATGTGTTGCCAAATGCCTTAATGTTATTTTCTCATGAGGGAAATTTTGATTAATCACTTTGAAAGGCAAGTAGTTATTGATGTCTTCGTCAAGTGAAACCTTTCCTTCTTCAACAGCTTTCATTATGCAGACACCTGTAAAAGTCTTGCTTATTGAAGCAATATTCATTAGGGTTGACGATGAGAAAGGAATTTTATTCTCCTTGTCAGCATAGCCATATCCCCTTGTCCAAACTACCTTTTTGTCAATGATGATAGATGCTCCAATCCCAACTATTCCGGTTTCATTCATTTTTGCCTCAATGAAACTATCAATTGAAGCTTTTGTTGTGGTTTTATGAACAACTTGACCTGTAACATTATGGCAAAACATAACTGTGGTCAAAAAAAAGATGATTGCAAATTTTGATTTCATACAGTTTCTTCAAGATATTTTGATTTCCATAGCGCTTCCCAAATACCAAAAACATCCTGCTTTGAGTGCCCTTTGATCTGGGTATAAAATTCCTTTCCAATCTTGCGGACTTCGGCTGTTTTCACACTAAGGGTCGCTGAAATAATAACTGTTCACTTTTCCAGGAGGCCTTTTGCTTCTACCCTGCGTTGGGGAACCGCCTCCCTTAGGGTCGTTGAATTAATAACTGTCAACTTTTCCAGGAGGCCTTTTGCTTCTACCCTGCGTTGGGGAACCGCCTCCCTTAGCTATGACAGTATTGAATAAAAGTATTGAATATTGTCAATTTTTGGAATTTATTAGTTGAATAGTTTGAGTTAAAACATTGTCTTTACCAATTATGGGTTCTATTATTATATCGGGAATAATACCTTCATTTTGAGTAGAGTTTCTGTCCAAAATTAATCGATAAGCAGGAAACGTAATTTGATATTTTGAATTTGGCAAAGTAATAGTTGGAAAACTTCCTCCATTATTGCCATTATATCCACCACCTGATTGCTGTCCGATAAATTTTGCCTTGGTATGCTGTTTTAACCAGGATGTTACCATTGTTGAAGCAGAAGCTGTATATCCATCAGTAAGGACAAATATTTGGCCGTTGAAATTATTTGATAAAGGCTTGAAATTGTACGCAAATTCTCTACCCAATTCTGTGCGACTTCCTTTGAAAATATTACCTACATTGTATTTTAATTTAGAAAGAAAAATAAAAAACTTACCCTTCCTGTCTAAATATTTTTTTGTATTTAATTTAGGTTGCAAAATGGAGTAACTAAAAGAGTTGTGAACTAAATGCTTGGTAAGAAAAATTGTGCTTTTTCTGTTTCCGCCAAGGTTTCCTCTTAAATCTATTATTAAACAAGCCGAATTTGTTTTCTTTAGATAATCAAACGATTTTTGAAAAAGCGATTTGTCGTTTTTATAAAAACTTCCAATTTTCAATATGGGAATATTGTCAGTTGTATAGAATTGATTGTTAGCGTTTTTGAAAATTATACTATTTTCGTTATTTGCAAAAGGCACTTCTGATTTTGGAAGTTCTTTACTTGCTTTTAATGCAAATGTTTGATTGCCGCTATTTACTACATATTCATTTGGAAAATTGAAATACTTAGATATTAACAAAGAATTGTTTTTGTAAAATACTTGCGTTGATAAGGCATTTGTAATGCCATCACTCGCGTAAAAATGTTCAATGTCACTGATTAATATTTGTGATGAAATCCCGTTAATTGAAAATATTTCATTATTTAGTGTATCTGCTAATTTGCCATTTCTAAGTGTTAATATTAAAGGAAAATACTTCTTTTGGGTTGTTGATGTCTTTATTGTTTCGTTAGAAATTCTTGTATGTACACAACCAATTTTATAAATAGCTTCATTGAGTAACAAGCGAAATTCGGTAAGTTCAAAACTATCCTTGTCTATGTTTTTAAGTTTTTGTACCACTTCGCTGAGGGTTACTTTACTCTTTGTTGAATCATAATTTACAGGGTGTCCATTCGTTACTGCATCGTTTAGAAAAACGAGGTCTTCAATAGCATTTGTCTTTGCTATTTTTTGAGCAGAAATAAACCCGCTTGTGAGAAGGATATAAATTGCTGTAAAAAAATGTTTCATTTTATTATGATTGTCGGTCTTTATAAAATTGCTGTCATAGGGCGTTTTTCTTTCTGTCATTGCTATACCGGTCATTTAAGAACGTGTCGTAAATAACTTCCCTGTTTGGGCGGTCTCTTTTTTTACCATGCTGCCCGCAATTGCTTTCGGCGGTCACTTAGTTTAGGCTAAGCTCCCTTCTCGCGCCTTGCCTGATGAAAAAATATGACATGCTGAGCCTGTCGAAGCACCTCGCCGAATCCAGGTAACTTATTTCCGACACGTTCCTTAGCTTTGTCAATTTTAGTTTTTGCATGTATTTTGATTTGCTAATTTTATTTTGATTGTATGTTAGCCTGACCGCTAACTTACATATAACCGTTACTCAATATCGGTTAGCACCATTCTGCAAAGATCATTTTTTTCATGAAGAATCAAAAGGTGAGGTGATTTTTTGAATGCTGTTGGATGCTTGCGGGCCGCCATGGTCTTATTGTAACATGCTGTCCCGTTGAGTATAAGGTGGTTTTTTGAATATGTTGGGTGCTTCCAGTTGGGCTTTCTTGTTTTTTTTTTGGCCATAGCTGGGTTTTTCTACAGTTTCAAACCTTATCCGGCCAAATATCCGGCAACTCCCCGCTGAAACCTATTTCAGGAAGCTCATTGATTTGGCCCATTTCTTTTTCTGACAACTCAAAATCGAATACGTCGATGTTTTCTTCAATTCTTTTGGGCGTGGTTGATTTCGGAATTACAACCACCTTGTGCTGAATGACCCAACGCAGACAAATTTGAGCAACAGATTTGTTATGCTTATTGGCTATGCTTTCTAAAAGATCGTTCCCAAATACTTGACCTCTTGCCAATGGCGACCAGGACTCCACTACAATCCCTTGCTTTTTGCAAAATTCGGTTAATTCCCGTTGCCAGTAACCCGGATGGAACTCAATTTGATTAATCGCAGGCATTACATTTGCGGTCTGAAAAAGCGCTTCCAAATGTTCCTGCCAAAAGTTGCTTACCCCAATGGATTTAATTTTTCCCTGAGCTTGTAATTCTTCCATGGCACGCCAGGTATCGGCATTGGTTTTCTGCCAGTTCGTATAGTTCCTGGCATTGGCTGGCCAGTGTATCAGGTATAGGTCAATATAATCCAAACCCAGTTTGTTGAGCGAGGCGCCAAAGGCTGTTTTTGCCTGTTCGTAGCCTAAATTTTCCCGCCACAATTTAGTGGTCATGACAATTTCTTCTCTGGAAACACCACTTAGCTTTATCCCTTCGCCTACCGCCTTTTCATTTTTATATTTAGCGGCAGTATCAATCAAACGATAGCCATTGGCTAAAGCAGCTACAACAGATTCAATTCCTTCTTGCTTTTTTGACTTATAGGTCCCAAAACCTATGATGGGGATTTTATGGCCGTCGTTTAGAATTAGTTCTTTCATAGGAGTAATTTTGTTTTGTTTTTTGGGGCGATTTTTTAAATGCTGTTGTCATTCTATGTAATTAAGTCAAGCAGTCCACATAAGCCTGCACCAATTATAATTGTCCAAGAAATCCAGTCCTTAAATTCATTGTTTTTGTGTTTAAGTAACAAAATGTGAAGTCCTAAATGCACAACCATAAAAATACTAAATCCCTTCATAAATGCTTCGGTGTCTTGGCTATGTGTCAGTTGCCAAAATATGAGGTAGAATAAAGGAATGTGTGCGAATACAAATATTATGTGCCCTAACTTGTCACTAAGTAATGAAAGTCCAGGGAAAATTCGCCACTCTCGGCAACGGATTGCATCCATTTCGTGCATTGTCAAAAGTGAAAGCCCTAAATAAAAGAAAGTGTGTCCTGTCATATTATTTTGTTTGTTTCATTTTGTTTCTATCCGTGTCGTTTTGGGTTGCCGCTAACGGTTTGGCGCTTGGCGAAGAAGCGGATTTTGGAGTACTAAACTGTCTGCTAGCAGGGAGCTTGATACGAAGCACAAAGCTTCATTTAAGCAATGAACACGCTTTTTTGCCAAACGCCTGTTATGTGCTGTGTTTATTGTTTTCATGCTTTCACCAGTCGTATGTCTATTTCTCTATCCACATATTTCCATTCTTCAGTTTCTCTAAGAGATTTTACAAGTTCTTCAAATTTGTCTTTATCATCATGTGCGTATTCAAACCAAGTCAAAAAGTCAAATGGTTGTCCAATGTCTCTACAATGATAAAGTTTACGAGCAATAGCAGGTAAATATTTTAATCCTGTTTCCGTATGATGTGATTTGACTTCAAATATCTTTCTTCTTTCGTCTTGAGCCATTGACCACCAAGATTCTGTCTTACGAATAGGAATTAGTGCTGCATAGTTTGCCAATGGTCGTCCTAAGTCAGATTGAACAGCAATAAGTTTTTCTCGTTCGTCTTTTTCTGCATAACGAACATTGCTTGTAAAGCCTGTTAGTGTCCAAATGCCTTTATTTAGATTGTTGGTCAAATTTGGTAAGATGTCAATGTATTTTACCATTTCTAAGGGAAGTCCGCAAACGGAATTCATACTGATTACTTTCCATTCGCCATTTTCTCCTCCTATAAAGTCAAATGTATTTGTCGTCATATTATTTTGTCAATTTGATTGGTCGTTTTAACATAGCACATAACGTTTTCGGGCTTGCCGAAGTGGGGGAATTTGAAAACCGTAAGTACAAATATCGCACAAAGGCTGGTAGAATCATATCAGTTGATATACTTCCGTCAGCCCCCATTTTGGCAATACCTTGTGTGTGTCCAGAATGGACCTCTTACCCCGTTCCAAGACCCAAACCTAAGCTAAATCGCTATATTCTCATAGCGAACCGGGCGGAAGTTTAGAGAATGGAATGGAAATATAGCAGGGTGCAAGTCCCTGTCATGCTGACCCAGGCAGGGAGATAGACGCGTGCTGAAACCACCCCCGTCTCGAATGCTGGCATGTAGCAAGCAGCAAAACCTGCTCCGATTCATACTTCATGAACCACCCCCGCTTTCAACGGGGCAGGCTGTATACGAGGCCCGTACGTACTGCCTGCCCCTTTGAAAACGGGGGTGGTAATTCGACAGGCTCAGCAGAACTGTGAGAGGGCTGAGGCGGTGGAGACATCCGCCGCCTCACTCTACTTGATTACCTGCTGGCATTGTTCGTCAATTACAAAATTACAATTATTCCAATGGATATTTAAACTTTTCAGAATAGTCGTCTAATACCATTCCAATTTTCAGAAGTCTGAAATCGGAATAACGTTTGCCAATTACTTGAATACCGATAGGCAACGAATCTTTACTAAGAGAGATTGGCATAGACAAAACCGGGCTTTCTGTTAATGTAAATGGAGTAGTATAAGCTTGTGTTGCCATATAATAATGTATGTCATCATTATTTACTTTTAAAGGTGTATTATAGAGACTAAAACTTCCGTATGATTTGCTTGGCGCATGGTGATTAAAGGCTGTTACAGCACTTACTGGGCAAATAAAAGCATCATACTCATTCATGAAATTTTCCATAGTGTTAATCATGGAATCTTGAATATTCATAGCTATCATATATTTTTCAACGGAAGTTGGTTTAACTACATTTTGGTGCATGGGAACATCTTTCAGTACACCTTTTATGAAAGGTAAACCCATACATTTTACAAAATTAGAGGTGTTATAGCCGCCTTGCATACCAATAAAACTCCCCCAAGTTTTCCATGCCAAATTAAAATCTATTTCAGGAGTTACTTTTACAACTGTAGCACCAGTTTTTTCTAATTTTGAAATATATTCCTGTATTTTTAGTTTAATTTCATTATCAACAGGCACACCACCAAATTCATCAGTCCATGCAATTTTTAAATTCTTAATATCAATAGTATCTGTGTTTTTAACTAATGGGGTAAGTCTTCTGTCCTCACTTGTCGTTTTTGCAATGATACTCATTGCCAATTCAAGATCGTCAATATTTCTTGCTAGTGGTCCTGCAACTGCTAAGGTTTTTAAGCCGTTCACTTTTTCTTTAGGATCAGTCTGTATTCCATGAAGAGAAACCGATCCAAACGATGGTTTGAATCCGTAAATTCCGCAATATGCTGCTGGTAGTCTAATTGAGCCCGCAACATCGTTGCCAAAACTTAAGGGAGTCATACCAGTTGCTAAAGCTGTTGCACAACCTCCGCTGCTTCCTCCACTGGTTTTAGTGGTATCCCATGGATTATTCGTTTTTCCAAAAATTGGATTGTCGGATTGCATATCCATTGCCAGAACCGACAAGTTCGTTTTTCCGATAATAATTGCACCTTCTGAAATCAACAATTTCACAATTTCCGCATCAGTATCAGGTACATTATTTGTCAATGGTTTATAACCTGAAGTTGTACGTAGTCCTTTTGTTTTGTAATTGTCTTTTATTGTAATCGGAACACCGTGAAGTTTTCCCCAGATTTCGCCTTTTGATATTGCAATATCAGCTTCTTTAGCTCTTTTCAAAGCTTCCGTTTTATTAAGTGTCACCACCGCATTATAGGTGTGATTATACTTGTCTATTTGCTCATAATAAGCGGTTACTACTTCATAGGAAGTAACTTCCTTGTTCCTGATTTTAGCTGCTATTTCTGTAGCAGACATAAATAAAATATTGTTTTGTGCCATAACTAAATTATTTTTTTGGTTATAAATTTTGATTTCTTTTTTGATAAACATAAGATCCACGAAAGCAAGTCAAACCATCTTCACTTTAATATTACGCTTAATTGTGAGAAGAAGATAAGCGATATATAAAACGACCATGATAGCATCCACAACCACCGCTGTTCCTGCACCAAATCCCATGTAACTTTCATTTGAAGAAAGTACAAGTAGAATGAAGATAATTTTGCTGGTTCCGGCTATTACAAGAACGAATCGTCTCACCGATTCCGTAAACGCTCCGTAGATTAGCATAATGCCAACAAGGCCAATCAATGCTCCCCAGTTCCGAACGATGATTTCGGCCAGAGGTACATCTATTGTTTGGCCAAAATTTGATAGAAGCGAAGCTTGAGGCGATATCAACGCTTGTAGCATGGTACAAGTTAAAAGACCCGACGCAAGCATAACCCATTTAAAATTTGATAAGAAGATACGCATAGTTTTATAGTTTAATTTTTTATAAATATTATTATCCAATTAAATTTTCTTTCTTTTTAAGAAACAAAACTCCAATTACAATCAACCAAACCAGCCAGAGTGTACTTCCAATAAAGCCAGCCATATCCCACACAGGAAAACCTTTGATGACCGTAGCAAATAATTCAGCCTGTGCCAGCAGGTAAATAACAGCACTGATAATACCCAGTCCGTTTACCCATTTTGGTATCAGCTTTAATTTGGCAAATGAAATTGTCATCATCACTGTCCATGCAATGGTAAAAAGTTGTCCTAAATGTTCGCCCAGTATCACACCACCAAACTGGTGAATGGTTTTAAAGGAAACGATGGCAGCAGCTTTCGTTGCTTCGCCTGTAGCATGTACAAACGTATCAGCAAGTACCGGTACAACAAATGTCCATCTTAATAAGCCAATCATCTGAACAATTAAACCAATTACACCAATGGTTGTGGCCATGGGCACCAATGGTGATTTGTTTTCAAATTTTTGTCCAATCAGGATATAAGCAGGTAGTAAAGGAATACCGGTTATGGCGAAAGCAAACCATGTCCATATCAGAGAATTTCCGCCCTGGTAAAACTTGGTAAGGATGATTCCAGTGTCCTGTCTTAAAATATCAGGATATTCAAAAACGATGGTTAACATCGTGTAGGGAATCAGCAATGCAATTGCACCTGTAAGTAGTAAGATCCCGATTGTTTTGTTGCTACTTTTCATTTTGCTCTATGTTGTTTATTTGACACTACAAAGGTATATCAAGTCAAATTCCTGTTCATGGACATTTGTCCATAAATGCACCAACTGATTGTTTTTTTATTTATTTTTTTGGATTGACGAGTACCATTCAACCGTTTCTTTTACGATGTCTGAAGGGTAAGTACTATGGTTGCCGAAGCGGCTTACATATTTGTCATGGTTCACCAGGTATGGATATTCAAACTGATATGCCATTTCATATAGTTCATTGATGAAAGAATTGAAAAAGCCAACGATTCTAATGACAATTTTCGGGGTAACAGATTTTTTGATTCTTTTGTTGGTAATCACTTCAAACAAGTGTACCCATTTATCCACGCTTAATGCAGGTGCATTGGGTACATGCCATATCTGTCCAAATGTATCATTGGCTGCACCAACATTTATCATCGCTGCTGCAAAGTCATTTATATAAGTGAACGTGTGTGGTAAGTCTATATTTCCAAACAGCCTTACTGTTTTTCCATGGTAAACACTATGTAGAAAGTCAGTTCCGAAAATGCCTTTGTGAATGTGTGGACCTATAAAATCTGCGGCTTTTACAAAAGCCACCCTGTTGTTAAATGGTTCGCCAGAGTAGAGCAGGGTATTTATAACACCTGCTCGTATTCTGCCCTTTTTAGTTTTTGCTGTATGCGGCATTTGTTCATTCATTTCATTACCTGCAACATTGCCGTAGGAGTACAGGTTATCTGCAAAAACAAGCTTTGCATTGGTTTCGCTTACTGCATAAGCCAGGGCATTGGCCGTTGCCGGATAAAAATTCGCCCATTTATCATAAGGCATATCTGTGCAACTAAAAATTAAATCAGACCTACCGACAATGGCTGCCATATCTGTTTTGGATGTTACATCTGCGGCTGTTACCTGTACGTTTTGCGGAATTGGTATGCTCATTTTTCCGGCTCTGTTTACCAATAAAATTTTTTCGTTCGGGTTTTTATCAAGCAGCAATTGCATAATAGCAAGTCCCAGCTGCCCTGTTCCTAATATTGTTTTCATACAATTTTATTTAAAATTTGAATGAGTAACTAATGCTTGGTGTTGGGTTTATTTTCAAGTCTTTTCCATCGGCTGCAAGTGCAATTACGCCAATTCTTAAGTTCAACCCCTTCCAAACATACCAACGAAAACCTGCTTCAATACCTAACGCATTTTTATCCTTGTAATCTCTTGTCATACCACGCAGGTAAGACAGTCCACCATAGAATGATGAAGGGATGTCTTTTTTGCCAACAGGAAGAAACCAATAGGTTAATCCCGCTTTCAAAAATTCAGTAGTAACACCACTTTCAAAATTAGTAGGATAGTACCCTGCGTGTATAGAAACTTGTTTGCGTTGGTATTCCAAGCCGATAGAAGGGTTTCTAAACGCATTGACGCTTAGCGTGTTTTTAGGAAACTTGTCCTGAGCGAAGGCTACACTTGTAAAGGCAAGCATTGAAGCCAAAAGAAGATTTTTTTGCATATCGTAATTTATTTTTGTTTACGATGCAAAGGTCATTCAATGTAAAATCAATCTACTGGACAAATGTCTAAAAGAGAAAATTAGCGTATTTTACTTCTTATCCTGCTCAGGTGGCGTGGAGTAACGCCAAGCATAGATGCTAAATATTGTAGAGGTATATGCTGTAAAAGATGTGGTTCTTTAATAAGCATTTTTTCGTACCGCTGTTCTGCTGTTAATACAATCAAGTCATAGCGGCTGGCATCAATTCCACAAAGAGTGGCTTCCAGTAAACCAATATAAAAGTCCTTAAAAGCAGGAATTTCATTCAACAGCATTTTTAGATTTGTTTTACTAATCATACTTATGCTGCCATCAACCAGTGCTTTTACATTCTCTAATGAAGGTGTTTCGCTAATAAAACTTAACACCGAAGCAAAGAAAGTGTTTTCGATAGATACATAGCTGGTTCTTTCTTCTCCGTCTTGAATAACATAGTATTGAAACATACCAGTTTCTATAAAGCCGATATATCTGCTTGTTTTACCCTCTTCTACAACAAAATCATTTTTTTTGAATTCCTGTAACTTAAAAGCATTTAATATTTTCTGCAAGTCATCACCTGCAAAACCAATAGCTTCAAAATATTTTTTAACTTTTAACATACCTTTAATGTTTAATTATGTGAGGTCTTTTTAGGAACATCGCAATAATAAGTTCCTCTTTTCGGCGCGAGGATTTTTTCAGCGGACAAGGCACGAGGAGAGAGCGTAGCCTAAGCTACGCGACCGACGAAGCAACGAAGTCCGGTGAAAAAAGCCGCCGCCCAAATCGGGAAGTTATTATTGCGACGTTCCTTATGCTTGCAGGTAACGTTTTGGCGCTTGGCGAAGGTAGCGATTTTCACCACAAATGTTGATGCGGAGAACCAATGTTTGATTGACCACAAATGTGTCTGCGGAGCACAGAACCGCCACTTTTGCCAAACCCGTGTTAGCGGTTCGTTGTTTTTTCCTCTGTTCATTGTTCAATGTAAGTGACTGATTAATGAGTCTTGAAATATACTGTCATAGCGTGAAAATTATGAAATATTAAAAATATGGATGCTATTGAAATAAAGAACCAACGCTTATAATGCAAATTGAAATAAAATGAATTTCCAATTAGCCCTATTCCGATTAACCACAATATTGGAGTGTATGCAGGTGCCATAAAGCCCAAAACATTATTACTCCATTTACTCTCAGGAAAATAAATCAAGGCAAGCCAAGAGGCAAAGTATAATAAAATCCCGACTAAATATAAAACTAACCCTCTCTTTTGTATCAATGTCGAAATACATAGAGGCATAAGTAATGTAAGCATGAAAACTAGTATCCGTGAAATATTTTCTCCATAAGTCAAGAAAGTTGGAATGTCTTTCCAAAAAGTCTCAGGCTGAAAGTCTTTTGGCAATTTGTTGGTCAAGACTATATTCCAGACCAGAATAGGAAGTGTCAACAGAAAACAGTTGAACAAATATTTCTTTATAGTGGCCGGGTTCATTTTCTCTTGTCAATTTTCATGCGTGTTTCCTAGCTGTTTATTGTCAGCAGATTTTATTATAGATTCATTTTATTGAAAGTTGCAATTATTACTTCAGGACTTGCTTTTGCCATTATTTCACTAAAACCAAAGGTTAATTCTGTTTTGCCTTCTTTCATTTGTTGAAAAACTGCGTTTACAAAATCTGAAACAGGTGGTTGTCCATCGTGTAAACCTTTACCACCAAGGTCTGTGTTTAATGCTGGCGGTATCATTTCAATTACTTCAATATTCTTTGACTTCAACATATGTCTTAATGAAAGAGTAAAGGAATGAAAAAAACTTTTTGTGGCACAATAAACAGGAACTTTTGAAAGTTGAACAAATGCCAAACCTGATGTCACATTGATAATAGTGTCCAACTTCTTTAAATTAATAAATTGAGTTGTCAAGTGAATGGGAGCTAACACATTTGTGTTAACCTCTTCAGCTGCCTTTTGATAAAACTCATTATCTGAAATATTCATCCAATTCTGAATGCCTGCATTATTTACAAGTACATTCAAGTCAGAATGATTTTCTGAAACCCAATTATAAAGTTCGATACGGTCTGCTTCCACTGATAAGTCGGACACTTTAATAATTACAGAGGGAAATTTGTCCTTTACTTCTCTTAATGCAGTTTCTCGTCTGCCACAGATTATCACGGTATTATTTTCTTGAATAAATCTTTCAGTAAGTCCTAAGCCTATGCCACTTGCACCACCGGTAATTAAAATTTTGTTGTTTGATAACTTCATAATTGTTATTTTTTAATTGAATTTATATCTGTTACAACTCTCAGTTGGTTACTTATTAACTGATTGTTCTGATTTTTTAATAACGATTTCCAATTGTTTGTGATGGCATAGAATTTTGAATTGTAGCCAAATCAGTATTTGTTAATTCCACTTTAAATGCACCTAAATTTTCTTCGAGACGGTGAACTTTTCTAGTACCCGGAATAGCTACGATTTCATCGTTTTGACTAAGAACCCAAGCAAGAGTTACTTGTGCTTTGGAAACTTTTTTGTCTTGTGCAATTTGCTCTACAACCTCTACGAATTTTAGATTTTCCTTTATCGCTTCGTCTGTAAAGCGAGGAAGTGTAAGACGCCAATCACTTGCTTCTAAATCTGCTCGACTTTTGATTGCTCCTGTTAAGAACCCCCGACCAAGAGGACTATATGCGACAAATGTGATTCCAAGTTCTTGACACACATCCAAAATCTCTTGTTCAGGTTCACGGCTCCACAAAGAATATTCATTTTGCACGGCTGTAAGTGGGTGAACTGCATGTGCCCTTCGAATCATTTCTGCATTCGCTTCACAAATGCCTAAGTGTTTTATCTTTCCCTGCGTTACTAAATCACTCATTGTACCAACAATTTCTTCAATTTCCACTTTCGGGTCTTGTCGATGCATGTAATACAAATCAATTGTATCAACTCCCAAATTTTGAAGACTTTGTTCGCAGGCTTGTTTTACGTATTCTGGTTTACCGTTAAGTCCTAGAAATTCACCATTGGGTCCTCGCATTACAGCAAACTTAGTTGCTAATATTACCTCACTCCATCGTCCTTTGAATGCTTTTCCTAATAATCGTTCATTCGCTCCCCAACCATACATGTCGGCTGTGTCGAAAAAATTTACTCCTAAGTCAATGGCTTTATACAATGTATTAATTGATTCTTCTTCGTTAAAAGAACCATAAAACTCTGACATACCCATACAGCCAAGTCCAATTCGATTGACTTGCAGAGTACTATGTCCTAATATTGTTGTTTGCTTCATAGTGTCTGTTTTTTTTAAATAATTAATTATGAGTTTTTGTCTGTCGTTTATTTGTCGTTTTGGTTATGCACGGTCGTCCTTACAATGACCGCATTACTTGTTTATAACCGCTACTACATAGCGCATAGCTATCCAATTTCAATATGCTAACCGATGCTAAGTAGCGGTTAGCACCGATTCTACAAAGATCAACCTTTTTCATAAAGAATCAAAAAGCGAGGCGATTTTTTGAATGCTGTTCGTGCTTAAGTGCGTATAGATTTCAGTCTTCTTACTGCTTTTATGGCCCAGTATTTCCTGAATGTACCGCAGGTCTGTTCCATTTTCAAGCAGGTGCGTGGCGTAATCGGTTGTAGTGGTTTCCACATCACCCCACCTTTTTCCCCACAATCACCTGCCCACCCTGATAAAGTGTCAACCCCTCCACCTTTCCCTCTTTTGAATTAAACACAATCCGCGCCTCCACGATCGTGATATAAAACTCCGTGGGGGATTTGGCAAACAACTCAAACCTGCCCTGGCCGGTCGCCTGGCCAAACAACTGGCTGCCTTCGCGGGTGACGACGATGAAAAAGCCGGGCGCCAGTTCGTAATTGCCGACGTAGGATTGCAGGATGGCTTCGTCCACTTCCACCTTTTCAACCGATGTTTCCACGCCCATTTTGGCCAGCATGGCTACTGCGTTGGTATTGGCAGGGTTGAGCTCCAGCGATTTTTTGTAATTTTCGATGGCCGGCCCATTCAGGCCGTCTTTCATCAGGGCTTCGCCGTAGCTGTCGTACACGTTGGAGGAATTGGGATATTCGGCCACATTAATTTTGAATACAATGAGCGCGATTTGGGTTTTGCCCGATTGCAGGTAGTTGTAACCCAACGTATTGAACTCGCCTTCGTTGAATTCATAAGCAGTTTGCTGGCCTTTTTTCATCTCCTGGTAAGCTTTCCAGGCCGCTTCGGCGCCTTTGGCATCGGCGACTTGCCGGATGGCCGTGGCGGCTGATTTTTTGACCTCGATCAGTGTAGCCGCCGAATTCAGCAGCCGAAAACCGATGTCGTCTGCGCCTTTGTTGGAATTGGTCAGCACCACAACGCCTTTCCCGGTTGCTTTGACAAACCCCGCAAACGTGCGGTAGCCGCCCGTGCCGCCGTTGTGCCAGACCACGTCGCCCTCCGCGCCTTTGGAGATGTGCCAGCCCAATCCAACGCGCGTGCCGCCGCCCGCTTTGTCGTGGCGGGGTTGGTGCGACAATTTCATGGCTTTGGACAGTTTGCTTTTTTGAATGCCGGCATTGGCTGCGACGAAGCGCAGCATGTCGTGCAGGGAACTGCGTATGGCCCCGGCGCCCGCCAGTGTGGGGAGATCCCAGTTGGCCACAGGAACGCCATCACTGTGTCCGACGGCCAGATTTTTTTTCATGCGGTCGTCGAAGGTGATTTTGGTGGCGGTCATGCCCAATGGCTTGGCAATTTGCTCCACCACCAGCGTTTCGTAGGATTTGCCGGCTTTGAGTTCCAGGATATGGCCGAGCAAGCCCTGTGCTAAGTTGGAATATTCATAGACTGAACCTATGTCTCGGGTCAGGGTGTACGATTTTAGAAAAGTATAGAGCTGCTCTACGGTATAATCAGCATAAGGGTTGGCATTATCGGCAGGCGCCATATTGCCCGGCAGTCGCGGCAGGGCAGAGGTATGGTCGGATAGATGCCCCAGCGTGATCTGTTTCCCGGGTTGTGTCGGCATGGTGACGGAAGCGGGCAGGTACTTTTGGGCGGGGTCATCCACTTTGAGTTGTTTGCGCACCGCCATGTCTGCGAGCAGGATCCCCGTGAAGGTCTTGGAGATAGAGCCGATTTCATAAATGGAATGTTCGTCAACCGGGTCGCCGCCTTCGGTTTTGTTTCCGAACAGGTAATACTGCGGCCCGTCTTTGTCAATGATGCCAACTACAATGCTGGGGGAGTGGCCGTTGGCGATCCGTTCCTGAATGCTTTTGGCAACGTCTTCCGGCAGGGATTTTTGGGCGAAAGCGGAGAGGGTGAGGGAGAGAAAGAGAGAGAGGGAGAGGGAGAGGGAGAGGAGGTGTTTCATGATGTTACTGCATTTTTTATTTTAATGAGTGATTTTGCCTGCAATAAGCCTGAAAGTACTAATCAATCTGGAGTGCAGAGTCTCGTGCTTCGCCCTGAGCAGAGTTGAAGGGCACATTCTTATGATGCGTTTCATTGATACATTCAGAAAGTTCATGCAATTTATCCAATTCTCCGTTAATTAAAGCTTCCTTTTTTTTCCTGCTCCAGCCTTGTACTTGTTTTTCACGGTAAAAGGCGGTATCAATTCGATCATACTCCTCAAAATAGACTAACTCCACAGGCAGGTGTTTTCTGGTGAAGTTGGCTCCTTGGCCATTTTGATGTTCGGCTAATCTTTTTTCCAGGTTTATAGTGCTGCCAGTGTAATATTGATCATTTGCGCAGCGCAGGATGTACATGTAGCCTTTCATGATTTGAGGGTTTTGGATGGATAAATCGTTTGTTTTCAAAATAGGTCGCTGAACAGTGGCTGAGTCGGTGGCTGAGTCGGTGGCTGAGCGAAGTCGAAGCCAAGTCGAAGCTTTTTGTATTGTCGTTTCGACTCCGCTCAACGACCGACGATGTTGGCGGTAACCATCGGAGGCTGTTTACTCGCTGAGCGCGTTAACTGGACCACAAGCTTGCCGGTGGCTGAGCGCATTAACTGGACCACAAGCTTGCCGGTGGCTGAGCCGATGGCTGAGCGACTTGTACTGAGCGAAGTCGAAGTAAGTCGAAGCCGAGTCGAAGCCAACGTGTACCCGCTCAACGACCAACAATGTTGGCGGTAACCATCGGAGGCTGTTTACTCGCTGAGCGAAGCCGAAGCCAAGCCACATTGCGTGTAAACAAAGTTACGTATTTAAATTTAATATCACACAGATGAGTGGAATTCCGTAATTCAATGGGTGGATTTATCAAATATCCTGGGACCATGCACGGGAAAGCATCACCTTCCATATCACTCCAGTCAGGCCAAACCTGACCAAATGGATACAAAACATAACTAAAACCATTTTCAATCCTTATCCCGTTCTCCCCCTCTTTTCACCCCCAACCCTTCCATCATCTCAAAAAATCCGTACATTCGCTCATCCTACACGACGAGCACCAGAATGAAACACTTTTTCAGCGCTTGCCTGTTGGTATGCGGCTTTGTGTGGCCGCTCCAGGCGCAATATGGTTTGGCTGATGTCAAAGTTTATGCCTTCGACGAAGGGCTAAGCCACCGCATTGTCTCCAAAATCCTGCAGGATCGGGAGGGCTATATCTGGATTGCCAACCTGAAAAACGGCCTCAACCGTTTCGATGGCTACGAATTCCTCAGCCGGCAACAGGATATGCCTTTTGACGCCATTACCGATATGGTGATGGACGGACAGGGGACGATCTTTATGTCCAATCCCGGCTACCTGACTACCTTTCAGCCTGCAAGCAACCGCTTCGATACCCTCCGCATTCATCAAAATAATGCAACGCGCCGGGAAGTGCTTTCGCCCTACAACCTGATGCGCGACCCCGTTGGACAGCTTTGGATGGCCGCTTACGACGAGCGCACGGCAGCGACCTATATCCAGGTAGCTGATCCTGCTAAGAAACAGTGCCGGCGCTTGTTTCAGGCGCCCGGGACTTACGCGCGCCGACCCATTGCGGCTTTCGGCGAATTCGTATACGTGGGCGCTTTCGAAAACGAATTGTGGCAATTGGACCGCCAGGGCAATATCCTGCAAAAGTTGCAACTCCCGCTCAGTGGCGGCGTTCGCCAAAATAGCCGCATCGTGCAGATGCAGGCCGAAAGCGATGCGTTGTGGATTCTGTTGGCCAATGGCCGCCTGTTCAAAATGCCCGCCGGCGGAACGCCCCGCTTTGAACCGCACCCGCTGAATGCACAAATTAGCCGCCGGGCAACGGGCATGGCCGCTTCCCTTTTGGTTGAAAACAACGGCCAGGTCTGGATCGGTGGATTGGGCATGCTGCTGCAATACGACAACAATACCGGAAAACTGACGGATTACGACGAACCAGTGCGGCAGCTCATCAAAAACACCTGCCTTTACAAGCAAATCTACCGTGACCGCTCCGGCGTGCTTTGGGTGTCTTCGGACTTCGGCGCAGTGAAAATCATCCCTGCCGATAACCTGTTTACGCACTACCTTAGCGGCGGCAGCGAATACTGCAACAACGTGTTTTGCAGCACGCGCGGCATCACCGAAGACGAGCAGGGGCGCATTTACATTTCTTACTACAACTCAATCCACGTCCTTGACCCCCAGACCAACAACATCCGCCTGCTTTTTCCAACCAGCGATTTTTTCAACTATCCGTTCGGCATCACTTACCACGACAAGGCGCTCTGGACGGGCAACGGCCTGCGCATTGACCTCGCCACGCTGGAAGTGGATACGATTTTTAAAAAACCGAACATTGACCTGGGCGCGGTCATCGCCGACAACGAAGGCGTATTGTGGTTTGGCTACCAGCACTGGCTGTACCGCTACGACCCGCGTACGCGCAAGCTGAGCGAATTCAAAGACAAGCGCGGCAAGTGGACGGAAGACGACGGCAACATCAGTTTCCTGCACCAGGGCCGCGAAGCGCACGTTCTCTGGGTGGGCACCCTTGGCGATGGCCTTTACAAAATAGACAAACGCAATGGCCGTCTGGCGCACTACCACGCCGGAGCGGGCAGCCCGGTGAAACTGAGCAACAACCAAATCAATTCGATTTACGAAGCTGCAGATGGCATCCTTTGGCTGGCGACGGCAAAAGGCGTACACCGCCTGCAATTATCAGATAATCAATTGCGCGTTTTCAACTCCCTCAACGGCCTGCCCAACGATTTCATCAACGGTTTGCTGTCGGAAGGCGATTCCTGCATCTGGGTGAGCACCGACAATGGGTTGTGTCGCTTCAGTTTGACAAAAGAAGGCTGCGCCAATTTTTTTCAGCAGGACGGGCTGTCTTCCAACGAGTTCAACCGCATTTCTTTCTACCGCTCGCGCGACGGTCGCATGTATTTTGGCGGCCTGAACGGGGTGAATGCGTTTTATCCCGGCCGGCATTTCATCGAGCGCAAAAGCGAGGCGCGCGAAACGCCCATTTTGCTTACGAATTTTATGCGCTACGATGGCGACAGCCTCTACAACTACAACGATGGCTTGTCGGAGATGGAAGATTTTGTGTTGACGCACCGCGATAAATCCTTCTCTTTCAGCTTTGCATTGGCGGATTACAAACACCCGGCGCAAAACACCTTTAGTTATTATTTAGCGGGCTACGACAAGGAATGGTCGCTGCCTTCAACCGCCAACGTGGCGCGCTACCAAAACCTGCCTGCGGGCGAATACATTTTTCGGGTGCGCGCGCGCTACAGCAAAGACGAGTGGAACCGCCAGGAGTTGCGCATCCGGGTGATTGTGAAAGAAGCGTATTACCAATCGTCCTGGTTTCAGACCTTGTGCGGCATGTTGCTGCTTGGCGGCATCTGGGGCGGTTTGCAGTACCGCATCATGACCATCCAAAAAAGCGAAGAGGAATTAGAGCGCCAGGTAGGGTTGCGCACGCAGGAATTGGAAAGCGAAAAGAAAAAATCGGAGGAGCTGTTGCTCAATATCCTGCCCGCCGGCATTGCGGAGGAGCTGAAACGAAACGGCTCCGTCAAAGCCCGGCGGCACGAACTCGCAACGGTGATGTTTTCAGATTTCAAGAACTTCTCCCGCATTTCGGAGTTGATGGAACCGGAAGAATTGGTCACAGAAATTGACCTTTGTTTTTCAGCTTACGACGAAATCATCGAGCGGCACGGCCTCGAAAAAATCAAAACCATCGGCGACGCCTACCTATGTGTGGGGGGCATCCTGAGCAACAAAACCGACGAAGCGGTGCGCGTCATCAAAGCGGGTTTGGAGATTCAGGCGTTTATGAAAAACCTCGCCCTCGAAAAGCAAAAAAACAACCACCCTTATTTTGAAGCCCGCATCGGCATCCACTCCGGGCCGCTCGTAGCGGGTATTGTGGGCATCAAAAAATTCGCTTACGATATCTGGGGCGAAACCGTCAACATCGCATCCCGCATGGAAACCTACGGCACCGTAGGTAAGGTCAACCTTTCGGAAACGACTTACCACTTGGTAAAAGACCATTTTGTTTGCGTGCCCAATGGCCGGTTTAATGAGCACCAGACCGATTTGGAAATGTATCTGGTGGAGGCGCCGGTAGACGAGCCGTCTGAAGCATAATTATTTCGGAAACAGCTTTTTATCCAATCCCGGGATCAGCTTCATTGCATTTTTGTAGTACAATTTTTTCAGGATGTCGTCCGGCAAATCCAGTCCGTACATGCGCCAGAATGCATGGTAGCGCTTGTAGTAAGGGAAATATTCGTCGTCGCTTTCCAGCACGCGGAAGTAAGTGGGGTATTCATTGGGCTGGTACGAATCCTTACCAAACAGCACCCGATCCTGGTATTTTTTAAAAAAGCGATTGGCCATGCGCGGCTGGCGGCCCAATTCGGAGATGACGGCGCCGATTTCCACGTACATGTTGGGCATTTCGTCCAGCAGTTTTCCCAGCTTTTCTAAGTCGTTGGGAAACCAACCTAAGTGGGCGTTGATGAAATTGGTACGCGGGTGTTTGCGGAATAGGTCGTGCGATTCGGCGATGATGGTTTCCCAGGGCGCCGGATTATCTTCGGAGCGCTTGCGACCGGGGTGTAACTTCAGCTCCAACCAGCGTTCGTTCGTTTCGTCCATGGGTTCCCAAAACGCTTTTGGGTCGGCAGCGTGGATCAGCACGGGCATGCCCAGTTCTCCGCATTTTTTCCACACGGGATCCAAGCGCGGGTCGTTGATGCGAATGCGGGCGCCGCTTTTGTCTTTGTGTTCCATACCCTGACTTTTGTAAATTTTCAGGCCCTTGGCGCCGATGCTGTGGTCGTATTCTAATTGTTTAATGGTGTTTTCCAGCCAGTCTGCTTCGTCAATGCTTCGGATTTCGATGTTGGTGAAGCATAAAATTCGGTTTTCGTAGCCGTATTTTTTGAGGTTGTCCATCATGCCTTTCAGGGCCTGTCCGCCGCGCCCGCTGAGGTTGACCACGATGGCCATGTTCAGCGAATCCATTTGTCGGATGAGTAAATCCAGGTCTTGCTCGGCCATCCGCCAGTGGTGGCTGTGTATGTCAATGAACGGGAAACTGGCCCTGGGCATGGGGTTTTCGGGCACCACCAGCCTTGAAGGCGGGTCGTATAGTTCAAAGTCCATCCGCAGACTGGAATCAATGGGCGGGCGGTTTTGAGCCTGAAGGTGAAAGACGCAGGATAAGGTCAGCAGGAAGATTGCAAAACGCATGAGGACAGCAGTTAGAGTGTTTTGTAATAGAGTGCGAAGGAGGCACTTTATGACAAAACTAAGGAATTATTCAAAATTATTCCATTTACCTGCTTTATACTGGAGCTGATTGAAACCTTGCTAACTATGCATTTGCCCATTTATACAAACCCGCATTTGTATTACGGATTATTGCTCAATCAAGTCTTTTATGGTTAGCAACCGCAGACCCTCAATACGTGCATAATCCTTCGTGTTTTCCGTCAAAAGTGTCAGGTTGTGAACGAGTGCTGTAGCGACGATAATAGCATCTGCCAAGGTTATAGCTCTTTTTTGCCTTAATTTTATGGCAAACAATTTTAACGGGGTAACTCTCTATCTGCACGAACAGCGCGTTGCCATTCCACCGGATTATCTATACTTTCGAAGCTGCCAGAGTGCGCTAATTGCTCTAACCAGTAAATGGGAGAAGCAGTAGGTATAGGTTGAGCATCATCCGAGATACCATTCTTATTCGTAACATGGGGGGAGTCAGAAGAGTGCACAATTTGTACATAGTCTAATGTTTTCAGAAACTGGAGCAGCAATTGATAACGACTATCTTCAATGTTTAAAATAAGTTTTTGCATAAAATGGTAAATTAATGAATGAAACTAGATATACATCACATAACCACGAAAACAGGTTTTAGCCGAGATTGTTCTTTCTTACGCAGCTATAACACAGATTCAACTCTTCATTAATAGTTGCAAGGCCGCCATATTCACCTGCTCGTCAAAAACCGCTTGTACAGGAATCGTAAATCCTGAAATCACCTTACTGGTGATGTCATCATCACGAAGATAAATATAAGGTTCAAAATAGGTTTTGTCTGTGGGATTAAGCAGCAAATACTGCTCGATTCTTTCTTTGTCCGGGTCAATGATCCAGTATTCGGGAATGCCATGCGCGGCGTAATCTTCTTTTTTGGTGGTGCGGTCGGTCTTTTGTGTTTTTTTTGACAACACTTCTACGACAAAGTCCGGCGCAGGAAAAAGCACCTGATTAGCTTCAAAAACAGCCGCTTTTTCAGTGTTAAAAAAGACGATGTCGGGTTCGTAGTCATTGCGGGTAAGGGCAATCATGACTTTTTCTGTGCCAATTACCCCCAATTTGTTAATGCGAACATAAATACTCAGCAATGAAGACAGTAAATCCGTGATTTTCCAATGCACCCTCCTGACAGGCGAATGCACCACGATTTCCCCATTGATGAATTCGGCTTTGGTGTGCTCGTCAATCCATTCATAAAAAGACAGACGACGGGCATGCTCCTCCCCGAGGCGCTCGTTGAGTTGCCGGATCAACAGCGGGGCATCCGGCTGTCGCATAATTCGTTCCACCAAGTCTTGATTCATATAGCCAAAGTTAGGAGAAATCTCAGGCTTTGCCAAGTGGATGTCCTAAAAAGTCCGGCTTTGTCTGAAATATCAATCATCTCAAAAAAAAATCCTACCCCGTGCAGCGAAATCCCCACCTCACCGATTTAGTGCATGAAACCGTCAGCGGGCCCGTTGACTTTGCTTATTCTAAAACATTAAATCCTGCATAATGAAAAAGTTTTTCTATTTTCTTTTTCTGAGCTTAGCGCTCGCCTCCTGCCATAAAGACATAGACGAGACCATCATCATAGAAGACGTTTATACGCCTCCGGTGATCAAAATCAATGGCAATATCGCTGGTCTCGTCATCAATGAAAATGGCGACCCGGTTGAAGGGGCAACGGTTCGTGTAGGCGACCAGCAACTGCAAACCGGCCCGGGCGGCTACTTCATTTTCCGCAACATCGTACTGAACGCCAACGGCACGTTCATCAAAGTTGACCAGGCGGGCTATTTCCACGCTTCGCGCCGGTTCTATCCGAAGCTGAACGCAGTGAACTACACCACGCTCACGCTGATGACCAAAAACAACACCGGGCAAGTGAACGGCATCGAAGGCGGAACGGTCAACGTACAAGGAGGCGCCACGGTCAAATTGCCCGCCAATGGCATCGCAAAAACAGACGGCACGCTTTATACCGGCCAGGTGCAGGTTGCAGCCCGCTGGCTGAATCCAACCGCAGAAAACCTGACCGACATCATGCCCGGCAACCTCCACGCCATCAACAACCGCCAGGAAGAAGTGGCGTTGGCTACTTATGGAATGATGGCGGTTGAGCTCACCGGAACAGATGGTTCGCGCCTCAACCTGGCTTCTGGTGCTAAAGCAGAACTGAGCATCCCAATCCCAAGCCAGCTCCAGGGCAGCGCGCCCAACGAAATTCCGCTCTGGCATTTCGATGAAACCACCGGCTTGTGGCGCGAAGAAGGTTTTGCTGTCAGACAAGGCAACGCTTATGTCGGCGAAGTGAGCCACTTCTCTTTCTGGAACTGGGACGTACCTTATCCTTTGGTAAATATTGACGGAACCATTTTGACGCCGGGTGGCGATCCATTGAACAGTGTCTGGTTGCGCGTAACCGTCCTCGGCACAGTCGTTACCGGCTATGGAACGGTTGACGACAATGGGTATTTCAACGGAGGCGTTCCGGCTGGCCAGGAGTTGTTGCTGGAAGCCATTGATCCTTGTGGTCAGGTATTGCTTTCCGAAGGCATCGGCCCCTTCAGCAGCGATACCAACCTGGGCAACCTTACGGCTATTTCCGGCAGTACATTTAACTACACTACGGTAACCGGGTCCATGGTTAACTGTGACAACGAGCCGGTGGCCAATGGCATTTTCAGGATTTGCCAAAGTAACAATTGCCGCTTTGTAGCAACAGGCGCCGACGGCAGTGTGGATGCATTCCTGGCTTATTGCGGTTCGGGGGACATTAGCATTACTGCTTACGACCTTGATGCGCAACTCCAAAGCGCAGCTCAAAACTTTCCCGCTGCCGCAACCATCAATGTTGGCGTTTTTGCAGCCTGTGCAACACAAATCACAGAATTCCTCCGCCTGAACATAGACGGCGATGAAGTCATTTACCCGTTCCCATACCACTATGGCGAACCGGGCGGGCTCCGCTATATTGGTACATTCGCTCAAGATTCCAGCTATACGTTCAGTTTGTCCTTCCCGGTAGGTGCTCCGGGCTCTTACACCGGCCCGGGCG
>JBJXFD010000277.1:0-13998 GCA_046153985.1 Saprospiraceae bacterium
TTCAGGTGGTGGATGTGGTGGTAGCCGATATTGCCGGTCACCCAGCTCATAAACGGGTTCGTGACCATATAACTCGAAGATTCCAGTGCCGCTTTTTCGTACGTCCAATCTGCATTTTCCTGAAAAACGACGCCTGGGAAATTATGCTGTGCATAAAACAAGTAAGAACCAATGCCTTCAGCGATCAGAAATGGAAGAAAAATCGCTAAGAGCCAGACCTGCCATCCAAAAAATACGATCACGAGTACAATGAAAATCGCGTGCAAAACCAAGGCAAGCAGCGAATCCCAGTGCCGGCGCGGACTGCTCGCGAAAGAGCTTACACACATGCCCAGGATAAACATTGTGATGTAACCAAACGTGATCGTCAGCGGATGCCGAATGGCTAAATAAGCCCGGCGTTCGGAGGGCGTCATGTTCAGGAACTTGCTTTTGCTGGCAATCGGATACGACCCGATGCTCGCGCTGAACAACTTGCTGTTGTGGTCGTGGTGGTAGTTGTGCGAACGCTTCCAGATGCTTTTGGGCGCCAGAATGTACAACCCGAAAAGGGTCATAATGGCATCGGCAAAAGCCGAGTGTTGTAAGATTGACTGGTGCAGGTAGTCGTGGTAAATGATGAACATCCGAACGATGACCAAACCAAGGAATATGCTCGATACAATCCTGACCGGCCAAATCGGAACCATGAGGATCACCACGGTGAGCCCGACTAAAAGCGTCAGTGTAGATAGCGCATGAAACCAACTTTTAAGTCGCTGCTCCTGCGCGTAGGGCCTCGTGGCCAGAATGAGTTCTTTTCCTTGCAGCATTTCTGTGTTTGAAATCGTGTTTTTTAATCTTATACCGGCCGTTTGTGTTTCCAACGCCGGTGCGTCCATAGCCAGGTTTCTGGTTGTTCGAGGATGTCTCGCTCTAACCGCCGGGTATGTTTTTCGGATATTTTTCCTTCCTGCGTTTCCGCAGCATTTGCAACCAAAATTTCGGCGTCTATTTCGTAATACCCCCGCTTGACGCGCTTTACCCGGGTGTAAACAACCGGGTAATTCAGTTTTCGGGCGATGACTTCCGTTCCCGGAAAAACCGGCGTGTCCTGGTTTAAAAAGGTCGTCCAGTAGGCTGCCTGAATCGTTGACGGGGTTTGATCTGCAATGAAAGCTGTTGTCGAGAGCTCCTGTTTTTGTGCCAGCATCGTTCTGTACGTTTCTTTCATGGCAATCAATTTTGTGCCAAACCGGGTTCTCATGCGGTACATCAGCCCGTCAAAATATGGGTTTGCAATGGGATGATAAATTACATAAAGCTGTTGTTTGCAAAGCAGACTGAACGTATTGCCGGCCCATTCCCAGTTCCCCAAATGCCCCAATACAAGCACGACGCTCTGGTTTTTTTTTGCCAGCTCATCGAATACAACCTGCGCCTGTTCTGTGAAACAGCAATGTTTCAACATTGTTTCAGGCGATACCGTCAGGGTTTTAAATACTTCCAGAAACAGGTCGCATAAATAACGGTAGAATGCAATGCACAAAGTTTGGATTTCAGCTTCGCTTTTTTCGGGAAATGCATTTCGCAAATTGGTCAGCACCACTTTTTTGCGGTATCCCAACAGGTGGTACAGCAGCACAAAAACAACATTTGACAGCACGTACAGCACCCTGAATGGTAACAGGGAGAGCAGGTAGATGAAAGGAAGCGCGATGTAGTAAATTACAACAGCCAAAGGATATAAAGGTTTTGAGGGCGCAAAGGTAAGGGTTTTGGCTACTTTTCCCAACTAAAATAAAAATCGGCCTCCAGGCACCGTGGGGTATTTTGATTTCCGTAGTGGTTTTTCCAGAAGACAATGAATGATCAAATTAGCTGGCATTTTTTGCAATGTTAAGTTTTTGTAACCTATACCGGATTGAGGTTTGATACCACTAACTTTGCACATTACAGACAACGCGTTAATAAAATTTAGGCTATGCGCTACACCTTGTTTTTAATCTTGACGATGCTTTCCCTTGACGCTGCAATAGCCCAGTTTCCCACTGGTTTTGCAGGCATTAGTGTTGTATCAAATCTTGATCCAACAGCCATGACGCTGGCCCCCAATGGCGATATTTTTTTAGCTGAAAAAAATGGCCGTGTAATCATTATTCGAAACGGACAGATGCTACCGCAGCCATTCATCGAACTGGCAGTAGATAACTACAACGAACGCGGTTTAAGCGGCATCGCGGTTCACCCGGACTACCCTGCTACACCTTTTATATACCTGTACTATACCGTGCCGGGGGCCAATCACAATCGGCTCGTACGGGTTCAAGCGGTCAATGACCAAGCCTTACCAGGTAACATCGAAACCCTGTTGGAGATAGATCAAATGCCGGGCACCATCCACAATGGAGGCGCCATGTTTTTCGGATTAGACGGAATGCTTTATGTCGCTGTAGGCGATGGCGCCGGCTTTGATGTGGCCCAATCACTCCAGTCTTTACTGGGAAAAGTACTCCGAATCCAACCCGATGGCGTAATCCCGGCTGACAACCCGTTTTATCAGCAAACCACAGGCAAGTACCGGGCTATCTGGGCTACCGGGCTGCGTAATCCATTTACCTTTACGATCCAGCCAGGCATCGGACGCATGGCGGTAGGTGACGTGGGAAGTGACCAATTTGAAGAAATTAACCTCATCGAAGCAGGTAAAAACTACGGTTGGCCCTTAGTAGAAGGCTTTTGGCAAGGTGGCGGCAACCCGCCTGCAAACTACGAGGATCCGCTCCATGCATACAATCACAACGTCGGCTGCTGCGTGGCGGGCGCTGCATTTTATAATCCTGCTACGGCACAGTTTCCGGCCAATTATAACGGACAGTTGTTTTTTGGCGAATATTGTCAGGGCAAAATCTGGCACATCAATCCGGCTACCGGTGGCGCTGTCACGGAATTTGCAACGGGCCTTGACAGGCCGCTGTGCTTGCTGACACACCCCGATGGTAGTCTGTACTGCATTACGAGGGGCGGCTTGGGAGGCGGTTCTGAAGTAGACAATACAAGCAGTAACGAAGGGGTATTGTGGCGTATTCTATACAACCCCAGTGGTGCACCCTTAGTTGCTACTCAACCTGATGATGTCTTGCTTTCAGTCGGTGAAACAGCCCGGTTTTATGTAACAGCAGCAGGTAATGCGCCTTTTTCTTACCAATGGCGGCGCAATGGATCCGATATAACAGATGCTACTGCAGATAGTCTCATCCTGCAAAATGTAGCCTTATCTGATAGTGGAGCAGTTTTTTCATGCCTGATCACCAACGGAGGCGGGACGATTCTGTCTAATGCTGCACTACTGCGGGTAACGAGCAATCAACCCCCTGTGGCAAACATTGAACTACCTCTTTTCGGAGCAACCTACGCCGCCGGACAGACCCTATTTTTCAAAGGATCAGGAGTTGACCCTGAAACTGGCCCATTGCCAGCACAAAATTTGGCTTGGCGCATTGATTTTCATCACAATATTCACACTCACCCTTTTCTTCCTTACACGACAGGACTTACTGAAGGAAGTATTTTGATTCCGCAAGTAGGCGAAACTGCCCACGACGTCTGGTACCGCGTTTATTTATACGTCAGCGATGGCGCCGGACTAAATCGCCAGGTTTGGAGAGATGTGTTCCCACAGAAATCAGTTTTGACATTTCAGACCCAACCAGAGGGGTTGCCGCTCTTTCTGGATGGCCAACCCATTTCGACCCCAGCTATAGATACGAGCGTTGTAGGTATTTTGCGCAATATTGCGGCGCCTGGGTTTGCTGCTGCTAACGGTCAGGCTTACTTATTTGATGGCTGGTCAGACGGAGAGCAGCTCAATGGGCGCCAGGTTGAGACCCCAACCCAAAACCTGACCCTGACTGCCAATTATCAAACGCTGCAAGTAGGTATGGGGACAGGGCTGTTGGGATTGTATTTCAATAATGACAATGGGAATTTCACACAACCAGTTACAGCATGGCGCATTGATCCCCAACTGGATTTTTATTGGGGCGGTGGCAGTCCCTTTGAACCCAGTATCGGGGCTGATAATTTTGCTGTGCGCTGGCTGGGCGATCTCGAGCCCTGGCAGACGGGCAATTATTTTTTCTATCTCACCGGCGATGACGGAGTGCGCCTTCACGTAAATGATAGTTTGCTGATTGACAGTTGGATGCCCAGCAATGGAGACACCCGCACAGGCGGCCCGATATACCTGGAAGCAGGCGAACGCTATCCGCTGCGCGTGGAGCTTTTTGAAATTGGCGGCGAGGCCGAAATCAAACTCGAATGGGGCTTTGAAGGCAATGGCCGCGCTACCATCCCTACCTCGCAGTTGTACCCGGCGCCTTCATTTACGGCTATTCAAACCGCGTCTTCGCTTGGTGATTTGCGCTGCCGTATAATACCCAACCCGTTCAAAGAAACAGGAGATTTAGAAGTTTTTGCTCCAAGCCGCACCAAAGTGAACATGGAAGTATACGATATGGCCGGACGCACGTTGAATCGCCATGAATGGTACGCCGACCCGGGCTTCAATAACCAGGATTTGCGCTTAGGGCAAGCACCATCGGGTATGTATTTGGTCAAAATTATGACAGCTAAAGGCAGTTTGGTTTTGAAAGTAGAAAAGATTTGAGCCTGCTTATGCGCTTCAATTATAATCCGGCAAAAACGAATATTGCTCCGCATACTCCAACATCTGATCCATAAAATTATCCGGATACTCCACACGGATGTCCGTAATCTCTCCGTCAGCATCGGTAATAGGGACCAAACGCGGATTGATGAACCCGCCATACGGTGGGATATTCAGCGGTCTGGAGCGGCGCAAAACTTCGGCATGGATTTGTGGGTCCACTTTTACTCCGTAAGTTTCTATCAGGTTTTTACCGGCTTCGTAGTCGCCCTGCGATTTGATGCGCTGCACTTCCCGGAGTAACTCGCCAAAAATGGCGCGCAGTTTTTCGTAGTCGTTGATCTCAAAAAACGTTTTGCCTTCGCGGGTTACTTTGGAAATGACATTTTCCGCCTGGCTGCGCTCCCAAGCCCAGGAAGCAACTGATTGCCGGTTGCGCATGTGGGCCTGTTCGATGTTTTTGCCGGGTTCGATGCGCCGGAGTTGCAGCATTAAACCGTTTTTGATGTATTGATCGTACGACGCTTTACCAACTTCCTGGGACTCCATCAAGCCCAGTTGCATCAGCTTTGGATCCATGATGTAATAGAGCGCGACGAGGTCGGCTCGCGCTTCTTCCAGCGGCGAAGCGTAGTTTTTTAATGTTTCCCCAAAGGTAGCGACGCCTTCTTCCAATTGTCCGGAAGCATGGCCGATGACCTCGTGCAGGGCGGTGTGCAGTTTAGCAGCCACTTCCCCATATTTGCGGGCGCGTTCCTTTTCTTCGTAATCATGTGCAAATTCATTGAGTAAACCCGGGCCGTCTGCTTTGCTGGAAGCCTCGATGATGTTGCCAAGGCTCACCGATTTTGATCCGTGATCTGCCTTTATCCAATCCGCGTTGGGCAGGTTGACGCCGATAGCCGAAGCAGGCGAAGCGTCGCCAGCTTCCCCGGCAACCGTCACTACTTTGTAGCTGATGCCGGTGACGTCTTTTTTCTTGTGCACGTCCAAAATGGGGGAATGCGTTTCGAACCATTGCGCGTTTTCAGCAACCGTCCGCATGCGCTTGGAAGCGTCAAAATCCGTGATTTGCACAATAGATTCATAAGAACCTTTGTAGCCCTTCGGATCGTGATAAACCTCGATAAAGGAGTTGATGTAGTCAATATCGCCTTCTGTGGCCTGAACCCAGGCGACATTGTATTCGTCCCACTTGGCCAAATCGCCGGTTTTGTAGTATTCGATCAGCAATTTCAGCGCGTCGGCTTGTTTTTTATTTTCAGCCACTTCAACCGCTTTTTCCAACCAACCGACAATTTCCGTAATAGCTTTTCCGTACATGCCCCCGACTTTCCAAACGCGCTCTTCCAGTTGCCCCCGGCTGTTGCGGATCACTTTGGAATTGAGGCCCATGGAAACGCGGGGATCTTTGAGGGTTGCCTTTTTTCGGGCATAAAAATCGTCTACTTCCTTTTCTGAAATGCCCTGGTCATAAAAATTGACCGCAGAATATTTAAGCAGGTCTTCCGGGTTTTGAGACACTTTTTTAGCATCAAATTCCGGGTTGAACATAGCACGCAAAGCTTCATCACTCAACCGGGCGCCAACCGACCCCATCAAACTAATGAAGTATTCCTTTGAAAAACCGGGGACAAATTTGTCATTGGAATAATGGTGGTGAATGCCGCTGGAAAACCAAACGTTTTTGGCATAAAGTAGGAAAGCTTTCCAGTCGTCGGAATTGCGGTTGCCCTGAAAATTCTTCACAATCTTTTCGATGGTGCGCCGGATGGCGAGGTTGTGCCGGTAATTCTGGTCCCAAATGATGTCGCGACCGGCATACCCGGCCTGGGTCAGGTAATAAACCAGCTTTTTTTGTTGCAGAGAAAGTTTGTCAAAACCCGGAATCTGGTAGCGGATAATTTTTTTGTCCGAAAAGCTCTCCGGATTCCAGATGAAAGTATCCACTGGCGGAGTGACCTGGGTTGTCGCCTTCTGATTCGACTTGGAAGCGTCGTTTTGCTTGCAGGCACTTGCCAATGAGAGCAATGCAAAGAACGAAAGCAGTATTTTTTTCATGTCCCCTTCTACTTTGAAATTAAGGTGCCAAATTAGAAAAAAAGTCCTATTCCTGCGCTTTTTTCTCTTCAAGATGAGCCAGGATCATCTTGATCACCTCATAGCGAATCGCTCCGCCACAGGCGTCGTGTATGGGTTTCAACCGGTATGGCGGTCCTTCAAGCCCCTTCAGGGACGATTTCACCTGTTGGATTTCGGCTGTGGTCGCCACTTTCCGGATCGGAATATCTTCACCAGCCTCCAGGAGTTGCAGCAAATGGTCGTAGATGGTATTCACGCTTACATTGCGTTCCCGGGCAATGAGTTCCGGATTGGCACCCTCCTGGAAAAATTCCAGCGTGACCTGCAATGTGGTCGGCGATTTTGGCTTTGGTGTTTTGACCGGCGGGGGAATTCTGACCACAGCAGGCTTTTCCGGCATCCCCGTTCTTCGGGCGTAATCATTGATGGCTTTGAGGAATTCAACGCCAAATTGCTGCATTTTCTTTTCACCAACCCCGGAAATATCCTGCATGTCCCATTCATCGCGGGGAACCTGTGCCGCCATTTCCTCCAGCGTGGCATCACTAAAAACGAGGTACGGAGGTATGCCCTGCTTTTGCGACAAGCGCAAACGGAGTTGGCGAAGCTCTTCAAACAATTCACCGCGCGAGCGTTGGCGCTCTTTGGTCACTTTGACCTTCACTTGTTCTGCTTCCATGCGTTCCCGAACCGTGGCCATCCGAACCAGGGCTACCTTTTCGCTGTCGAACAACACCCGGTGACTGGCCGGAGTGAGGCAGGCTACGTGGTGGCGATCCGGTGCCAACTCGATGTAGCCGAGGTTGATCAACTGGTGCAGGTAGTGCTGCCATTCGCCGTAACCAATGTCGCGACCTGCGCCGTAGGTTTTCAAATCCTGATAGCCTTTTTCAAAAATTTCCCTTTTGCCCGAACCGCGCAGGACGTCAATTAATAGGCCGATGCCGCTTTCTTCGCGCATCCGGTAAACGGCAGAAAGGGCTTTTTGGGCAATGACGGTGCCGTCGAAAAACTGGGGTGGGTTGCTACAGACGTCGCAATTCCCACAATTTTGGCTCAGGTCTTCACTGAAATAACTCAGCAAAATGCGCCGGCGGCAAGCTAAGGCTTCCGCGTATTGCTTCATGCGGTCGAGCTTAGCCAACTGGATTTCTGTGTTTTCACTTTCGTTTTTGGAAATGATGTCCTGCAAAACGGCCACATCGTTATAGCTGTAAAACAACAGCGCATCCGCTTTGGCGCCATCCCGGCCGGCGCGCCCGATTTCCTGGTAATAGCTCTCTATGTTTTTGGGCAGGTTGTAATGGATTACCCAGCGCACATTCGATTTGTCAATGCCCATGCCGAACGCAACGGTCGCGCAAATGACGGGCGTTTTGTCGTTTATGAAATCATCCTGGATGCGCGAGCGGTCCGAATCCGACATACCGGCGTGGTAACACGCTGCGCGGATTCCTTTTCCCATGAGTTTAACAGCTAATTCCTCTGTGCTTTTCCGGCTCAGGCAATATACAATGCCCGACTGGCCGGGGCGTTGTTTGATGAAATTGATGATCTGTTCGATGCGCTTTTGGCCGGGTCGTACTTCCAGCGAAATATTCGGTCGGTCGAACGAGGCGATAAACGTTTCAGGCTCCTGCAGCGCCAATTGTTCGATGATGTCGCGCCGGGTCACTTTGTCCGCAGTGGCCGTCAGGGCAATCATGGGTATGGCCGGAAATTGTTGTTTCAAAAAACGCAATTGGGCGTATTCGGGCCGAAAATCGTGCCCCCAGGCGGAGATGCAATGGGCTTCATCAATGGCGAACAAGCTGATTTTTGCGCGTTGAAGCAGAGGCAGGAAACTCTGGGAAACAACTTTTTCCGGGGAAACATACAACAAGTCAATCCGGCCGCTAAAGAAATCGTCTTCCGTTTGCCGGGCTTCTCCTCCATCCAGACTGCTATTCAAAAATGCTGCACGCACGCCATTGGCCCGCAGGCCCTCGACCTGGTCTTTCATCAGGGCAATCAGGGGAGAAACCACTACGCAGGCGCCTTCCATGGTCAGCGCCGGAATCTGAAAACAAACCGATTTGCCTCCACCCGTTGGCATCAGCACAAGGGCGTCTTTACCCCGGTAGACGCGCTCAATGATTTCGGCTTGCATGGGCCGGAATTGATCATAACCGAAGTATTTTTTTAATGCTGAACGGGCTTCTATAAGATTCATAATGCTGAATGCTTCTTAATATCTCGATAACGCATAAAAACAAAACAACCCGCCAGACAAAATACCATCGCCAGCAACGTGGACAATTGCACGCCAAGCGGATTTTGCACACTTTTTCCCAACAACAACAGCGAAGGAAAAATCAGGTTGGCCAACGAAATGCCCATTTTCATGGTCAGGTTGCGGGCTGCATAAAACATGCCTGCGTGCTGCTCGCCCGTGTCCGCTTCGTGCTGGTAGAGAATGTCGGCAATGATCGCCATCGGAACAATGCCAAAAACCGCCAACGGAAAACCCGACGACAGCGAAAGAACATAAAACAGCACATTTTTTGAAATCGGCAACAACCCGGAAATCGTGGTCAATCCAAAGATAAAGCTAAAAACCAGAAAGGCAGCAATCACCGTTTTTTTCTTACCAACACGCCGGACGATGAGATTCACCGGCCAATACAGCAACAAACTGGTGAGGAAACTGATGGTTAAAAACAGGGTCGCCTGTTCTTTCGGGAAGCCCATCAGAATGGTCACATAATACCCCACCCCGGATTGGATGAAGGTGAGCGCCAGCCAGTACATTAAATCAGCTATTGCAAAAGGGATAAAGTTTCTGTTTTTAAACACTGCTCGTACGGCATGAAAGGCATTGGTTTCCACCTTTGATTGTCGACAATAGCGCGATTCTTTCAAAAAGAAAACCGGCACTAGCATAAAAACTAAGGAGATCAAAGCAAAAATGCCGATGGTGGTCTGGAATGCAGACGTAGCCGATTGTTGTTGTTGGAAAAATGCCTGCAACGCATACGCATTGCTTCCGATCATGAACCCCAATGCCCAGGTAACCGAGGCGATTGTGCTGATCCGCATCCGGTCGTCTGGATGGTGCCCCATTTCGCCAATCAGGGCAGTGTAGGGAATGACGTACAGGGTCATGAACAAATAAAACAAAAAGATGCTGACGGTGAGCCAGATTCCGTTCAGGGTGCTTTCGCCTGTGCCCGGCGGGAAAAAAATCAGGAATGAAAACAGCGCAAACGGGACGGCGGCAATGGCCATAAACTTTTTTCGCTTGCCAAATTTGGATGCGCTGCGATCCGACCAGTTGCCAACAATCGGGTCCGTGATGGCATCGAACAAGCGACCGCTAAAATTGATGAGGCCGATCAGGGCAATTCCCAAAATGGCGCCTTGGGAAATAAAAGCTGGAAACAAAATGCCTGTTTCCGTCTCTGGTGGCAAGTAGAAATAAACCAGCAGGTTCGCTGCGCCAAAGCTCGCGAGCGACCAGCCCAATTGCCCCATTGCGTAAATGATGATTTGAGATAGCGGTGGACGTTCTGCAGACATGGATTGGTTTTTTCTTTGCCTGCCAAATTAGGGAATTCTGATGATTTGCTTGGTGCCTGTTTTTCACCATTATCCAACACAAATAAAAACGGCCCCGACAAGAGCTTGTCCGGAGCCGTTCAATTGCATTCGAGAACTTAGTTTTCGCCCTTTAATGCGAAAACCGAGGTGTCATTTCCATAGCTTTAGCTACCTATAAGTAAGAGCGCTGTCAACTGAGTGTAAAGGTATTGCCGGTATTTCGTTTTGGAAAACCATGTTTAGGATAAGATCAGGTTTCTGAATTCGGTTAAAGTCTGTGTATTAGCCTGTTTGCTGAGGATTGAACAAGAAAATATCCAGTATCTTGATTTCTTATAGGCCGCTATTGAAATTTCATTAGAAGTAAAAACAAAACTGCCAACTGCTTACTGAAATCCTGCCAACTGTCCCCTACCCTTCTGGTTTTGTACGGGGCGATTTCCTTTGGATTTACCAATTGCAGATTTTTTTGTTTTTTGAATTTAAATAATGAGAAAATTTCGGCGGAGTAAAAAAAATTAATAATAAAGTAGATGTTCTGCTCGCGCGATATCGGTAGCTGAGCGAAATCGAAGTTCCGCCTCGCGTGTCCTATTCGCCGGTCTCTGGCCGGCTTGCACCTAACTAAAATAATGTAATTACCTTGACTTAAGCCACGGAATCAGCACATTCGTCCGCTTCCGGTATTCCTGATACACCGGATTGTCCCGATACCGCTGTTCCAGCAAGGGCACGCCGGAGACATACACCAACAAATAAGTGATGGAAATCGGGCTGATTATGGCCCACCAACCGTTTTCAAGCGGCAAAACGACCAGAAATAGCCCCCACCAGATCAAAATTTCACCAAAATAGTTCGGATGACGACTGTAGTTCCACAAACCCGTTTGGAGCACCGCTTCTTTGTCTTTCCGGGTTTTCAGGAATTGCATCAATTGGTGATCGCCCACGGCTTGAAAAAAGAACCCGATTGCCCAAATACCGGCGCCCAAAAATGTCAATATCCCCGTTTTGTCGCTTCCATAAGTGCCCGCAACAAGCAACGGCGCAGCGATGACCAGCATTAAAAATCCCTGGAGCAGGTAGACCTGAAGGTAGGAACGCAGGTAAAACCAACTCCCCCAATCCTTCCGCCATTGCTCGTATCGAAAATCCTCTGTTTTGCCTCGGTTCCTCCAGAAAATATGACCGGACAAACGCAACGCCCAAACGGCTGTCAGGCAATACACCAGCATGGAAACGACGGTAATTTCCCGTGTGCCCGCTAAGTAGAGGCCGATCAACAAATAGCCTAAGCCCCAGGCAATATCGGCCACGTCATTGCGGCGGGCAACCAGCGACACCACAAACCAGGCCGTCGCGTAGCAAAAGACCAGCGCCGCGACTTCAAAAACCGTTTCCCACATCATGATTTCAGGTATTGTGTGATGGCAAATCCGGCCAGGCTCACCGAGCCCGTTAGCACCATGCCCCAGGCGAGGTCAATGAACACAATTGGCAACGGCCAGCCTTTAAGCGTGGCCAAATTAGTCAGGTCGTAAGTGGCATAGGTGAAGAAGCCAAACAGCGCTCCGTATATCAGCGCATGCTGCCAGGACGATTTTTCTACTGCCGGCAGGATGACGAACAAAAAGATGCCTACGATGAATAGCAGGTAAAATACAATGGCGGCGGTCCAGTTGACTTGTTCGCTGAGAAAGCCCCCGAGGTATTTGGCATAAATCCCTTTGGCGACGAGCCCCAGCCAGGTTAAATCAATGGCAAAAAAGACAAGGGTGGTGAGGAAGTACGCGAGGAGGAGTTTGGTGAATGGCATGAGTTTGTGATTTTGATGGTAATAAAGATAAACCGGGAGATGGGGGGATTGTTGCGTGGAGGGACTTTTCAGGTTGGTTTCTTCAGTTAATTGGAAAAACACCCCGCGCATCGGTATCAAAAACATGCAATTCGACTTGACTTTTCCGGTGAAGATGAGACAGATCGGCAATGCTTTATGGTCTCCGGAATTCCGATGCTGGCATATGCCTTATGACCTGGATACCTGGCGTCAATTTCGTCAATTGTTTGAACTGGATACGCTGATTCAGGAACCTGATTTTGTAGAACCGGCGCCGGAAATAGCCATTGCGGCAGAAACACCAGGCGATTCTACCTTGCTACAGGATAAAATTACACTTTCGCCGCATCCGAATGAAAGGGATAAAATGTGCGTCCATGTGCCAAAGCCGATGCTGCCGGCCTATCTGCCGATTGTCAAAAACATGCATGGCCGGCGCTGGAATCCGGAGCATTTGGTTTGGGAAGTACCGTTGACGAAAGTGAGCGTACGTTTCGTCAACAAGTATTTGCCAGATGTAGCACACTGGACTTTTCAACCGGGTGACGACCTGCCTGAGCGGTTGGATGTCCCGCTGCCATTTGCAAAGCAAGCTGCGCCGGCCTTTGTACCCGCAAGATATGAGGAAGCAGTAACTGCGTTAGAGCAAACGTTGATGTTGAAACGATATAGCCATAGGACGATAAAAAGCTACAAAAACTGTTTCCGACGGTTCATTCGATATTACGACGATATCAAACCAAGCAAGCTTACCCGAGCGCAAATAGATGCTTATATTCTACATCTGATCAAGACAAAAAACATCACGGAGTCGCACCAAAATCAAATTTTGAGTGCGATCAAAATGTTTTATTCCGCAACTATAGAGCAGGAGGAAAAAGTCCGCTACCTGATCCGCCCCAAAAAGGCTATGAAAATCCCACATGTACTCACCGAAGCAGAAGTCGCCCGGCTGCTGAAGGCTACCGACAACCTGAAACATCAGTGCATTTTAATGCTCATTTACTCCGGTGGCTTACGACTGAGTGAGCTGATTCAGTTACGTTTGGCGGATTTACAGCCTGATAATCAGCGGCTTTTTGTTTATGGCGGCAAGGGGAAGAAGGATCGTTGCACACTGCTGTCTCCGAAAGTATGGAGTAAACTCCAGCATTACATTGAGGTTTATATACCCGTGGAATGGGTAATTGAAGGACAGGATGGCGGGCAATACAGCCCGAGGAGTGTGCAGGAAATATTTGTGCGTGCAAAGCGTAAGTCTTCAGTCAATCCCTATGCAACGGTGCATACGCTTCGGCATTCTTTTGCGACACACCTGCTGGAAAAAGGCGTAGATTTGAGGTATATCCAAGAGCTGCTGGGGCATGAGAGCAGCAAAACCACTGAAATTTACACCCACTTGACGCATACAGGCTGGGCAAAAGTCAAAAGCCCGATAGAGGATTTGGATATTTGATACTGATGACAAGTAAAAAAATCTTCTCACCTAATACTTTGCAATATAAAAAACAAGTGATAACTTGCTGCTCATTAAGTAAATCCTGATATGACCACAACGGAGAACAGTTATACAATGCCCCTGCTTTTTGGCGTATGCCGGAAGCAGGGGCATTGTGTCTTATGGGGATATATACGCAATAGCGGGTATTGAAATGCGCAATGCGTGTTTCAATACCCGCTGTTGCGGGAACACCATAGTTGGTGAGCAATTATTTTCAAAAAAACACTAACAATCAATAGGTTACAACCAAAAACACATGGCTTTCCCTTATTGATTTTATTTTTTGAAACGGAAGCAATGCGGTCAAATGGATTAAAAATCGTTAGCAAGCGTATAAATGCGCAGCATTGA
>JBJXFD010000279.1:0-2963 GCA_046153985.1 Saprospiraceae bacterium
TTACGCTTCCAGCGTCAACCGACCTGGAAGGCGTGCAGCGCCTTATCAATTATTTGCTCTACAAAGAAGCCACCAAAGACAGCAAAGCTAAACAGGAGGATGTAGATCTTTTAGCGCGTGAAGCCAACAAGCAGTGGTGGGAAGAAAATAAACAACGCTTTTTACCGGAGTGAAATTCGTCGTAGATACAAATATCGCTTTCAGCGCCGTCTTGAATACCGAAAGCAAGATTGGCGACTTGATTATGAACTCGCATGGTGTTCTGGAATTCCATGCTTGTGATACGCTGCGTTCCGAACTTAAAAAACATCGCCTGAAATTGCTCGAATTTTCCAAAATGAGCGAAGAGCAATTGGATCAATCCATTTACCAAATTACAGACTGCCTGCATTTTACGAACGAGGCGCTAATACCATTCGAATTCTGGGTAAAAGCAGCAAATCTCGTTCGGGATATTGATATGAATGATATTGCTTTTGTGACGCTTGCTGAGTTTTTGGACGTGAAATTATGGACTGGAGATGTGGAATTGATCAAGGGCTTGGCAAAAAAGGGCTATTCCAACTTTATCACAACCGATGAGTTGCATAAGCTACGTACTTTGCTTGAGTAAATGGGCCGCAAACCCTCAAGGAGAAGAGGTATTAATTCTTTGGTACTTATTTGGTTAAATAATGACACAACCACTTTATACCACTTTTTTAGAAGGCTGCCGGGTTTATAGTCTGGCAAAGGCCCACTGGAAGCGTTTCTTTGGGCAATTGCTCACGCCCCGGCAATTTACCTTCCATTCTTTTCTGAATGAAAAGCGGATGGATGGGAATCCATTGCTCAGCGCCTACATCCCCGAAGTGGATCGCGCGGTGCGCATCATTCAGGCTGACCCGGCAGATGCGGTTTCCGCACTGGATATCAAAGCCTGGGTAGGTGAAACCGTGCTGCCGGACAGAGTAGACAAAGTTTATGAATTGGTCATTGACCTTGTGCTGACTACGGAAGCTGAACAACTCGGTCAATGGTTGATTGAGGAATGGGTGGTGAAGCGCCTGAGCAGGGAGGATATGGAGCGGGTTATTGGGGAGTTGTTGGTTGTAAATGAAGGGCTTGGGTGAGTTATCTTGGAGCGTTTCGGGGCAAACGCTCACGAGCTCAACACACACTGTGTGAGAGGAGAATACGTAGATGCACTTACTACGACATGGAGAATCCGAAAGACAACGAGCTGGTCATTAAATAATATTGCCATGTGTTTAGGCTAATGTGAAAATTTTTCAACTTGGGTGGAACTATTCCCCAGATGGTGGCGTTTCATGCGGGTCTTTAATCTTCACTTCATCACATTTTCATCTGGACAAGTTGGGTACAACAGCAACCTAGGCAACGGCCTTTGAGAATTTATTTGATCCAGGCAATAACGATGGTAGTCGAGAAGCGGGCGGATATAATTTATTTTTTAATTATTAAATTTAGTATTTATTATGGTTTATGACACAGGCGCAGGCGTCGTTGATTTAGCGAAAATTTGGGCAGTTGGCCCAGTAGAGAACAGGGAATCTGAGGGGGAGTTTTTCTTTATCGTAAAAGGTGTAAGTAATAGTCAATTTGAGATTAAAGATGACCAGGAACGCTTATTAAATGGAGTTAGAACAGAGCTTGTAAGAGAATGGCGGCATTTTAAACAAGGCCAAAATAAAAGTGCTTCATAGCTCAGTAACAAAGACGCCCGGCGACACCTCGCCGGGCCGTTTTTTTTTTACAAGAACTTCCATCACGCATACCAGGGCCACTCGGCGCGATACTCCAGGTTTTGATCATTCTCAAACGTTTCGCGCTTGAGCTTTGGGGAAAAGTACCGGTAAAAGTACTGTTTTTGTTTTTGCTTATTCTTGTACTGTGCCAACCAGCAGCCCACCTGTGGATGAAAAACGGGAACTAAAACGGAATCTATTTTTTTGGGTCATTGTTGGGCCAGGCATAGACAAGCGGGAGCTCTGGTACGAGCGGGGCGTAGCCAAAGCTACGCGACCGACGAAGCAACGAGGTTTGGTGGGAAAAGCCACCAACCAAATCGGGAAGTTATAATTGCAGAGTTCCTATGTGCTTAGTTTAGGGCCGGGGACAGAAAGAAATGGTTGATTCATTTTATCGGTTGGAGGGTATGGATTAGTCATAACTTCTAAGCACGCATTGCTGAAATCAGAATAAAAGTCTTCAATCTTCAAATTGATTCGGCCATTTCGTTCTATGAGATGCCCAAGTTCATTCTTACTTGAAAGAGTTACTTCAAAATCTGGCTTGCTAGAATGTGCAAGACCACATCTGAAAGCAGTATATAGACTATGACTGGTAAGATATGAGCGGTATGAGGCAAGGTTATTTATATCTTTAATTGCCTTTTCAAAATAATGCTTGGATTTTCCAGGTGTATCCCAGGATTTTAGGCTTTCATCCGTACACTTACCAAGCAGTTCAATACCTACTCCAATTATTAAAAATGAGTGATAAGGAAAGCTTGGAACTATCTGTCCTAGTTGATCTATATAAACAATTTGGATAAATTCTTTTGTGGTCAAAGATGCCATTTCTTTTATTGTTTTTGTGATTAAGTTAAACGGAATACATACAAAGACAGATCCATGTTGTGGTACAAATCCCAATGAATTCTGCCGTATTTATCCACATCGTTTGGGAAAGAACAGTTCGGTCCAGTGGGGCATAACCCTAAATTTAAGCAATTTACTCCCGCAAGACGCCAAATTCATATTAACTGTAGTTTTTTTTACGGTAAATATTCAATATCAACACCTCTATCAAACATATGCAATATACAATTTTCAATGGCTTTGTTGCATGAACATTTCCTGTTTGGAGAAAGCCTCTTGAAGCCAAATTATTCTCAAATAATCAACACTATTTTTGAAAAAATTTGGCAAATATCTACTTTCACAGTACAGGATTGTTTC
>JBJXFD010000284.1:0-32937 GCA_046153985.1 Saprospiraceae bacterium
TGCGAAAACGCAAATTTGCAAAACAGAATATTTAAAAGCTATGAAACGTACTTTATGGATGCTCGTTGCCTTTCTTGTACTTGGCGCAGGAGTGCTGTGGTATTTGTATGGGCAGGGCGATGACAAAACAACCTTAGCCGGTTTAGACCGGCAATTTGCGGTGAAAGATACCGCTTCCATCTACAAAATTTTCATTGCCGACAGAAACGGGAACCGGACTACCCTGGTGCGCAAAGGCAAGCATTGGATCTACAATGACCAATACAAAGCCAAGCCGAATGCCATGGAAAACCTGCTGCGCGCAATTTACCGGGTGGAGATGAAATACAAGCCGCCAATCAACGCCGAACAAAACATGATCCGGAGCCTTGCCACTGAAGGGCTTAAAGTGGAGCTTTACGATTCAAAGGATGGATTGATTAAATCTTATTACATCGGCGGTTCAACGGCAGACGAGCGCGGCACCTACATGATGCTCGAAGGCGCAGAACATCCTTATGTAACCTATATCCCAAGCTGGAATGGCAACCTTCGTTTCCGTTTTAACCTGCTGGGTGATGAGTGGCGCGACAAAAGTATTTTTTCATCAGCCCCGGAAGAAATCACTTATGTGGGCGTCGAATACCACAAACAACGGGAAAAATCGTTCAAAATCACCAAAGAAGGCGCATCTTACCAGGTGAAACCCTTCCACAGCATCACACCGGAAATCAAGCGCCCTTTGCGTACCGGCGCTGTGGAAAGCTATCTGGTTGGTTATGAAAACCTTCAGTCAGAAGCTTTTGAAAATCTGTACAAAGACCGCGATTCTATTTCGAGCTTAGTGCCGTTTTGCACCATTACGGTGCGGCATGGCGACGGCTCCGAACGCGTTGCGAAATTGCATCCGATTTTTAAATTGCAGGAATACGACGAAGAAACGAAAAAATATATTGAGGCGCCCGAAGCAGAGCGGTACTACGTTGATTGTGAGGGCGATTTTATGATGGCTCAACATTTGGTGCTTAAAAAAATACTGTGGCCGTACGAATCATTTTTCGAATAAAGGGGATGCAATCGAGGTTGCTCCGCCTGATCGTTCCGGTTTCGCTGATGGCAGCGACGCTGGCCTTCGTTTTGCCTAAAACCCCGGATTGGGGCTTTTTCGGACACCGGCGCATCAACCGTTTAGCCACGTTTACGCTGCCTCCGGAAATGATTCGTTTTTACAAAACCCACCTCGAATACATCACGGAACACTCCGTGGATCCGGACAAAAGGCGCTACGCGACAAAACACGAGGCCCCCCGGCACTACATTGACTTAGACCAATGGGGGGTTTATCCATTTTCCAAGTTGCCCCGGTACTGGACGGATGTGCTGCTGTTGTATACCGAAATTGGCTTAGTGACCGCCCAGGGTGATAGTCTGAGGGTAAAAAGGGATACCCTGCTGCTTGACGGGTACAAGGTTCCCCAAATCCGCTTGTACCGAAAAAACAAACCAATTCTGGAAGCAGCCGATGAGCAGGCATTCCGGGATTTTTTTGTAGAAAAAGTCATGTCTGAGTACTACGAAGACGAATGGATCTTGCCTTGCGATACCTTGCTGGCGCTTTTTGGCGATGCCGGGCCAACAACGGTCAATTGCATCAGCGCTTATGCCGTTGACCACTTTTCGGAACACGGGATTCTGCCTTATCATTTGGTGAAAATGCAGAATACCCTGAAGTATGCTTTTCTTGACGGAAATGTGGATAAAATCCTGCGCACTTCAGCAGAAATGGGCCATTACATCGGCGACGCTTACGTGCCTTTGCACACCACCAAAAATTACAATGGCCAGCTTACCAACCAGACGGGGATTCACGCATTTTGGGAAAGCCGCCTGCCGGAACTGTTTGCCGATGAGACGTATGATTTTTTCGTTGGCGCCGCCGAATACATTTCCAACCCTTCCGAATATTACTGGAAAATCGTTTTGGACAGCCATTTGCTGGTGGACAGCGTGCTGCAAACCGAACGGGAATTAAGCCGGCAATTTCCTCCCGACCGCCAATATTGCTTTGAAGAACGCAACGGCGTCACCATCCGCACCCAATGCAAGGAATATTCGGAAGCTTACCACAGCCGCATGTCCGGGATGGTGGAAAGCCGGATGCGTGGCGCAGTCCTGTCCATCGGCAGCGCCTGGTATACGGCCTGGGTGGATGCCGGGCAACCTGATCTTTCAAAACTGTTGGGCAAAAACCTGTCCGCCGAAGAACTGAAAGCATTGGAATCGCTGGAATCGCAATATCAGAAAGGGAATACGAAAGGGAGACCGCATGATTGATTTGGTTGATTTGAAGATTTGAGGATGTTGTCGGTTGTTCGTTGTTCGTTGAGCGTTGTTCGTTGCTGTTCTGACGCCCAACGAACAGCGGGACTCATCATCCCATCGTGGACCTAACGAACAACGATCAACAAACAACGAACAACAGGACTGATCATCCCATCCTGGACCTAACGAACAACGATCAACGATCAACAAACAACGAACAAATAACCAGTAACCAGAAAAGATTTGAAAATGAGGGAACAGCTATACGGCATAATCGGCTATCCGCTGACGCATTCTTTCTCAAAGCGTTATTTTTCAGAGAAATTTGAAAAAGAGGGGCTGTTGCATTGCCGTTATGAATTATTCCCCATTGCGGAAATCGGACTATTGCCCGAAATTCTGAAAAACAACCCGACACTTCGGGGGTTAAACGTGACCATTCCCTACAAACAAGCCGTTTTGCCGTTTTTAGACGGTTTTGGAGAGGGCATTGCCAAACTGGGCGCAGTAAATGTCATTGATATTTCGGATGGCAAATTGACCGGCCACAACACGGACATCGCTGGTTTCGAGCAATCGCTCCGGAATGCGCTGGGCACAGAACGCCCGGAAGCCGCACTGGTACTGGGAACAGGGGGAGCTTCCAAAGCCGTGCAATTTGTGCTTTCCAAAATGCAAATTCCATTCCGATTGGTGTCCCGAAGCCAGGAAAGCGATTTTCACTACGATCAATTGACAAAAGAAATCGTCCTGGCCCACCGGTTGATTGTCAACACAACGCCGTTAGGCATGAGCCCCAATACAGAAACTTGCCCAAAAATTCCTTATGAAGCAATAAGTCAGCGACATTTGCTTTTCGATTTGGTCTACAATCCTGAAGAAACTGCCTTTTTAAAAAAAGGAAGGCTTCAGGGCGCCCGGATACAAAATGGACTGGAGATGTTGTATACGCAGGCCGATAAAGCCTGGGCAATCTGGAACAAATAAAACCAACCTACACCATGAAAGAAAGTAATCAGCCCGTTCCAAAAAACTTCTCAAAACTTGAAAAAATGGCAAAAACAATACTTGGCGCTTCGATTGATTTCACCAATACGGAAATCGCTTTTCGCTGGAAAACTGACAAAGAACTCAAAAAAGCAGCCTGGCTTTTTGGATTGATGAACAACCACTGGCTGGTGGGCATCGGTTCCAAAGTGGGTATTGCAGCCATTAAAATGCACCTTCCGTTTGTTGAATCGGTGGTAAAAAGCACCATATTTGAACAATTCTGCGGCGGTACTACCCTGCTGGAATCGCTGAAAAACATCAATAAATTAGCGGAACAAAACGTCCAGTCTATTCTCGACTACGGCGCGGAAGCCAAAGAAACGGAAGAGGATTTCAACAAAACTATGGCGGAAAATATCCGCGCCATAGAATTTGCATCCCAGCAATCGCACATTCCGGTGATCAGCACCAAAATTACCGGCTTAGCCCGTTTTGAATTGTTGGAAGCCATTCAACGCGACGACAGCCTGACCCGGGAAATGCGGGCCGAATACCGCACCGTCCTCAAACGCGTGGATGCTATTTGCCATACGGCCAGCCAAAAAGGCGTCGCCGTTTTCATTGACGCAGAAGAAACCTGGATTCAAAACGCCATTGACCACTTGGCCAATTTGATGATGCGCCGCTACAACCGGGGTAAAGTGGTGGTGTTCAATACTTTCCAAATGTACCGAACCGATCGTTTGCAGTACCTGATGGATTCTTATGCTGATGCCGGCCGAGAAGGCTATCTGCTTGGCGCAAAATTAGTGCGCGGCGCATACATGGAAAAAGAACGGGAAAGGGCAGAAAAAATGGGGTATCCTTCCCCAATACACCTCAGCAAAGAAGCCACTGATGATGCTTTCAATACTGGCATCCGCTTTTGCGTAGACCACTACGAGGACATCGTTTCCTGCAATGCTTCACATAATTTAGCAAGCACTGCACTTCAGGTAAAACTGATTGATGAAAAAGGCATTGCCCGAAACCACCCGCATTTGCGTTTTTGCCAGTTGTATGGCATGAGCGACAACCTGACGTTCAATTTAGCCAATGCAGGTTACAATGCCTCCAAATACGTGGTGTACGGGCAGGTGCGTGAAGTTGTGCCCTATCTCATCCGCCGGGCGGAAGAAAATTCTTCCATTACGGGCGATATGAGCCGGGAATATCAATTGGTGAACAGCGAATTAAAGCGGCGGGAGTTGCTTGTATAACTGAAACTAAAAACGATGACTGGATCGCTTGTCATCCGGGCAGCTGAATTGCCGGACCTTGCCACCCTTACACAGCTCAGTACGGATACATTTTTTGAGACCTATGCAGCCTACAACGAAAAGGCTTCTATGGATCGTCACCTTGCGGAAAAATTCAACCTCCAACAAATGGCGTCCGAACTTTCCGACGCTCAGAACCAGTTTTTCCTGGCATCTGTTGACGGCCATCCTGCCGGTTATACTAAATTGAGAACCAGTAAAATCCTGGTGGAGCTGGAAGGAAAAAATGCGATTGAAATAGAACGCATTTATGTATTAAAATCCTTTCAAGGAAAAAAAATAGGGGCGGCATTGATCCAGCACAGCATCGATTTGGCTTCAATAAATGGATTTGACACCATTTGGCTGGGCGTATGGACAGAAAACCCAAAAGCCATTAATTTTTACACCCAATGGGGATTCGAAATTTTTGGCACCCACATTTTTTATTTCGGCGATGATCCTCAAACGGATTATTTGATGAAAAAAGAACTGGTTTAGTCCCTTTCCTCAATCCAAATATCGTTTCACCAAACCCTCATACGCATCAATCCGCCGATCCCGGAAAAATGGCCAGATGCGGCGCACCGTTTCCGTTCGCTGTTTGTCCAGGTCAATAACGGCAGTAGTTTCCTGATCTGCCGGCGCCTGAAAGAGCAGTTCTCCCTGGGGCCCGGCCACAAAACTTTGTCCCCAAAACTGGATGCCGCCCGTCACCCCCGACCAATCGGGTTCGAATCCCGTTCGATTTACTGCTACCACCGGAAGACCATTGGCCACTGCATGACCGCGCTGACTGATTTGCCAGGCGCCAAACTGCCGGTCTTTTTCCTCCTGCACATCAGAAGATTCCCACCCAATGGACGTCGGGTAAATGAGCAAATCCGCGCCTGCCAGCGCCATGATCCGTGCCGCTTCAGGGTACCACTGATCCCAGCAAACGAGTACGCCTAATTTTCCGACGGAAGTCGAAACGGGGTGAAAACCCAGATCGCCAGGCGTGAAATAAAATTTTTCGTAATAAGCCGGATCATCTGGAATGTGCATTTTCCGGTATTTTCCGGCAATGCTGCCATCTTTTTCAAAAACGACCGCGGTGTTGTGGCAAATGCCCGGTGCGCGCTTTTCAAACAACGAAGTAACCAGCACGATGCCGAGTTCTTTCGCAATGGCGCCAAAAGTTGCCGTTGACGGACCCGGTATGGTTTCTGCCATATCGAAGCGGGCCGTTTCTTCAACCTGGCAGAAATAGACCCCGGTGTGCAACTCCTGCAACACCACCAATTCCGCGCCTTGTGCCGCACACGCCCGAATGCCTGCGATGCTTTTGCGGATATTTTCCTCCCGGTCTTCGGTGCAGGATTGTTGTACGATGCCCGTTTTGAGTATGCTCATTTCTTTCAATTCAAATGAAAATTAATTACAAACCCCTTCCGGATATTGCATGGTGACACAGTGCAGAGAACCATGCTGTAAAATCAGCGCCCTGCAATCAATTCCGATGATTTCCCTTCCGGGGAAACAGCCGTCAAGGATGGCCAATGCTTCCTCGTCCTGTCTAACGCCGTAGGTCGGTACCAACACCGCGCCGTTGATGATCAGAAAATTAGCGTACGTAGCGGGCAGGCGCGTTCCTTCCTCATCGTAACACGCATCCGGCATCGGCAGCGGAACTAAGCGGTAGGGTTTGCCCGCAGCGGTGCGGAAAGTTTTCAGTTCGGCCTCCATTTTCCCAAGCGCATCATAGTGTTCGTCTTCCCCATCGGTGCATTGCACATAAGCAATAGTTTCCGGGTCGCAAAACCGCGCCAGGGTGTCAATATGCGAATCCGTATCGTCTCCGGCCAGGTAACCGTGGTGCAGCCACAACACGCGATCCAATCCAAAAAGCGCCTTCAATTTTGCCTCAATTTCCGGTTTGCTCAAATGTGGATTCCGGTTTGGCGAAAGCAGGCATTCGGCGGTGGTGAGCAGCGTACCCAAACCATCGCTTTCGATGCCGCCGCCTTCCAGCACCAGTCCACCATGACGGATTTCCGCATTAAAAACCGCGTATTGTTCCTGAATATAGGAGGTGATGAGGTTGTCGTGGTTGGCCGGGAATTTGAGTCCCCATCCATTGAACATAAAATCGAGCACGACGGGTTTTCCATTTTCAAAAATGGTAATGCCACCATGGTCGCGCGCCCAGGTGTCGTTGCTCGGCGCATGAACGAGCCTGAAACGCAGGGAACGCTGATCTTTGGGAACTGGCTCCTGAACCCCGTTCGGGTCTTGATAAACGACGAGTACTTGTTGAAAACGAGCAATGGCGTTTGCGATTTCCAGAAAACAGGGCATCACCTGGTCCAGTACGGGCGCCCAATCGGTGCCTTCATGGGGAAAAGTCAATTGCACGGCGCTTTGTGGCGCCCATTCAGCGGGTAAAACTCGAGTTATCATGCGGCAAAATTAGCAAAAGAACTAAATTTGTAATCAGATAACCAATCTAACATGGCAGCATACGGCACAATCCTCAACATCATTGTCCCCATCTTTTTCCTGTTGTATTTTGTAGAACAGGGTTTCGAGTGGTACTTAGGCAAAAAAGTCATCCGGGGGCTCGACAGCATCTCCAGTTTCAGTTCCGGCGTAACAAACGTGGTGAAAGACGTTTTGGGCATGACCTTCACCATCCTCTCTTATGCCTGGCTGGTGGACAAAGTTGCCATCACGCAAATCGAAGCGACCTGGGCCGTGTATGCCATCGGGTTCATCACAGTTGATTTTCAGGGGTATTGGACGCACCGCTGGCACCATCAGATCAATTTTTTGTGGAACCGCCATATCATCCACCACAGCAGCGAAGAATTTAACTTAGCCTGCGCGCTGCGACAATCCATTTCATCCTTTGTCAATTATTTCACGATCCTGTTGCTGCCTGCGGCTTTGCTGGGCGTGCCCGCTCAGGTGATTGCCATCATCGGCCCGCTGCACCTTTTCCTGCAATACTGGTACCATACCCGCCTGATCGGGAAATTGGGCTGGTTGGAATACATCATTGTTACTCCATCCCACCATCGGGTACACCACGCCATTAACCCGGAGTACATGGATAAAAACCACGGACAGATTTTCATCATCTGGGACAAGCTATTTGGTACTTTTCAGGAAGAATTACCGGAGGTTCCACCCGTTTACGGCGTTACCCGGCCCGTGCGTACCTGGAATCCGATCAAAATCAATTTCCTGCACCTCTGGCTCCTCATCCAGGATGCCTGGCGTACGCGCAATTGGTGGGACAAGCTGCGCATTTGGTTTATGCCCACGGGTTGGCGCCCGGAAGATGTGAAAGACAAATACCCGGTGAACAGCATCCGCGATCCGTACAATTTTGAAAAATACGACACCAAAGCGTCGCGCCTGTTTCTGCTCTGGTCGTGGCTGCAATTGGGATTCAATTATTTTTTGCTGGTCTACTTTTTCGCCAACATAGCCGGCATCGGCACACCGGAAGTTTTTTACTACGGCGCGTTCATTTTCCTTTCCGTGTTTGCCTACACGGAATTGATGGACCGTCACGCCTATGCCATGTACTTTGAAATGCTGAAATCGGCGACCGGCCTCTACTTTGTGTATCAATCCGGCGGCGGCTGGTTTGGCGCAGGCAATTATTTCGGCGCGTGGTATGTGTATATTGTGGTAAGCTACCTGATCCTTTCGCCTGTGGTCGCCACGCTTTTTGCGCAGTTGGAAATCAGGAGGGAGGAAGTTGGCAAAAGGCAAGTGGGCAAGTGGGCAAATTAGCAAGGGGCAAATTGGCAAAAGGCAAACGGGAAATACGCAAGTTGGCAAAAGGCAAATTTGCAAGAGGCAAGTTGCGTATTTGCCAACTTGCCCCTTGCCTTTTGCCAATTTGCCCCTTGCCCCTTGCTTTTTACTTCTCCTTTTTCGCGTTCAAAATCTCCAGCACACGCTGGGTGATGTCGAGGCTGTCATTTGCGGCAAGCAACTGACCACCTGCGGTATAGCTGAAGATGAAGTCGAAGCCTTCTGCTTTTTTGATTTCGCCGAGCCGATCGAGGATTGCTTTTTGTAACTCATCCCGAATTTTTTTATCTTCTTCCAGCAGCGATTTTGTTATCCGCTCTTGTTCGGCTACTAATTTTTGCTGCGCAGCCATCAGGCGTTGCTCTTCCGCCTGCATCGCGCTGGGCGCCAAGAGTCCTTTTTGCGCTTTTTCCTGCGTGGCCATGAAGTCTTTTTCGAGGGCACGTCCTTTGGCTTTCAGCGAAGCATCCGCGTCTTTTTCCTTCTTCTGGAACGATTCGCGTTGCTTTTTGAAAAACTCATACTTTTCAAGCAGGGTATCTGCATTGACATAAGCAATTTTTAAAGGTTTTTCCTGCTCAATTGCCGGCGTATCGGCAGTTACAGGCGCCGCTGGCGACTGGAAAACCTTCACCGCAAGCCCCACTGTAGCCAACAATGCTACAATACTCAAAATTAAAGGAAGTTGTTTCATTCTTTAAAAGATAGATGATGTGTAGTAATTCAACCTTTTTTCAAATCCACATAGTAGTGGTAGAAATAAGGAATGGTTTCAATGCCTTTGTAATAATTGAACAGCCCAAAATGCTCATTTGGCGAGTGCAACGCATCTGAGTCTAAGCCAAAGCCGATCAGAATGCTATCCACGCTCAACACGTCGCGAAACAGGGAAACGATCGGAATATAGCCACCTTCGCGCTTGGGAATCGGCGATTTGCCAAACGTTTTTTCCATTGCTAAGTGTGCTGCGCGGTATTCTGGCGTGTCAATGGGCGTCACGCCAGGTTCCCCTCCGTGCATGCGCGTTACTTTTATGCTCACATAAGGCGGCGCGATCTTATTGAAGTGGTCTTCCACTAAGTCGTATATTTTCTCATGGCGCTGGTGCGGAACTAAGCGCATGGAAATTTTAGCCGTTGCTTTGGCGGGCAGTACCGTTTTGGTGCCTTCCCCGGTGTAGCCGCCCCAAATGCCGTTCACATCCAACGTAGGCCGGATGCTGGTGCGTTCGATCGTCGAATACCCTTCCTCGCCAAGCTCCTGGCTAATGCCGAGGTTTTTGTTGTAGGTGTCCTGGTTGAACGGGATGCGCGACATTTCGCTGCGTTCTTCAGGGCCAACAACCTGCACATCGTCGTAAAACCCAGGGATCGTCACCTTCCGGTTTTCGTCCAACAGGGAAGCGATCAATTCGCAAAGGACATTCGCCGGGTTGGCAACCCCGCCGCCGTAAACGCCGGAATGCAAATCGCGGCTTGGGCCGGTCACTTCCACTTCCATGTAAGCCAGTCCGCGTACGCCGGTCGTCAGCGAAGGCACGTCGTTGGCAACGATAGAGGTATCGGAACACAAGACCACATGGCAATCCAAAAGTGCTTTATGCGCCTCCACAAAAGGCCGGAAGTTGGGCGAACCAATTTCTTCTTCCCCTTCGATGATGAACTTGACATTGCAGGGCAGGGCGTCGTGCTTCATCATGGCCTCGAAAGCTTTGATGTGCATGTACACCTGGCCTTTGTCGTCGCTGGAACCCCGGGCAAAAATGGCGCCCTGCGGGTGGGTTTCTGTCTTTTTGATCACCGGTTCAAACGGCCCCGATTCCCAAAGATCCAGCGGGTCTGGCGGCTGAACGTCGTAGTGGCCGTAAACGAGCACCGTCGGCAAATCGGGGTTGATGAGTTTGTCTCCGTACACGATGGCGTGGCCAGGCGTCGGATAAATCGTCACGTTTTCGGCGCCCGCTTCCCGAAGGCGGTCTGCACAAAATTCTGCCGCGCGGGCTACATCGCCTTTGTACTTAGCATCAGCACTGATGGATGGAATGCGCAGCCAATCAAATAATTCATTTAAATACCGATCCTTGTTGGATTGGATATATTCCTGAAGTTGTTGCATTGTGGTGGTTTTATTTTAATAAGCGGCAGCGAAGATAAGATTTCTTCATTACCTGACCAAATGCACGCCTCCTTTGTAAATAACTACCTCACCATCAACGAATTCTATTTCCGCAAGGTAGACAAAAACCTGTGGACTGAACATCTTACCCCTGAACATGCCATTCCAGCCGTACTGTGGGTCGTTGGGTTGAAATTCTTTTTGCTCGTACACCAATTCGCCCCAGCGGTCCAGGATTTTAAAGTCATTGATCTGCGCCACATCCCTGTCTGCAAAAATCATAAAAAGGTCGTTAAAGCCATCGTTGTTGGGTGAAAACGCATTGGGGATGAAAACCCGGCGCGTTTTATCCACAAAAACCGTTACGACATCTTCTGCAAGACAGCCGTTTTCATCCTGCACATAAACGGAATACGTTGTGGTATAAACAGGGGAAACAAGCCATTCAATGCAACCGGGGCAGGTATCCCCTTCAGAAGTCACCCACCTGATGTCGCTTAACTCGTTCGGAGAAATGTTCAGCAAGGCTTCCAAATCTGTGCTTTCTCCAAGCAAAATGGTGCGATCGCGCCCCAATTCTACCTGCAAATCCGTACCCGAATCCAGGAAAATTAACGTATCCAGGCCGCATCCCTGCGCATCTTGTATGCTGATCTGGTATTCGCCGGACGCCAGGTTTGAAAAATTGCCAAACGCAATCGGCGGTTCATCATTGATTTGATACGTATAAGGTGCAATTCCTCCGGAAATGGAGAGAATTTCGATGGCGCCGTTGCGGTCACGGAAGCACTTCGGATCGGTTGCTAAGAGCTCCGTAATTTGCGGCCGATCTTCATTCAACGCAACGACCACCTCATCTTCATTAGCGCAACCGGTTTCCGTATTTGTAACCACTAAAGTATACACTCCGGGTTCGGTGATCTCTATCGAAATGCCTTCGGCAACGACGTTCCCGGCTGCATCTTCCCAAGTGTAGCGATGCGTTGCCGACACCGTGGAACCCGTGCCGTCGAGCACCGCTTCATCTGTGGCACAACCCAACGTTTGATCTGCGCCTGCATTGGCCGTGGGCAGTTGCGTATTCAGGGAAACGGCAACGGTGTCCGAACTCACACAACCATTCCGGTTGTTTTCCACCATCAGCACATAAATGCCCGCCTGGTTGACAGAAGGCGTCAAAGTTGTGGCGCCAGACTGGATATTGCCTTGTATGGCCAGCCAATTATAGCTATAGTTGTTATTTCCATTATTTGCAGTCCCGCTGAGCGTCAGCGTGGAGCTGTTGCAATCCAACTGGCCATTGGCGCCGGCATTGACACCCGGATAAACAAAATCGCTGCGCACAGTCGCCGTAGCTTCCGTAAAACACCCGGTGAGGGGGTCGGTTGCACGCAAACGATAGACCCCGGGAGCCGTAGCCATCAGCGTAGCCGATACTTCATCGTTGAGTTGTATGCCTTCCATATCGTACCAGGTGTATTCAAAAGCGTTGCTCCCGTTGGCTTGCCCAATTGCAGCAACCATAGCCGTATTGCAGTCCAGAGTGTCTCCCACAGCAACGGTAACCACCGGGGTGAAGCGCAGGTCTGCAACGGTCACTGAGACGGTATTTGACCTACATCCTAAAGGTTGTTCGGTAATAGACAAAGTATATAAGCCAGGCATATTGACGACCGGATTCTGTAAATATTGGTTGTTGTTGTCTATACCCGGGCCTTGCCATTCGTACGTCAGGTTGTTACTATTGCCGCTGCCGGCTAATTCAACCTGGGCTGAATTGCAAGTGATCTCTCCTGCTGCTGCCGCAACGGCTACTGGCAGTGGAACCGCGGTGACATTGATGTTGGCAGAGGTTGGACAGCCATTCAAATCGAACGCGGTTACCTCATAAAAACCGCTGGCATTGACCGTAATCAAGGACGATTGCGCGCCTCCTGTCCAACTGTAATTGGATAAACCCGGCGTTGCATTCAGGGTGGTCGTCTCTCCTTCACAGAAGTCGGAATTCCCCGTTATCGCCATTGAAGTCTGGGGAAACTGGTTCACCCCAACCGATGTACTCCCTGTACAACCATTGGCATCCTGAACGGTTACAGAATAATTTCCGGGTTGGGCGGCAAATATCGAAGCCGTTTGCGCGTCCGTTGACCAGAGGTAACTGCTAAAGCTGGGGTTCACCACCAGTTGTGTGCTATCGCCGGGGCAAAACGACGACGCCCCCACAATAACCGGCGTCAGAGCTGGCGATTCTACCACATTTGTCGAAGCTGTGTTGCTGCAATTATTGACATCCGTAACCACGACGGTGTAGGTTCCTGTCGTCGAAACCGTGATGGAAGGCGTCATAAATCCGCCTGTCCATTCATAAGAAACGAAACCCGGGCCTGCATCCAGGGTAAGGCTGCTGTTGTCACAAAAACCGGCTTGCGCAGGCAACGTTATGTTTGGGAGCGGAACAGCGGCGACAGCAAAGGCCGCGCTTGACTGGCAACCGTTCGCATCCGTAACCGTGAGGCCGTAAGCGCCGGCAGTATCCACTATCAGGGTAGGCAAGTCGCTAAAATCGCTCCACAGGTAATTCGTATAGGTATTTCCCGGGTCTACTAATTGTGTTTCTCCTTCGCAAACATTGAACAACGCCGGAATATTGGGTGGCGTGACCGCAAATTCCGTCAGGGTGGTTTGCGTCGTTCCGGTACAACCATTCGTATCCGTTACCGTCAGGCTATACGTTCCTCCGGCGTTCACGGAAAGGGTAGCATTACTGCTGCCTCCTGTCCAGGAATAGGTTGCGTAAGGTCCGCCTGCATCCAACAGGGCGTTGCCTCCCGGACAAACTGTAGTGGGCGCGCTGATGACCGGCGCCGGGTTATTCCAGGCGTCAACGGTAATTTGGGCGCTGCCATTGCAGCCTAAGGCGTCGGTCACCGTCAGGCCGTAAATGCCCGGATTGGATACGACTAAGTCTGTATTGGAAACGCCGCCCGTCCAGGTGTAGTTCGCCCAGCCTCCCGGCGCGCTCAGGGTCGTGGTGTTGCCCGCGCAAAAACCTGCAACCCCGCTAATCTGCGGTACAGGTACCGGGTTTTCTGATACCTCAACCAAAGTGGATGCCATGCAGCCGTTCGCATCGGTAACATTTAACTGGACCGATCCTGGCGTGGCAACGGAAATAGTTTGGGTAGCCTGCCCCCCCGGTAACCACTGATAGGCACTGAAACCAGCGCCAGCATCGAGCGTGACAGCGCTACCCGCACAAAAATCGGCCTCTGTATTGAGGCTTAAAACTGGTAAGGGAAAAATGGTTGTGGATAAACTTGCAGACGCAACGCATCCGTTGTTGTCAGTTACAGTAACCCCCTGGTTGCCGGCAGCGCCTACGACAAGTGTTTGTCCGGAAGAACCATCAGACCAGGCGTAGTTTTGGAAACCGGGAGTTGCCGTCAGCAGGGTGGTTTCGTTCTCACAAAAATCAGCATCGCCATTGATGGCGACGATGGCATCGGGGAAGGCAGATACATTGATGGTTACGGCGCCCTCGCATCCAAAAGTATCGGTAACCATCACAGCAAAAGTGCCTGATGCATTGATCAAAAGGGTGTCGGCAGTACTCATATCCGACCAGAGGTATTCCGCATAGCTTTCTGACAGGGAGAGCGTGGCAGTACTTCCGGAGCAAACTCCGGCGGGTCCAGCAATCGCTGGTACCGGCAATGGGCGATCCACCACTGTTACTGAAGCCTCGCCGGTACAGGTATTTGCGTCCGTTACCGTCAGTGCGTAAGTCCCCGCAGCCGTTACCGTCAGGATTGAATCGGAAGACATATCCGACCAGGTATACGCCGTCATGCCTGGCGCAGCTTGCAAGGTCAGGGTATCGCCGGCGCAAAGGTTGGCGCCCCCGGAGATGGTTGTGTTGACTTGATAAAAAGAGACAGTTATGCTGTCGGTACCGATACATCCGGATCCGTCTGTCACTTCAACGGAATAAACGCCTTCGTCAAAAACGGTGATGTCCGGCGTGCCGGCGCTGTTCGACCAGGTCAGTGAAGCCCAGCTTCCTGCCACAGAAAGTGTGGTGGTATCCCCGTCACAAATTTGGGCTGTTCCGGTAATCTCTACCTGAAGCAAATTGCCTACCTGCACCTCCATACGGCTCGATTTGGTGCACGCTCCGTCGGTGATCGTGAGGGTGTAAGGAATATTGCCGATAAAACCAGGCGGCAGCGTCAGGGTGGGTTGCAACGAAGTGATGTCGCTCAAATAGGCGGCTTCCCCATTGGGCGCCGACCAGGCAAAGGTAGCTGCTGCACTTTGCCCGGTGACCAAACCTTGTAAAGTTGTCGGTGTTGCAGGCACGTCACAAAAAGAAAGGTCATCGCCGGCCTCAAGGCGGATGGCGCTGCAATCCGGATCTGCAAGGCAGTTGAGAAACGGCGCTGCGGATCCCCCCCAGGTCAATTGAAATCCGGTGGAACTACCATACCAGTTATCTAAAAGCAGGTAGAAACCTTCTCCGGGCTGCACAACTATTGGGAGGACGAATCCATCTTCATTCATAGCGCCTTCGGAAGCGTCTGTTGCTCCCATACCAAGCCCCGTTTGCGGGCAAAATGTGCAGAGAATATTGGCAAAGGAGCACCGGATTGGTTCTCCAAGGCTGTCGCACCCTAAGTAAGGACCATAAATCGCAAAATCGTAATCTTCATTAATCCCGCCGTTGGGGTCAATGGTAAACTCAATGACGCTGTTGGGCGGCATCAACTCATTGAAAGCAAAATAATACCACGCGCTTTCATTTTCTTCGGTGAGCAAACACCCAGGATCGTTGTTCGGATTATTAAAATCATTGAAACCCGTTCCAAGTGGCGTAAATTGGATGACACTGTCGCTACAGATCACCTGCGCGCCGGGACAATTGGTTATTTGCCCCTGGACTGTAATTGACAAGAGCAAGATCAATGACAGCAATACTAGTTTTTCAAGATGCACACGACACATCGCAAATTGGTTTTGAAATAAGTAAATAGCAAATTGCCATTCCTGAAAATCATTGACTTTCAAGGCGATATGTGTTCATGGAATACGAATAGCGGCGCTCTTTAAAGCAGCGGTGCGTGTTTACCTCATAGTAGTTTTAACTGGACGAGTAGCAGAGGTTTAAAAGGTGGAAAAAGCCTTTTCTGCGGAATAAGACGGAGCTTTGAGCCTGTTCAAGTTTTCAAAAACAAACTCTTAATAGCGGAGGGCAAGTTTTTCTGCCGATGCAAATATAAGCATAATGAAATAATCCTGTTAGGAAAAATAGAGAACAAAATAGTTAAAACCTTTAATTGTACCCCTGTAGCCGATACATTACACATCCAATCATTTCTTTAATCATTAACTCCCAATAATATAAGCCAAATCTATGGGGCAAAATCAAAATTTCAGGATTGTACCGGGTGCGTTCGCTGAGGTAATCCACGCAATAGGGGGTGGTGGGTTGACCGGCTTTGTCAAAACAGGCTTTTGACCGGCGCATGTGCCAGGCAGAAGTGAGGAGCAGGCAACGCGCTCCAGGGTAGTCGCGGTCAAGAATTTCCTTGCTAAAAAGTGCGTTCTCCCAGGTATTGCGAGAGGCATTCTCCACGATAATATCAGATTCCGGAACGCCGATCCGCATCAGGTAGGCCTTCATTTGTCCGGCTTCCCCCGGCACATTTTGCAGCAGGTTGCCGGATCCTCCACTCAGGAGCAATTTTTTCACCTTGCCGGTTCGGTAAAGTTCATAAGCCTGAAAAAAACGATTGCCCCGGTCGCTGAAATTGTGGCGGTCGTGATCGGGCATAGTAAATACATTGGAGTACCCGCCCAGCAAAATACCGATGTCGTAAGGCGATTCGATTTCATTTGCGGTAAGCGATTCGGGTTCCCACAGGCGCATCGCCTGGTTGGCCAAAAAGATGTTGCTGAAAAGCCAGTAGGTTGCAAGGGCTAAATACAGGGAGCGTTTGCGCCAGCGTGGCCACTTTCCAAAGGCTGCGTACAGCAAAAACCCACCAACCCATACGGAAGGTTTGAGCAGGAAGTACAGCAATTTGGATAGAATGAAGAACATGTTTTTATTTTATTCAGACAAAAAAGGAATTTGCTGGTAGCGAATGAGCAGCAGTTCGAACAATTCCGGCCTGACGACCGCTAAAGAAATAACGATGAAAGCAGCGCCGTAAACCGCCCCCCAAAAGTGCTGGTTGTGGCCGATGTTATCTGTGCCCCGGCGATCCATATAAGAGGAATAAAACAGGTAGAAAACGCCAAACAACAGCGCCGGTAAAGGCGGAAAAACAAACATCTGCCAGGGGTTGATGATCACGTAAGCAAATACCAGCGCAGAGGTCGCCCCGGAAGCGCCCACCGCAGCATACGCATAATTATTGCGGTGGCGCAGGTATGAAGGGATACAGGCTGCTACAACGGCGCTGAGGTAGAAGACCAGAAAAGCAATACGCCCGGTCGTTTCCGAAGCGAAGACTTCGTTTATAAAAAAGCCTTCCACGAATTCTCCAAACTGGAACAGCACCACCATATTGATGATCAGGTGGCCCCAGTCGGCATGAATAAAGCCATTGGTGATAAACCGGTACCATTGACCAAATTCACGGATGGATGCCGGATGAAAAGCCAGTTCATTCATCATGCGATCCCGGCTGAAAGCCTGGTAAGAAATGAGTGCGGTCATAATGACCAGGACAAGGGTAAGAGAGATCATTGGGTTAGGTATTGTGATACGGTTCGCCGCGCAAGATCGTCATTGCCCGGTACAATTGCTCTAAAAAAAACAAACGAACCATTTGGTGTGAAAAAGTCATTGCCGACAAGGCAAGTTTTGCATCTGCCCGTTGGTACACTTCCCAGGAAAAGCCATAAGCTCCGCCTACCAGAAAAATGAGCCGGTGTTTGCTCCCCGACAACTGTTGCTCCACGTAGCGGGCAAAACCTTCCGACGTAAAGCTTTGGCCTTTTTCGTCCAGCAACACAAGCAGATCTTCTGACTTAATTTTGCAAAGGATGGCTTCGCCTTCTTTCGTTTTGAGCTGTTCGGGAGCGAGGTTGCCAGCTTGGCGAACGTCCGGCAGGCACTGCATCTGAAAGGGCAGGTAACGCCGCAAACGCTTTTCATAAATGCCGATACCTGTTTCTAAGTAAGTTTCATTGGTTTTGCCAATAAACCAGAATTCCACTTTCATCGCCCATACAGTTTTAGCTCTTCCATCAAAGACTGCCGCTCGGGGTAAGACGCTTTGAACAAAGTGATCAGGGAAGCCGCCAAATCGGGCGCGCCCACCGCGACCAGGTGGTCGAGCAATTCACGGATGCGCTTGGAAGGCCGATAGCCGATGTGATTTTTGAGGTATTGCAGCAACAGGATACGGTACAGTTGCCCCACTTCTTCCTCATACCGGGGCAGCAACAAATGGTCGAATTGCGCCAGTAATTCAATGGAATTGGCGCGCCTCAAATAGTCAATTAAATCTTCATAGCGCTCTTCTGATGCATAAATCCCCGCAATGGCCAGCCATTTCTGGGGCGAGGCGGGCAGTTTGCGCAAACTTTCTACGATTTGTTCAAAAACCTCTATGCGGTTTTCCGGCGTATGGGTACGCACCAATTGCCAGTACGGATCCTGCAACGTAGCTACGAAACGTTTCCTGGCGTGTTGAAATATAGCAGGGCCGTCTTTTTCGTGCAGCGCAATGCGGAGCAGCATTTCCTCTATTTCCCCGGTATCTTCCTGTTTTTTATTGGTTTTGAGCAGGTTAAGGATCACTTTTCGGGCACGTGCAGGCTGGTCTAATTGCAGACTCCGCTCCACCACAAACTGCAAAACGGGCTGTAAGTGGGCATACCGGCCAGCCAGGTCAAAAAAAGCTTTTTTACCAGACACTTTTTCCGCCCATTGCAATTGCAGGATGACCATATTCGACGGGTCGCGGTGTTCCTGCGCGTAACGATCCAGGTGTTCTTCCATCCATTCGAGCAACTGTTTTTGTTGCCGCATGCCAACACTCAAAACCATCATGATTTTAAAAATGCGGTCGTCTAACTGGTGCATCCGGTGGGTCACCCGGCTGAATTCTTCAATGCAATAGTGCCAAAGCGCTTCCCTAAGAGCGGGTGGCAGTGCTTTTTCAGCCAATTGGTGCATTAACTCCAGGGCTTTTTCCACCATTTTGCGCAAAGCGGCTTCATACCCCTGCGCTTTGTTCATCACAGGCGGTATTTTTTCGACGATGGCCTGGGCAATATTCAGCGCTTCCGCATACAACTCGCGTGCGGAATGATCTTCTGCCTGCGCCAGTAATTCCTGTACAGCGCCATAGAGTTGATTGCTCCCTTTTTTGTTCAGGGTGCGATCTGGCTTGCGCGCCATACTGATGGCGCTTTCGATGATCTGGACATATTTTTCCTGGCTGCCGATGCCGGTGACCATTCCGGCAAACCGGGCTTTGAGGGCTAAGGTGAACGCGCGATCCTGCCGGGCATATTCCCTTAAAAAAACCAGTAAATCTTCTGTTGGCGCCACGCCGAGGATCATTTCGGCGTTTAGCTTCATGCGCCTTGGGGGCGCATTTTGGCGGGCAGTTTCTTTGCGGGCCTGTTGCAACTTGCGTACCTGGAGCAAAACCGCAGCAATGTGGCCACACATTTGCGTCTCCAAAAACCGTTCGCATTCGCAAGTTGCGGCAGTAACCCTGGATGGGCTGGTTTTTACTTCTATTTCATAAGGACGCCCCGCTTCAACGGTGGCAACCCAAAGGTTTTTTTCCTGCTCGGCACAATAGGAGATCCGATTCCCTTCCAACAGGCGTTCCCCCTGAAGCAAAGAAGTTTCGTCAATGTGTAATTCGAGATGTTGAAGCAAAAAATTCATGCCTTTGTTACAAACCGCTAAATGATAGAAGAGTTCTTAATACACCGTCATTAAAATGAACAAAGATAAGGAATACAGCCATTAACACATCATTAACTCGATTTGAGCGCGCTCCTCTTTTTTGGGCTGTGAATTTGGCTTAGCTTTGTGAGCGTTTCCTAAACTAAAAAATATTAGTTGTGATGAAAAAATTTCTGTCCGTATTTGCACTCGTAGCAGCTGTTTGCACTTTCGCAGTTGCCCAGGAAGTAACACCGGTTACGCTTGCACCCAAGCAGACCAGCGGCGCTAAAATCAAGTTCGAAACTGAAACCGTAGATTACGGTAACATCGAACAAGGCGCTGATCCATACCGGTTGTTCAAATTTAAAAACACAGGCACCGAGCCGCTCGTGATCAAAAATGCAAAAGGTAGCTGCGGATGTACCGTTCCAACCTATCCGAAAGAACCGATTCTCCCTGGAGCATCCAGCGAAATCAAGGTTCGCTACGACACAAACCGCGTTGGTCCTTTTACCAAAGTGGTAACGCTCACGACCAACATCAACGAGGAAGAAATTCGCCTCACGATCAAAGGTGACGTGAAGGCTAAACCGGAACAACCGGCTGGCGTACCTCAGAAAGAGGGCGGCCTGTTCAACGGCAATTAGTGCCTCTTTTTATAGTCCGATAGCTGCGTTATGTTTAGCCCTAAAATCGGTCATTTACGCAAGTAAACTCCCGTTTTTAGTGCTAAACATGCCTTGCTCTCGAACTCTAAAAAACAGTCACTGAGCAGTGATAAAACAACATCACTAACCAACACTAACTTGAAAAAGAGACCTCTGGACGTTGTTCAGAGGTCTCTTTTTTTATGTCGGTTTTATCTAACTCAGCGAAACTCCGTGTTCCTCCGCGTACCTCCGTGTAATTTTAGTTTGAACGCTATTTAACAAACGCAGGACAGACACTAATTAATTAAAAAACAGCCACAGTCCGCGTAATTACGTCCTTTCCTCGGTTCAATGTCAAGAAATACATCCCTGTCGCCCAACCACTTACGTCAACTTTATATTCCTTAGGGCCAAAGCGGGCCGGCAGGAAGGCATCGCTGAATACTAATTGTCCGAGGGCATTGTATACACGCAGCGCCACTGGGTCGAAATCCGGCACTTCGTATTCCAACGTCAGATCCAAAGAAACCGGGTTTGGAAAAACGTTGGTCAGCGCTAACGGGCCGCTGGTATTGCCACAGGTTTCCTGAATGATTTCCATCGCGCGAAAAACATTCAACCGGCCTCCTGTTGCCGTTTCGTCTGCCAATGACGGAACCGGATCAACGCCTTGCAGCAAGGCCTGGCGAATGAATAAGGCGGTTTCAGACGGACGGCTAAGTGCGTCTTCCGCCAAACCGGCGCAAGGCAGGCTATACAACAAGGCAATCGCGCCGCTCAGGTGGGGCGCTGCTGCTGAGTTGCCGCCAAAACTGCCGTATTCGTTACCAATTTTAATGGTATGCGACTCGTTTCCGGGCGTTCCCAGGTCAATTGAAACCTTGCCAAAAGCGGAGCCCTGAAAACGACGGTCGTCCTGTTGAGTATTGAGTGTGGCAATGATGAAATTGCTGGTGCAGGTCGTTGGCATATCCCCCAACTCGTCCACATCCCAGGCGCTGTTGGCTGTTCCTGCGCCGGTGAGAATTCCGACTTCGCCCATAAGATCGTACATCGAACCCCAAAGCGCCTGTTCGCTGCAAAACTTTTTCTCCTGTCCGAACGAAGCATTCGTAGCCACAACAAAAGCGCCCGATGCGCCATTGGTCTGGTTGTAGCGCTCGCGCTGAACGAGGAGGTATTCGTATGCTTCGACGACGTCGCCCACATTTCCGGTGGCCAGGAGCATGAGCTTGATGTTCCAGTTTACCCCAGCAATGCCGATGTTGTTGTCCCCGCTTGCTCCCGCAATGCCTGCAACGGAAGTGCCGTGCGCATCCGGAATGTGAGTCGGCGAGTTGTTGATAAAATTCCAGGCAGCTACATCGTCAATGTAGTTATTGCCGTCGTCGTCAAGCCCGTTGCCGGGAATTTCGGAGCGGTTGATCCAGACGTTGTCGCGCAAATCTTCATGATTGATATCGAACCCGCTGTCAAGGATGGCCAACACGATGGTGTCGCCGCGCGCCGTAACGCCGCCGGTGGTTACATCCCAAACCTGCGGAGCACCAATGCGTTCTACCGTCCATTGCAGGGAAAAGGCCGGATCATTCGGCTCGGTTCGGGGCTCGATCACATAATTGAACTGGGCCGCAACTATCATCGGGTGCTGCCGAACCTGGTTGAGCAGGGTTTGCCCGGCTTCAGCAGCTGGATTGAAGGTGTACAAATGCATGTTGAATCGGGTACCTAAGGCGCGCTCATGCGTGAGCGGAGCACCGGAGCGATTCCGGACATTAAAACTACGGTCAAAATCAGCGGTTGTAACGGTTGGTTTCAATCGCAACAAAATTTGTCCGGGGATGTGGTCGTCGTTGGAAACGGGGACTGCCTGCGCCATTGCGGCAACAGTCATCCAAAGCATCCATCCGATCAGCGCGTAACGTTTATTCATGGAATGATGATTTTAAAGTACATTCTTGGTGTAAATTACGGAAATATGTGGCAGAGTAGAGCAGCCGGCTGCCGTACCAGGAAAACAATTCGCCGTCTGCAAGACAAATTACGGCGTCGGGGCACAACTCGCGAAGTTCCGCTTCATGTTTTTGTTGAAACGGATAAGGTTCTGAAGACAACAGGATGACTTCCGGGTCTGCTTCCCGGAGCATCGCCTCATTGATTTCCGGATAGCGCGTGAGGTGGCCAAAAACATTGGCAAAACCGGCTCTTTTCAGCATGTCGTTGATAAAGGTATCGCCGGCAGCTACCATATACGGCTCCCGCCAGATGAAATAAGCTGTTTTGAGTTCTTCCGAAAATTTCAATGTCGCAAAAGACGCCCGGATTTCGGAAACCAATGCCTCCGCAGCGCTCGCTTTATCTACGATTGCACCAATGCGCCCGATCATCTCCTCTGCATCTTCCAGGCAATAAATATCGCTCATCCACACCGGATAACTGGCCTGCAGGGCTTCTATCTGCAAACGTTCGTTTTCTTCCTTGTTGCCAATGATGAGATCGGGTTTTAAGGCTGCAATGGCCTCCAGGTTTAGCTTTTTTGTCCCCCCTACCCTTTTCTTTTGGCGAAACCACTCGTCCGGATGCACACAAAATTTGGTGATGCCTACGACTTCCTCCCGCAAGCCGAGCTCGTAGAGCAATTCCGTTTGGGAAGGTACCAAAGACACAATCCGCTTAGGCGGAAAGGGAATGTGGACTTCGCGGTTGAGTTGGTCTATGGTGCTCAATTTGTAGCTGGTTATTTGTTATTGGTTACTGGTTATTGGTCCGGGGTGTTGTTCGTTGTCGGTTGTTCGTTGTTCGTTGAGCGGAGTCGAAACGTCGTTCTGTTCTCGCATCCTTTTCTGGTTATTGGTTATCGGTTACTGGTTCTCGTTATTGGTTTTCTCTATTGAATTACTGGTTTCCAACATAGTGGTAACCCACCAATAACTAATAACAGATAACCAATAACCACCAACGTAGTGGTAACCCACCAATAACCAATAACAGATAACCAATAACTATCCCAGACAATCTTCAAATACTCAAATCAACAAATCTTCAAATCATATCGCTTACCTTTGCCGATTCAACGAATACAGCCCTCTGGGCTTTTCCGGTCTGCCAACTAAAGTTGGCGACCACATTCAATTGCAAATATGAAAACAAAAACGCTTCGGCGCGATAAAGTCAATGTGATTACATTGGGTTGTTCCAAGAACATCGTGGATTCGGAAAACCTGATCACCCAGTTGCGCGGCAACGATTTTGAGGTTGTTCACGACAGCGATCAGGAAGATGCCAACGTCATCATCGTCAACACCTGTGGCTTTATAGATGTTGCCAAAGAAGAATCAATTAACACCATTCTGCAATACGCTGAGCTGAAAAAGACCGGCGAGATTGATAAACTCTACGCCACCGGCTGCTTGTCGCAACGCTACCGCGAGGAGTTGACGATGGAAATTCCGGAAGTGGATGCGTGGTTCGGTACGCTGGAGATGCCCTCCCTGCTGGCCCGTTTGAACGCCGATTACAAACACGAGCTTGTCGGCGAGCGCCTGCTCACGACGCCCGACCACTACGCCTACCTGAAAATTTCGGAAGGCTGCAACCGCACCTGCTCGTTTTGCGCCATCCCGCTCATGCGCGGTGGCCACGTCTCGCGCCCGGTGGAGGAATTGGTGCGCGAAGCGCAGAGTCTGGCCCGCCGGGGTGTCAAAGAACTCATGCTCATTGCCCAGGAGTTGACTTACTATGGTTTGGATTTGTACAAAAGCCGCGAATTGCCGCGCCTGCTGCACGCGCTTGCCGATGTGGAAGGCATCGAGTGGATTCGTTTGCACTACGCTTACCCAAGCAAGTTTCCGGAAGAAATTTTTGATGCGATGGCCGCCCGGCCCGAAATTTGCAACTATTTGGACATGCCGTTGCAACACGCCAGCAATGCGGTACTGGAGCGCATGCGCCGGCAAATCACGCAGGAAGAAACCCGGCAATTGGTGCAAACCGCCCGCGAAAAAGTGCCCGGCCTGACCCTGCGCACGACGATGTTGGTGGGTTTTCCCGGTGAAACGGAAGCGGAATTTGAAGAACTCTGCGACTTTGTACGCGACATGCGCTTCGACCGCCTTGGCGTTTTCCAGTATTCCCACGAAGAAGATACCCGCGCTTACGGCCTGGAGGACGATGTTCCTGCCGAATTAAAAGCCGACCGCGCCAACCGCCTCATGGAAATCCAGCAGGAAATTTCCTACGAAAAGAATTTAGCCAAAGTCGGCAGCATCTTCAAAGTGCTGTTTGACCGGAAGGAAGGCGAATATTTTGTAGGCCGCACGGAAGGCGACTCGCCGGAAGTGGACAATGAGGTGCTGGTGCGCGCCGATGCGAAATTGGCGCCAAGATTGGGGGATTTTGCGATGGTGCAGGTGACGGAGGCGACTGAGTTTGATTTGTATGGGGATCTGCTTATCCTTCAGAAGGAAAATCAGTGAATGGGTATATAAAACACATAACAAATTAGGAAAACCAGCTTGGTGTTTCGGTCTTTGTAGCCGGGCCGGAGCCCGCAGCTTTGATCCGTTTACTACCAGAGTTAGTAACGAGCGAGCGGTTTTGACGGGGTGAGAGGTAGGTCGCCAGCAGGGGAAACAATTAGCTAAATAAGAAAACAGAAAACTATGATTACAGATATACATTGGATAAATGATGAAAAAATTGGTGAGAAGAAAATTGGTACAATGGCTCGACCAAGAGGAAACGATTGGTTAGATGATGAAATAATGTCGATGAAAAATAGAGGAATAAATTGCTTAGTCTCACTTTTAGAAAAGTCAGAAGAATGGGAATTAGGCTTGCAAAATGAAGAACAAATTTGTACGAAATGGGGAATTGAATTTATAAATTTCCCAATCAAAGATGTAAACACTCCAAAGAACGAAAAGGAATTTATCCAATTAGCAGACGAATTAGCAAGTAGAATAAAAGAAAATAAGAGTGTCGTAATTCATTGTCGAATGGGAATTGGAAGGTCATCAATTTTAGCTGCTGCAATAATGATAAAATTGGGATATGAAGGAAATGGCATTTTTAAAATAATTGGCAAATACCGAAAACTGAAAGTTCCAGATACCGAAGAGCAGGAAAATTGGATTCTGTCGATAGAGCAGAATATAAAAAAAGAAAAATAAACCGTAATTACCCAGTCCATTCCTTACCATCCAGCAGCGAACTAATGGCCTAGTTTCCGTACCTGTCGGCAAGAAATTACTGCTCACACCGCAGCTCCATTCCTTTCCAACCGCTTCATTTTAAAATGGCGCTGCTTGTTGCGACCTCTTGGGTCGCATACGGGTTAAGGCTGCGGGTTCAGCCCGCCGTTAATAATCCATGATTTTTATTCCAAAAAACGCTTGCTTTCCACTTGTCTGAAGCAGAATTCCCCCGCTCGCGCTGCAGCTCCATTCCTTTCCAACCGCTTCATTTTAAAACGGCGCTGCTCGTTGCGATCCGGCTGCCTGCAATTTTGTACGACTTATAAAAGTCTGGATTTTCATCCTAATTATTCCCGAATAAAATAATTTCGGGAGCCACTTCTGAACAACACACACAAACATCGCGGGGCAGCCTGTTATCGGCTGAAAATTGAGTTTTTAAAATCGTTTACTAAGTCAAAAGGGGGTTTCACATGCTCAAAACGGGGTTTCGTCATTTTTTTCAGCGGCGAAATGCAAATACCTTTAGTATTGTAGGTATGAATCATTTATTAATTACACTTTTTTTCCTGACTTGTTGGCCTTTGATGATATGTGCTCAAAATCAATCCTCGGAGCCTCATTGCGTATTGGAGGGATACATCACCCCACATTCTGACTGGAATCAGGTATTGTATGTAAGCAAAATGAACAGTTATCAGGATTTGTTTAATGGTTACGATGGTTTGGTAACGGATTCAGTTCAAATTGCTCCCGACGGTTACTTCCAGGTTCTCCTGCCATCCGACACTGTCGCTCCTGTAATGTATCGGCTAAATGTAGCCCCTAAGGGCAGTATATCAAGGGCGGGAATGTTTATGTGGCTTCCACAAGAGAACTACCTGCATGTGGTGTCAGAAGCCGGAAAAAAATTATTTATTCGGGCAGATATAACCCAACTGACGAGCAGCTACGCCCTAACTGAAGCTGGCGATGCGAACCGAGCCATTTCAGATGTGCATGGTTTAAGGCGTGATTTTCTGGCGCATACCAGTAATGCTGTAGCAGAAATGGAAAAACGCATCCGCGAACAGCCGGAGCAGGCAGATCGCATTCGCACTGAAATATTGCAGGAACTAGCAAAAGAACTTCCAGCTATGCAGAATTCATTAACAGGCTGGATGGACACCACCTCGCAGGTTTATGCCTGGCTCTTGGCAAGTAGTTACTACAGTATGGACAATGATAAAACCGTGTGCTATCCGCAATTACTCGAAAAAGCCAGTCAATGGGCCGTACAATATCCCCGAAATACTTTTATTAGCGATTTATTACAACAAATTTCTGAATTTATAGACTTTTTACCCATCGGCAGTCGTGCACCTGATATTGAATTGAGCACCCCTGAAGGCAAAACAGTACGATTGTACGATGTAAAAGCTCGTTTGATTCTGCTCGATTTTTGGGCTTCCTGGTGCAGCCCTTGTCGGGTAGAAAATAAAACTTATGTGAAGCCGCTGTATGAAACATACCGGAATAAAGGTTTCAATGTTTTTGGGGTTTCTTTCGATACACAATTAAAAAAATGGACAGATACCATTCAAAAAGATGGCTATAACTGGGTCCAGGTATCAGACTTGTTGGGGATGCATGCTTCTCCAGTTTCTACCACATACCGCGTAAATGGCCTGCCAGCCACATTTTTACTGGATGAAAATAAAGTAATCATTGCAAAAGACCTTCGAGGAGATGCTTTGCTTGAATTTGTGAAGAAGATTCTTGCTGATTAAAAAACTACTTAAAATACGATATAAACAACTGGGCTACATCTTATCTGCACTACCTGGCACCTAAAACAGCGACGACCTCAGCCTTGCACCCGGATTATTCTGACGGGAGTATTCCCCTAAAATACGAGCGCAAGGTCTATTCTAAAATGGTTGATGGAACAAGTTTTGTTTCTTCCACAACCATGATCGCCTGCGAAATCATCATCCGTCCGCTGCCGGATCATGTTTTTAAAATACCGTGATGCCCTTCAGGGTAATTTTTTGATCCGCAAAGAAGGCGAATATTTTGTGGGCTACACGGAAGGCGACCCCGCTCGTGTCCAAGCTCGGCTACTTTCCACCCGCTAGTGCCGCAGCTCCATTCCTTTCCTACCCCATCATTTTAAAATGACGCTGCTCGTTCCGGCCAGAGGTCGGAACGGTTTAAGGCTGCGGGTTCAGCCCGCCGTCAATAATCCATGATTTTTATTTCCATAAACCCTCCTTTCTGCCTATCTTTCAGAGCTAAAATCCAATGAAAATGCGTTACAAAATACTTGACCAGCACGGGCTTAACTTTTTAACGCTCACCGTTGTGGAGTGGATTGACCTTTTTACGCGCCGCCAGTGTGCTGAATGTCTTGCTGCCCAATGATATTTGGAACGAGACTGGTTTTGTGCTGATTGCCGGAATTTGATTTGTTTTTTTTAGCCGGGCTGGAGCCCGCAGCTTTGATCCGTATGCGACCACAGGTCTAATCTCGTCAACTTAGCGTGTAAAAACCACGAAGTGGTTGAAGGTGAAGAGCCCCCGATGCAATCGGGGGGGTGAATAAAGAGGGCGTGTAGCAACCCCGAATGGGGTTGAATATCAATATGCTAACCCCATATTCAACCCCTTTAGGGTTGTTTCACCGTTTCCACTTCTCCCCGAATTGCATTCGGGGCTATTCAGATTCGACCCTTTTAAGGGTCGTTCAAGTCGCTAAGTTGACGACATTAGACCACAGGTCGCAACGAGCGAGCGCTTTTGACGGGTGACAGGTTGGTCGCGAGCGGGGTTGAGAGAGATTAAAAATCAAGACGAAATTCCTTTTTGTCAAAAAACGACCATTGAAATGTGTAAAAAACTCATGTCTCTCATTGGGCTACTGCTAATCTTGCTTCCCGAATTATCAGCCCAACTTGATACTTCCATTTTAGATGATAAAACTGTAAAAATCACTAATCTGGACGTACGGAAAAAGGTGTATGGGTCCCCATTACCCTTAGGCGTTGCCATTCTTGATGAGTTTGAAAATTATAATTCGGAGGGAGTTAAAATAGCACAAAGAAAATATTTTAATATTCCGCATGGCTATTACACCATCCTATGGAATGAAAAAGGGCAAAAGTACTTTGAAGAATATGTAGATCCGGAGAACGGGTATTTCCTTGAAAATGCCTGGAATGATTCAGGAAAAACCCTATACAACCAACTATATACTGGAAAGGCCTATATGCATGCCCTTATTCAGTATCATGATAATCTTTCATCCGCATTCAAGCGGGTGGAAATCTATGAATTGAAGCCCTGTACCTTTGAAAATATATCCTTCAGCGACACAACAACGGGTTATTACTGGATTGAATCCCGTGATTCAACAGCCTATCAGGGGAATGTTGTTGAGTATTACGAAAATGGGTCTATTAAATTAAAGGGGCATTATAGTTCTAAAAAATTTGATGTATATCGCACCCTGGAGGACTATCAAAATAGCCTCAAAAACCCTGACACCAAATACGCAAACCGGATTCGCCGCATTGATGATAAGTGCAAAGAGGGAAGATGGATGTATTATACCCCTGATGGTCAGGTTGAAAAGATTGAAATATATGATAAATGCCGGCTAATAAGAATAGAAAAACAATAAGCTGACCCAAATTAACGAAGCGGGCAGCTTACCCGCTCGTGCCGAGTTCCCTTGCTTTCCAACCGCTTCATTTTAAAATGGCGCTGCTGGTGGCGACCTCTTGGGTCGCATACGGGTTAAGGCTGCGGGGTCAGCCCGCCGTCAACAATTCCGAGATTTTTTTTATTCCCAAACCCCTTCTTTCTGCTTATCTTCAAGAGGAAAACCAATCGAGGTTTAGTGCGAGCAAACATTCATTCGTATTTGATAATATTATGATTTTCCAAATAAACGATAACGATGAGTTAACATCTTTCCTGCATTCCCTACAATATCTTCGTAGCTACCTATCCGGGCGAAACCAGCAACAGACAGGTTTTATTAAGCCCTGATAATTCCTTAACTTTCAAAAGATTAGCCACATGAAGAAAATTGCACTTACCCTCGTTATCCTTTCCTGCTTTTTTCTCGAAATCAACCTGTTCGCACAAACGCAAAAGGTTTGCGGTAAGATGCCAGATTTGGAAACTTCAAGTGCCAAATCCGAAAGAAGACACGCGTTTGAAACAACCGTGAAACAAGCGATGCAGCAGGGAGACTGGATTTTTCCCCGTTCGCCGGTCACCATCCCGGTCGTCGTCCATATCCTTTGGAACAAGCCCGAAGAAAATGTGGAGGATGCCAGAATCTGGGCCCAAATCGAGCGATTAAATTTGGATTTTAATGCCAAAAACCTGGATCTTGAGCAAGTTCCTGATGAATTTAAACCCCTTATTGGCAATGCAGGCATTCAATTTTGCCTGGCGGCCCAAGACCCGGACGGGCGCCCCACCAATGGCATCCTTCGGGTACCTACTGAAGTTCGCGGCATCGCTGCCAAACTGGATCAGATCTATTATTCCGCATTGGGCGGCAGCGATGCCTGGGATACTGAACGGTACCTGAACATTTGGGTAGGCGATAATACGACAGATCCAGGCGCCGCAACTGTCACAGGTTATTCCACTTTCCCCTGGAATGAAACCCAGGCCAATTCTGGCATAATCATTTCGCTGGCGGCGTTTGGAAAAAACGCTTCTGAAAGCTGGAGTATGGGTAGAGTTGGGGTACATGAAGTTGGCCATTACCTGGGACTTAGGCATATTTGGGGAGACGATTCTCCTCCTTCCTGTAATGATGATGATGGAATTTCGGACACACCTGGTCAGTTTTTTTATCACTTTGGTTGTCCCGACACGCCTCAACAATCCTGCGGTAACTCGAATATGTACATAAATTACATGGACTATGTAGATGACCAATGCATGGTCATGTTTAGCAACGAACAATGCCAATGGATGAATACGGTGTTGGCTTTGTACCGGCCTGGGCTGTTGAATTCCACTGTTCAATGCGTCCAAAATCCAGAAGAGACCTTGAATACCCCTTTTTCCATTTTCCCTAACCCGGCAAGCAGGCAGATCCATCTGAATTTCCCGGACACCGTAGCAGAACCTGGCGATATCCTTATTTACAATGCTCTTGGCCACGTCGTTTTTAGAAAATTTTTTATTTTGAGATCCGGGATAGCAATAGACTTGCCCGAATTGGCTTCGGGAATGTACTTTGTAAAAATTGGAAAAAGCATAGAAAAGGTGATCATTCATCCATGAAAAGTCCACCTTTTGCACTTCAGGTCTGTTAAAGACCTTCTTTTGTCGGAATTTAGCTGTGGCTACCTGCCTGGATAATATCTTCGCTTGCGAACAAAAATACCAACCAGATTATGCAAGCACTAATTGAAGCCCGGGGCCTGTCGAAAGATTTCGGCAGCTTATGGGCAGCGCGCGACGTCTCTTTTCAAGTGGAAGCGGGTGAAATTGTAGGAATGCTGGGACCCAATGGCGCCGGCAAAACCACCACCCTGCGCATGTTGTCCGGCTTGTTGACCCCCACAGAGGGCGAAGCTTTTGTTGGCGGACACTCCATGCAGCATGCCCAGCAGGATGCCCGCAAAGGGTTGGGATTCCTCACTGGCGACATGGATCTCTACCGGCGACTCAAGCCGGCTGAGGTACTGAATTATTTCGGCAGGTTGTACGAAGTACCGGAACCGACGCTAAAAAACCGGGTTGCCCAACTCATGAACGCCTTCCACATCAACGAATTTGCCGATCGTTTTTGCGAAAAGCTCTCCACTGGCCAGAAGCAACGGGTGTCCATCGCCCGCACGCTGGTACACGATCCAAAAGTTGTCATTCTGGATGAGCCAACCACCGGTCTCGACATTATGGCGAGCGAATTCATCCTGCAATTTATTCGCAGCATGGCTAAAGAAGAAGGCAAAGCTGTGATTTTTTCCACCCACCATTTAGATGAGGTTGAACGCCTTTGCGACAAGGTACTGGTCATCCACAACGGGTACTTAGTCTACGCAGGGACGCCGACCGAGCTGAATGCCCAGACCGGAAAAAACACGTTAGCCGATTCATTCTTTCAACTCGTAAACGCCTGATCGTCATGAGAAGTCATATCATAGGAACCATCTTTCGCAAAGAAATGCTCGAAGTGCTGCGCGACAAACGCATGCTCTTCCTTGTCATCCTGATGCCGTTTTTCCTCTACCCGGTCATGTTTACCCTGATTGGATTTGTCGGAAAAAGCCAGGGAGAAAGACTCAATACTGAAAAAGTAACGGTACTGCTGAACCCGGAGGCGGAAAGCACCCCGATTTACGATTTGCTCAAAACCAATCCTACACTTGAGGTAAAACTCGAAGCTTTTGAGCAACCGGCGCTCGACACGATGACCAATACCATCGGCGTGTTGGTAAGCGAGGGTTATCAAAGCACTTTGGACAGCAACCGCTCAGCCATCGTGACCCTTTATTATGATTCGTCGAAAGACTTGCTCGACGGACGTGTCAGCGACATCAAAAGCAGTGTGGAAGAACTTAGCCAGAATTTATTACTGGCCCGTTTGAACGCTCAGCAATTGCCACAAGGCTTTGTAAAACCAATTGATTTGCGGGAACAGAACATTGCGCCGCAGGAGCGGGTCATCGGCAAAATCATGGGGCGCTTCCTGCCTATGATGCTGTTGCTGTTCATTTTCACGGGCTGCATTTACATTGCCATTGACATTACGGCGGGCGAAAAGGAACGGCGCACCCTGCAAACGCTTTTCACCGCGCCGCTGAAAGTGAGCGAAATTATCGCGGGTAAATTTCTGGCGACCTTCTTAGTTGGCGTAGTTTCTGCCATGATGAACGTGCTCAGTTTGCTGGTTGCCATGTACATTCAGGTGCAACTCCTGAGCGACGGGAAGGCTGGCGAAGCATTTTCGCTCCCGATCGGACCGGAAGGCTGGGCCTGGATGGCGCTCATCATCGTGCTGGCTACTGCTTTTATGGCGGCAATCAGCATCGCAGTGGTGCTGCTGGCCAATTCCTACAAAGAAGCGCAAAGTTATGTGTCGCCCCTAATGATGGTCATCATTATTCCGGCGGTGATGAGCCAGATGCCGGGCATGGAATTGACTTCCACGACCGCGATGATTCCAATGCTGAACATCAGTTTGGCCATCGGCGCTATTTTTCAGGGCATTTTTAATGTAGGACATATCCTGATGGTGGTCTTGTTCGCCTTGCTGTATGCGGGATTGGCACTGTACTTAGCTTCACTGACCTTTGGCAATGAGAATGTCGTGACCGGGGAGAAGGTGAAGTTTAAGGCGTTGTTTTCGAAACGATGATACTTCTTCGGGCGGAGGTGACACCTTTTCAGAAAGGTGTTACCTCTTAGGTTAATGTAAAACACTTCCCTTGCGTCCGTGCCAGCGATTGTTTCCCGCAAAACTTGTCCCGCTGGGCGGGAGGTCGCCAAGGATACGCCAAGGACGCAAAGCGTGATGCCCTCTGGCTTAGCGTCCTTGGCGAGACCTTTGCGAACTTTGCGGGAAATTTTGTTCCCGAAAAGGTAACACCTTTTTAGAAAGGTGTCACCTTGAGCTTCATGTTACGGCTTCGCCTGCTTCAGCGTTT
>JBJXFD010000293.1:0-6539 GCA_046153985.1 Saprospiraceae bacterium
TCGGTGCGCAGTCGTCAGAAATTGTAAAGCTGTATACGATGTTCGCACCTGTCTGGCAGGACGTCAGCGTTACTACTTCAGCATTTGCCTGGATTACCGGTGGCTGGTTGGCTGCTGCATTCTGTACGGTGACGACCAGATCTATGAAGCCTACGTTGCCAAAAGCATCCGTGTAAGAAGCAGAAATCAGGTAGTTGCCCGCTACAGGGAACGTTACCAAGAATTCCCGGTAGTTGTTGCCCGTGAAGTTCACTACGCCTGTGGCGCCGCCGAAGTTCACAACCAAATTAGCAAAGTTTACGGCATTCTGATCGCACAGGTCATCCACCTGAATGGAGATTACGCCCGTTACGCTCGTAGCGCAAACCGGAATTGTAAACTGGCTGCTGCCGATGATCGTTACAACCGGATCAACGTTGTCCGGAACCGTAGCAATCAACTGCAAGCCTGCTGGTGCATTGGCAATGTTGCCCGAAGCGTCGCGGCCAAAGATCGAAACGGTGCTCGTGCCCGTGCTCCAGTGTACATCTACTAAGTAGAAACCGAAACCATCCGGTGTTACGCTTACCTGCGTGCCCGGAATGATCGTGTTCGGTACCGTCGCTGCCGTGGCGCTTACTGCGTTCAGGGCATTGATGAAGCCGTCGCAGTTGTCAAATCCGTATACGTAGTATTCGTCCTGACGGCCGCATTCGCCTTCAGGTACAGGTACGTTGCCGAAGTTGCGCGTTACGCCTGCTGCCGTCAACGGGTCGTTATCGGCCAAAATATTGCCCAATACGTCCGTTACATAAAATAATGGTGCAACCATGTCCATACCGTCCGGTACGCAAACTACAATTACAACAGGATCAACCGGCGGATTACAAGTACCCGTTTCGGTCACCGTTACCGTGTAGCAACCCGCTCCGGCATTGCCGAAGAAGTAAGCGCCCGCAGGGAAACCGATGTAAGTCGTTACCGTAGTCGGCGGAGGCGTAGATGCGCCTGGGCCTGAGCCTGCAATCGGAGTTGCATTGATCGTGTACGTGCCTGCGCAAGTAGAACCGTTGGTTACCGATACCGTGAACGAGCCGTTAGGCACATAACCCGGGCTGATGAACGGACAGCTTGGCTTAACCGTTGTGGCAGACACTGTGTACTGTGCATCCAAGGTCTGGAACGGAGCAGAAGCGGTACAACCCGAAACGTTGTTCGGCGGTGCAATACCGTCGCAAGTTTCGCTCACAAACCACTGCAGCGACGTTCCCGGAGGAAGACCGCCTACATTGACGGTGACCTGGCTGCCGACAATCGACACGCCCGTTACCGGTGGATTTGAGAAAGTCGGGATACCGCCTAAGTTACAGACCGTGGTCGTGAACAAAGCCTGACCGCCCTGGGGACAACCCGAAGCTTCAAGCGTCATGCCGACACCGCCGAGTGTGATCACCCAACAGTTGTCTAATGGCGTGTTAGGAGCTGTGGAAGTAAAGCGCAGCGAAGCTGTGTTCTGTCCAATGTTTAACGTCGTCAAACCTGACGGGTTAGCACACTGTGCATTTGCGCTCTGCAACCCCAGCAGGACAAAAAGTGCCGAGAGCACTCCCACCCATACACGCGGAGAAACGAAAGTAAAATTCGTCCTTTCCATAAGATTACAATTTGTGTAAAGAATTAGGTTAAAAAAAAATGATTATGATGCTATCTGAGAAAAATCGTCATCCCGCTCACGTTCGATAAATAAGCGAGGATAACTATCGAATAGCCAAAAGTTTATGTTGTAAGCTTTCTCCTAAAGGTCGTCGTCATAATATTAAGGAGTAGAAGACTGAGTGCAGGTCGTCGTCTTTGGCACATCAGCGCTTTCTGTAAGCTTACAAGTTGTGTTGTTGTTGGAAACGAATTTAAACAGCCTTGTCAATACATGCAGACACACCGTCGTGCGACTACTTGCCATTGTACAAATGACAATCACTCCTCAAAGCGAACATGCTTTGAAGGAAACAGCGAAATCAATACCTTATTAGTGCTTTGGAAAATAGAACGTGAAATGTTGGAAAACTCAACCGAGGTAATGAGTTATAATAGAGGACAACTTGTTGAAGTGTACTTTTTAATGTCATGGGACTGCGATTTGCTTTTTCAACGGGACAAATGTAATATCTTTCCATCGAAAACCAACAGATACGGTAAAGTTTTTTTTAACTGCGTTCCCAAGGAGGAGCGGTAGGATAAATCGGTCGTCTACTGTCGTAAATTCTCAGTCTTTTCTGGTACGGTGTTGTCAGTGTCCTGTTTACAAGATCGCACAAATATAAAGCTTAATCATGTGTTCAAGGATACCCTAAATATGGTATTTTCAAAAATACTTTTAAACTTTATGCTTCGCGGCTAAACAATGCTGTTGTCATAAGCAATTTTAATGAGCCCGGCCGTATTGGTCGCCCCCAATTTGCGCATGATGTTTTTGCGGTGAACGCTTACTGTTTGATCGCTGATGTACAGTTCTTTAGCAATTTCTTTGTTGCTAAAAGCTTGTGCAATCAACCTTAGAATTTCCAACTCCCGCTTCGTCAGGTTGTGCCTTTTTAACACCCGCCCTTCAGCCAAAAAATTTGTGGATGAACCGGGCCGTTTATTGTATTTATTGGAGTCGGCAGGAAGAGAAAGCCCTTCTCCCATGTACCGTTCACCCGTCAGTACTTCTTCTATGGCATGATAAAGCTCGGTAATGCCTCCATTTTTAAGGATGTATCCATTGGCGCCAAACCGGAAAGCTGATTTGATGATGTCCGGTTCGCCATGAGAGGTAAGCGCCAATATCTTGATCGAAGTTTTGCCTTCCTTCAGCATCCGCATGACTTCCAATCCATTCGTTTCAGGAAGATTCAAATCCAATATAATAAGGTCTGCTTCAGCGGTATTTTTCAAGATGCGGATGAGCTCCATCCCACTCCCGGCTTCACCAACAATGTCAAAATGGAGGGCAGGGTGTCTGTTTAAGACTGCTTTCAACCCTTCAATGAATATCCGGTGATCGTCCGCCAAAATAGTTTTGATCGTGCGCATTATCAATTAAATGTTGTCTGTGTTAGCCAGCTATTGGCATGTTCAACAGCGCTGAGCATGCCGTCAGTGTAGCTACACACCATAGGGATTACGAAAAAAAAACGATCATTTGGCGTACTGGGGGTGGAGGGATCTATGCCGGAAATTTACGAATTGTTCCTGCAAAAGTAGAAAGATAAGCTATACCGCGCAATATCCAATGCTTGAAGCGTAAGTAAGATCGAAAAACATTCGATTACAAACGGATACAAACGGCATTAGATGCTTATCAGACGGCTATCGCCTGGAGCTACCCACATCTTTGCCTCGTCAACAAATTTCATTCACTTCAAATGATGTAGTTATGAACAATCTGAGGAATCATGTACAACTGATCGGTTGCTTAGGCAAGGAAGTAGATTACAAACAATTAGAGAGCGGAAATGCAATTGCAAGGGTATCGCTTTCCACAAAAGAAGTTTATCAAAACGGAAAAGGGGAACGGGTGATAGATGTGCAGTGGCATCAATTGGTGGGCTGGGGCAAAATTGCAGAGATCATGCAAGTCCTGCTGGCAAAAGGGAAAGAAGTCGCAGTTCAGGGAAAGCTGACACACCGGACGTTCGAGGACAAAGAGGGGAATACGCGGTATACGACGGAAGTTGTAGTGAACGAGTTCATGCTACTGAATTAATGTCTGTCTTAAATCAATTTTCATTGTTAATTTTTCAAATATAAAAAATCATGAATAACATCAGAAACACGGTCATGCTAATTGGCCATCTTGGCAAAGATGCAGAAATGAAGCAATTGGAAGGCGGCAGAAGCCTGGCCCGGGTTACCCTGGCTACCAACGAAACCTACAAAAAGGAAAACGGGGAAAAAGTAACGGAAACCCAGTGGCATACCTGTGTGGGCTGGGGAAAAACGGCTGAATTAATGGGCAATTTGATGAAGAAAGGGAAAGAAGTTGCAATTCAGGGAAAACTGACTTACAACAACTACGAAGACACCAATGGCGTCAAGAAGTCCATCCCGGAAATCGTGATCAATGATTTTATGCTGTTGGGGCCACCGGCTTAATAAAGGGCAAGGGGCAAGGGGCAAGGAGCAATTTGCCCTTTGCCAATTTGCCTTTTGCCAATTTGCCCCTTGCCCCTTGCCTCACTTCTTTTCCAGCGGCATAATCCAGGAGGCCGCCCGAAAATGCTGCCATTCCACACTGCCAAGATCAATGGAAGGGTCAATAAACGTCTGGTAGGGCCGGTCATTCAGTTTGGCCTGGATGTTCGCGTAGACAGCCACCTTTTTTCCGGCTGCCAGGTGGGATGCTTTGAGGTAACGGGCGAATTGCCAGATCATGTCCGGATGGGCGTAAAGTTTTCGGTTTTGCCGCTTGCTCAGGTACTTCGCAGGCCGTACGTTTTCTGAAATGCCCGTCTCTAAGTCCTTGACGGTAAAAGAGCCATAGCCCTGCTTGGACCGCAACATCATTCGCCAGGAGTAGCGGTGCCCTTCTTCCGTCCAGGCAACGGCGCCTTTAAAAAGGTGGTGCCGCGATGGAATCAGCAAGTGCGCACTTACAACAAGTGCCATTGCTGCCAAAATCCAACTGCGCCGTCGAGAGCCAAATTGCCAATAAGCTGCTCCGGGATCACCGGCTTCCGGAGCGAGATCGGGAAATTTGAAAAGCTTCATGCGGGCAGGCAACTTACGCGACCACGCAACCGGAAAATCCGGAGGAAAAAACAGGGCCGTCAGGCAAATGGACAAAGCGGGAAAAATGCCGATTTGAAAAATAAGGGTATTCACAAAATGGAATCCAATGCCAACCACAAAAACAAACATCCGGGTTCGCCGGAACAAAAGCCAAAATGGCGCCGTCAGGTCAAAAAGCAGGCCGCCATAAGCCATAATGAATGCGGTGCCGGGCCAGTCCAACACAGGGCCAATCACCGGCATTCCAGATTTTTGCTGCAACCAGGTGGTCAGTGGCGCCCCTCGCAGCCAATCCGGGTTGAGCTTGGCAATACCGCCGTAGCAATAAACAACTGCCATCAAAAAGGGTAAAATCCAGACGCACCAGGCAGGCGCCACCCCAGAGTGCAAAGCAGGATTGCGGCGCGCATCAAACGAACAGCACCGGTGGACCGGCAAAACGATCATAAGGAAACTGATCCAGCAAAACAAATACCCATGATTCAGGTAATGCGCTTTTTCCAGCAAAAAAAGCCAGGTGAATCCTAAGGCAAAAATGACGGCATTTAAGCGATAACGCCAGCCAACGGTAATCCCGATGGCACTAAAAAGCAGCAGGATAAAACAAGCCGACATCCAGGGTTCGGGGAGGGGTTGAACCCATTCAAACCCAATGTATCCAAACCGGAACTTTCCGGGCTCGAAAGCCCCTTCATGCAGGTGGTAATACAGCCACGTCCCGAGCACATCCGCAAATCCGAGCAGGCCAAATGCGACGCGAAAAAAGACCAGCGACGCAATATTCAAGGGTTGGAAGAGTCGGCTCATTTATATTGCAATTACTCCCAGACAAAAATTTTCACTTCTACCCTTCTGTTCTTCGATTTCTCTTCGGTATTCTGAACCTCTCCCTTCCCTTCCATATAGATCCTGTCTACGATGAAGCCATTGGACGTGAGGAGTAAGGCAATATTTTTTGCCCGTTCTTCCGAAAGGCGAAGGTTGTACACATCTGCGCCAATGTCGTCGGCAAAACCGACAATTTCAGCTTTTTGGATGGCTTTGTCGCGCAGGGGAGACAAGAATTTATCTATTTTAAGCACTTGATCGGCTTCGATGGCGGATTTAGCAAAATCAAAATAAACGACGTGGTGGTATTCTTTGAGCGTCTTGCCTTTGGATGTCAGTTCGGGTTCTTTAGCCGCAGCCGGAGCGGCTGGCGGTGGCGCAGAAGTGGGCTGGAGCAACACCTCGATGGTGTAAAAATTCCGGTTGTCCCATTCCGGGATCAAAAACTGGTTTTGATAAGGTTTGTAATACTTTTTTCCAACGCGGATGTCTACGGTTTCCTGAGCGCCAATGCACAGAAAAAACCGGCCATCTTTTGCAGTCGTAATCGGCGCTCTGCCCGCAATTTCTAACGTTGCCTGCATGGCCAGTTCCAAAACAGAATCCTTGACAAAGCCTTCAACAAACGTGATCGGGTCGCTGTAAAGTTGTTCGGATAGCTTAAAAGCGTAGATGTCCATCCCACCTTTTCCACCCGGACGGTTGGATGCAAATAAGCCGTTTGCACCGTCGGCAGACAGAAAAAAGCCGAGTTCCCGGAAAGGGGAATTGACCGGCGGGCCGATATTGATTGGCGGGCTCCAGTTCCCGGTGCGTTCATCTGTCCAGCTCATAAAAATGTCCTGTTCCCCCAAACCGAGGTGGCCGGTAGAAGAAAAATAGAGCGTTTTTCCGTCGTTGGTAATAAATGGCGCCTCTTCATCGAGTTCCGTATTAATCTGAGGCCCCAGGTTGGTCGCTTC
>JBJXFD010000299.1:0-27482 GCA_046153985.1 Saprospiraceae bacterium
GGACTAAAGCCCGCGAAACATAGCGCCCGTCATACCTCGTTTCGATGAACTTAGATTAAATAACAATATTCACGTCATAAAAAACAAGATTGGATGAAAAACCTCGCGCGCACTACCTTTCCAACCAAACCCCTACCCCACCAAACCATCCTGCAACAACTCGCCGCCAAAAAATCTGGCGACGCCAACTGGCGCAGTGGCCGCATCTGGAGCATGGTCTATTTTGTCAACGATGCGCACCTAAGCCTGATGGAAGAAGCATCAAAGCTCTTTTTGTCTGAAAATCAGCTCAATCCGCTGGCATTCCAAAGCTTGTTGAGCATCGAGCGCGAGTTGGTCAGTATGGCGTCCGGGCTGCTGCACGGCGATGAGGCAACCACCGGGGTGTTCACGTCTGGCGGCACCGAAAGCATCATTCTGGCGCTGTATGCCTACCGCGAGCAGGCGCGGCGGCAAAAGCGTTTCGGGAACGGTGCGCTGGAAATCGTCGTGCCGCAGAGCATCCACCCGGTTTTTGAAAAAGCGGCGCACCTGCTCGATTTGAAGGTTCGAAAAGCGCCGGTTGGGGCAGATTTTGAGGCGGATGTAAAAGCCATGGAAAAACTCATTACCCGCCGCTCCATCCTGCTCGCTGCGTCGGCGCCCACCTACCCGCACGGCATCCTCGACCCCATTGAAGACATCGCGGCCATTGCCCGCAAGCATCGCCTGCCTTTGCACATAGACGCCTGCCTCGGCGGCTTCCTGCTGCCCTGGGTGGAACGGTTGGGCTACCCGGTGGCGCCGTGGGATTTTAGGGTGCCGGAGGTGACGTCCATTTCGGCAGACTGGCACAAGTTTGGCTACGGCATTAAAGGCGCTTCGGTCATTCTGTACCGCGACATGGCGCTGATGCGGAACCAGTTTTTTGTGTCCACCGATTGGTCGGGTGGGATCTATGCCTCCCGGGCCCTGATGGGTTCGCGTTCGGGGAGCACGTTGGCAGCGGCCTGGGCGGCCGTGCATTCCTTAGGCGAAACGGGGTATTTGGATCTTGCCAGACAATTGATGGAAGGCTGCCAAAAACTCCGGAATCAGCTCGAAACCCTGCCCGAAATCGAAATCCTTGGGAATCCCTGCATGAGTGCGCTCGCTTACCGGACGAAGCAGGGGAAACCGGACCTATTCATCCTGGCAGAAGCGATGGAAAGCCGCGGTTGGTCGCTCGACCGGCAGCACCTGCCCGACAGCATCCACCTCACCCTGATGCCCCACCACCTGCCGCATTTAGACGCCTACATCAGCGACCTGAAAGCCGTTTTGCTTGTGCTGAAAGACCACCCCGCCCAACTCAGCGAAAACGCCGCTTTTTATGGCATGGCGGCCCGCATTCCTTTCCGGAACCTGGTCAAACGCGAGGTTTTGCGCATGCTGGAAAGTATGCATACGGCGCCAGCTGAAAAGGATTCGGTCAAAAATCAATTAAGCTGGAAAAGCGAAACTTCGGAAGCGACAACCGAAGCAGCATTAGAAAAACCGGCCGGATGGAAAACCCGACTGATTCAGCGGCTGCTTTATTTTTGGAGTTATAAAAAATTTTAATTAGTATCTGTCTTTATAGTCCGATAGCTGCGTTCATTTCGACTTCGCTCAATGACCGTTCGTTGAGCGAAGTCGAAACGAACGGACGTAGAGCGAAGTCGAAACGGGCCCTTCGCATGCCTTGCTCTCGAACTCTAAAGAACAGACACTATACTAATGGATGGACAATAATTAGCCTATCAATTTATTCTTCAAACTTTTCCGGTCTCATCTGAGGAAAAAACAAAACCTCCTGGATCGTATGCTGGTTGCACAGCAACATCGCTAAGCGGTCAATGCCAATGCCAATGCCGGAAGTCGGCGGCATGCCGTATTCTAAGGCGCGCAGGAAATCGTGGTCAATGAACATGGCTTCGTCGTCGCCGCGCTCCATCAATTTCACCTGCTCCTCGAAGCGTTCGCGCTGGTCAATGGGGTCGTTCAACTCCGTGTAGGCGTTGGCCACCTCTTTTCCATTGATCATCAACTCGAAGCGCTCCACAAGACCGGCTTTGCTGCGGTGTTTTTTGGTGAGGGGCGACATTTCCACCGGATAGTCGGTGATAAACGTAGGCTGGATGAAATGCTTTTCGGCGGTTGCTCCGAAGAGTTCATCAATCAGTTTGCCTTTCCCCATGCTGGCATCAATTTCGACGTGCAGGTTTTTGCAAACTTCCCTCAAGCCAGCTTCATCCATTCCGGAAACATCCACACCCGCGTGTTCTTTGATGGCGTCGTAGATGCTGACCCGGCGGTAGGGCGCTTTAAAGTTGATGACGATTTCGCCCACTTCCACATCCGTTGTTCCACAAGTGTCCATGGCAGCCTGTTCCAGCAAAGCTTCCGTGGTTTCCATCATCCACAGGTAGTCTTTGTAGGCAACGTAGAATTCGAGGATCGTAAACTCGGGGTTGTGCGTACGATCCATGCCTTCGTTTCTGAAATTGCGGCTGAACTCGTACACCCAGTCAAACCCACCCACAATGAGGCGTTTGAGGTATAATTCATTGGCGATGCGCAGGTAAAAAGGCACGTCCAGCGCATTGTGGTGCGTGATAAACGGGCGGGCTGCTGCGCCTCCGGGAATGGCTTGTAATACTGGCGTATCTACTTCCAAACCGCCGCGCTCGTTCAGGAATCGGCGAATGGAAGACACCATATTGGTGCGTTTCAGAAAGGTTTCTTTCACCTGGGGGTTCACAACCAGATCTACATAACGCATGCGGTAGCGCAATTCCGGATCGGTGAAAGCGTCAAAAGTGTTGCCTTCCTCGTCGCGTTTGACGACCGGCAGGGGGCGCAGGGCTTTGGCGAGTAGTTTCAATTCTGTGACATGGACGGTAATTTCGCCCATCTGCGTCCGAAAAACATGGCCTTTTACACCGATGAAATCACCAAGGTCGAGTAGTTTTTTAAAAACCTCGTTGTACAGGGTTTTGTCTTCGCCCGGTGCAATATCGTCGCGGGAAACATAGAGTTGTATGCGCCCCGTGCTGTCTAATAATTCCGCAAAGGAAGCTTTGCCCATCACCCGGCTGCTCATGAGTCGGCCCGCTATGCTCACTTCCTGAAAGTTGATGGCTTTGCCCTCTGTGTCTTCTTGAAAAAATTCTTTGATGTGCGCTGCGTGAACATTCACCTCAAAAGCCTCCGGCGGATAAGGATCAATGCCGAGTGCCAGCAGTTTTTCAAGTTTCTCCCTGCGGATAATTTCCTGTTCGCTTAAATGCATGGTACCGTTAATTTATTCGGATTGTTTAATGTGATAAAAAGGGCAAGAGGCAAAAGGCAAATTTTGGAAGATCAAAATCTGGGTTGCAAAAGTAAACGTTTTCAACGGATCACCACATCTTCGATGGCTTCTTCTCCGAGCGCTTCGTTCAACATGTCGCGGATTTTGTCTTTTCCGTACCCCAATTCCTGTTTCAAAGAAGCAGAAGTAATGGTCAGGTACAATTTTTTGCGGTATAGTTTGATCTCTGTGGTGTATTGTGCAATGGTCGGCCCCATTTTTGCTTCCCAAAGCCCTTTGATCTGGGTTTGGTGCAAATGCGGCTTCAATTTGTATGCTTCTACCATCGCTTTCAGGGCGTCTTTGAGCGAAGTTTCCTGATTTGTCCGTTTCATGGTTTTTGTTTACAATTTACATAGGGCGACCGCGAGGGTCGCCCCTACCGTCTTCCTCTCACAAAATCGTACCATTCTCCACGACCCGTTTCAAAAAAGCCATGCCCCGCGCTGCTGCGATTTTAGCCACCCGGTCTTCGTCTGTATCCGTTATAAAAACCTGACCGTAGACCCCGGTGCAAAGCAATTCCATCAACATGGCCACGCGGTCGGCATCCAATTTATCAAAAATATCGTCTAACAGCAGGAACGGCAGCATGTTTTTCGCTGCTTTTAACCATTCGTACTGTGCCAATTTCAACGACAAGACAAATGATTTAAGCTGCCCTTGCGAAGCAAAATTTTTCAGGGCGTGTCCGCCAATTGCAAACACCAGATCGTCCCGATGGATGCCGGCGGTGGTACGCTGCAAGATGCAGTCTTTTTCTTCTTTTTGTTGCAACAATTCAGCATAATTTGCCTCGTCGAGCTGTGATTGGTACTGGCAGTCAATGATTTCCTGCCCGCCGGAAATTTTTTCGTACAAGGCCTGCAACACCGGGCGCAAGTTCTGCACAAAAGCCGCGCGGGCTTTATGAATGGCTTCGGCAGGTGGAACGAGTTGCGCCGCGTAAACCCGGAGCAGGGAGCGGTCGGCGCCGGGTTGCTCGGCCAGCCGCTTGAGCAAGGCGTTCCGTTGGTCCATAATGCGCTCATAAACAATTAAATGCTGCAAATAAGCCGGATCAAACTGGCACAGGGTATTGTCGAGAAAACGCCGCCTGACTTCACTGCCTTCTGTAACGATATGTGTATCGTCGGGCGCAATGATCACAACCGGCAAGGCCCCCACGTGCTCGGAAATCTTTTTGTAAGGAACCTCGTTGCGTTCAAAAACCTTTTGCCGGCGCGGGATCACCTTGGCCACCACTTTTTCTTCTTTGCCTTCCAGGTCAATCCGTGCTTCAATCCTGAAAAAATCGGTTTCGTGCAAAGCAATCTGCGACTCATTTTGGGCGAAATAACTTTTGCCCATGCAAAGGTAATAGATCGCATCCAGCAGGTTGGTTTTGCCCATGCCGTTGCGCCCGACAATGCAATTGAGCGAATCCCCGAAAGCAATGCGTTCGAGAGCATAATTTTTGAAATTGGTCAGCGCAAGCTGCCTGAGAACGGGTCGTATGAACACGTAGGCGCGAATTCTGGTTTGAAACGCAAAAATAAGGGAATATTAAAGCCCGCCGAAACTAATTTGTGTTAGTTCACCAGTGCCTGTCCATTTATTTGATTGTCTGTTCTTTAGAGTTCGAGAGCAAGGCATGAGAAAGCCCCAAAAGCGGAAGTTTACTCGCGTAAATGACCGATTTTGGGGCTTTCTCATAACGCAGCTATCGGACTATAAAGACAGACAAGACACTACCAGCTTGCGCCGGCGCCACCGCCACCGGAAGACCCCCCGCCCCAACTTCCGCCACCGCCGCCACCAGAGCCGCCGCCCGAGGAAGAATGGGTTTTCATCGGAATGACAACGAGTTTGCGCTTGGTGTAATTGCAGTTTTTGCACTCGTGGATAACCTCCATGCTGCCCGAAGAACTGTAAGTCGCATGTTGCAGCACGGTAGAACTGGCTTTGTGGTAAGTTCGGAATTTGCACTCCGGACAAGGCTGGTATTTAGAAAAAGTTTTTGCGTAACTCAGGATCAAAACATCACTGCCATCATCCGTCACCCAAACGTCGTAATCCACACTACCTAAAATTTCTTCGGTAACCTGGCCTTTTTCAAGATAGGCATCATCTTCGCTTTCAGCCATTTTATGCATCGGCAGGCCATTGACCTTGCTGAACCGGCGCTGGTTGCGCAGTCGGTGTAAGACGCCTTTTAACACGAAATAAAGCACAATGTAAGGAATGGGAAACAGGATAATAAAAAACCAGGACTTCGCGAAGCGAATGTGGCGGTATTTATCATAAAGCTCTTCTTTGTTCAGGAGGTTGATCAGCATCCAGACCACGACGCCGAGGCCAAAAAACAAGGCCACGATCGCATACCAGTAAATCGCAGGATGGATGCGTTCGCCCATTACCCTGGGCCAGCCGCGTGTAGGGTCGAGCGAGGCACGCAATTCTGCCAGCGCTTCGGGGTCTTCGAGGAGGGTTTTAACCCGCTGCACAGCGCCAATGACGCCACCGTCATAGTCTTGCTGCTGAAACCGGGGCACCAACTCTTCCAGCAGAATACGCAGGCAAACAATGTCCGGCAGCAACCCCTCCAGGCCATAGCCGGTTTCAAATTCTGCACGACGCTGATCGGTGACGATGAGCAGCAGCAATCCATTATCGGCGCCTTTTTGCCCGATCCCCCAGTGTTGAAACAGCCGGGTGGCAAAATCTTTCGGCACTTCATCGCCAATGCTGGGCACGACCACTACGGCCATTTGGGCAGTGGATTTGTTTTCCATTTGCGCCAGCAGCAAGTTGATTTGGGTAACGGCGTCTTCAGAAAGTAAATGGTTGTTGTCGCTGACATAGCCACTACCACCGTTCTTCGGGTTGGGTACTTCTTCAACCGTGTAAGCGAAATCCTGAGCATAAAGGCTGCCGACGCTCAGCCAGGCAGCGAACAACCAGCAACAGGTTTTATAAAAGGAAAATGAAGTCATGAAAAGTTGGTCTGTGTTTGCCAAAAGTAAGGCAAAATTTCGGGATAGAGTACTTGTTTAGACTGAGGTAGCTGGAAACCCGATAAAATCACGCTCGCTGTGATGAAAGCCCTAAAACTCCACATCTAAAAGACTTTTCAATCCTTTTTCATTCACACCCGCCGGCAATACCCTAAACACAAAATTGCGGAAAGCAGCCAGCCAGGAATTCTGAATTTGTGCCACCTGCCCAATCTTGCGCGAACGAACAATAATACTGCGTGTTCTTTCCAGTCTCCGTTTTTCAAAAGCTAAAAAAAGTTGCTCTAATGAAGCATGCCCACGTTGCAACTCCGAAGCCAGTACCGCAGCATCTTCTATCGCCTGGCAAGCGCCCTGTCCCATATTGGGCGTGGTCGCATGGGCGGCGTCGCCCATCAGCAGGATTCTACCAAACGCGAAGCGATTCAGGGGCTTCAAGTCGCAAATATCACCGTGGATCAACTGCTCGTCGCGGGTATGGCGCAAGATTTCGCCAACAGGCGCATGAAAACCGCCAAAATGCCGGAGCAAGTCTGTAGTTGTAAAATTTTTCATACCAGCATCGTGGGATTTTGCCGGGATGCAGGCAAACCAGTAGACCTGTTTTTTTGTCAGCGGAACTATACCAATACGACCGGCAGTGCCCCAGGTTTCAGATGCTTCATTCAATGGCATATCGGGCATTTCCACTACCGCTCGCCAGCAGGTATAACCAGCATACCGGGGTTTCGTTTCCGGCAACAGTTTTTTTCGGATGGGCGAATGGATGCCATCGCAGGCAAGCAAATAATCCACTTCATCCGTGCTGCCATCTGCAAAGTGCAAAACCAGCCGGTCGCCGTTTTCTTCAAAATTTATACAACGCTTGTTGGTGCGGAGGTTTTTATTGTTGACAAAAGCAAGCAAAGCTTCATGTAAATCAGCGCGGTGGATGGTAAAATTGTCTGCCCCGTATTTCAGGCCAACCGCCCGGCTATCCGTTTTAGTGATCACTTTTCCGGACGGATCCTTGATGACAAATGCATCCAGCAACCTGCCTTTTGACATAATCGCTTCATCAATGCCCAGTTTTTTAAATGCTTTAATGGCATTGGCAGCCAGGGCAATTCCCGCGCCGACGGGTTTAATTTCGGGAGCGGCTTCATAAAGCGTGTAGTCAATTCCTGCCTTTTGCAAGGCAATGGCAGCGGTAAGTCCGGAAATGCCTGCACCTGTAATTCCAACTTTCATTTTAGGATATGTATATTTATTCTTGATGGAACCGATACCCCACTTCAACAACCGCCGACAATCCCCTTTCGGAAGCATAAGCTGACAGTCGGGAAGACCGCGTAACGCCAAGTTCTGCCCTCCAATTAACCACCCATCCAAGCCAGGGCTGGTAGGAAACTTCTAATGGCAAAGTAAGCACAAATGGGGCCATGGCATTGCTTTTCAGGATCAAATCTTCTTCAACCCCATTTACAAAAGCCTTGCCGTAGTCTACTTGCGTGTAGGCGTTGATCCGGCCTCCAAGTCCTAATCCCACGGTCCATTTTCCAAGATGGTACCTGGGTATACAGAGGGTGGTAGCATTGTAATGGGTATTGATTCCAATGACCGCCCCCAAAATAGATCCATTCTCATCTTTCGAAATATAAGGTTCGTCATAAAAAACGGATCGCTGTAAATTGACCTGGTATTTGAGCGAAAAAGTAGGTTTGTACTGCCTTTCATAAGAAACGCCGACGCCAAATCCGCCCAATAACACGCCCCGGTCATCTTTTGAGGTATACCAAAGGATTGGATATTGGCTTTTATTTTTACTGTTGAGCGGGTAATATTCGTTGCCGCTGAGGTAAACGGTCCAGGTTTGGGCTTCAAGCGAAAATGCAGCCAAAGCATATATAAAAATGATTGTCAGTATCTTGCGCATGGTTAATCTACTTTTAAAACAGGAGCAATAAACGTTTGTCCTTTCCCCGTCACCTCCACATGATAAATACCAGCTTCTCTGCCGCTCATGTTGACATTGATGCCATCAGAAGCACTTAGGGTGTTTTCGATCAAAATTTCTTTGCCGTCCAATAGCTTGACTGTAATGGTTTCGCCAGCAAAAAAAACAGGGTTTATGGCAATGAAAAAATGATCTTTACAAGGATTCGGAAAGACATCAAACGGCGGCAAAGGCACTTCTTCGATGACTTTGTTACAGGAAGCATTCAGCAGAACGAGGAACGCCAGATGAAAAAACAATTTGGATATCATACCAGCTCAGTATTAAAAATTAGTAAGATGATTAATAAACGGCTCAAGGCAAAAGTATCAACCGTACGGCTGTTTTTTTAACAAAACTGCAATAGAGATTACAAAATCCGGATCGTAAAATTTTTTTTCTCCTCCCCGGTGTAACAGTTATCTTCATTTTCACATAAAGCATACGACAACCAAAAAGCAACCGCCGCAGCAGGCGCGCATAAAGCGGGGGTTGGTTTAGGTTTGTTATCGAACACAATATTTATCACTACACACCATTACCAAAAAATCAACACCTATGAGAAAGCAAAATTTTCTTTCCGTCCTGTTCGCATTTGCGACCTTTTCCATGGCCTTTGCCCAGTTTCCACTTATGGATCTCGTTGGCAACACGGTCAGCATTAGCCCCACTACCTATCAGTTTGCCGTTGGCGCAAACTCCGTAACCGACCCCAATACCAAAGTCCTGATCAATGGCGGAAAACTTGAAATGAGAATCCCTTCCACTTTGAGCGAATTGATCAAAATCAACCATTCCACCGGTCTTGGCGCGAGCTACTTCTTCAACACAACCGGCGCTGTCAATTACTTCGACGCCAGTGTTTCCACTATCAACACAAGCGATGAAGGCTGGTTTTCACATTACCTGAACAGCAACTTCACCGGCGCCAAAGGCCTGCGTCTTTTTAATGGCGATGGCACTGCTGCCATCGGCGCGCAGTTTGGCCTGAACGGATTAAACTCCTACATTCAGAACGGCAATTTTGGCATCGGAACCGATAACCCCACGGCCCGCCTCCATGTTGAGGGCGACGGATATTTCCGCAAAGACGGCCAGAATTTGCTACTGAGCGGCGTCAACTCCAATTACCTGCGCATGGAATCCGATAATGGCCAACTGGGTATTTTCGGCTTCACGAAACCAGGCAATACGACCCTGGAGGTCATCAATAAAACAGCTGCCGGCGATATGGTTTTCCACACCGAAGGCGCTTTTGGCTTCGGCATTGCTCCCCAGGTAGCTGTGCATACCACCGGCAACCGCCTTCGCCTCAGCACGCCAGGTAATCCAAACCGTTTTGTGGAACTCCGCACCGATGGCAATGCACTGGATCTGAACAGCAACGAGGGCCCGCTTTACATCCACTCCAATACGGACAACGTATACCTCGGCGCTTTTGGCAACAGTGTCATCGTGGGCAACCAGGGAATCACGCCAACAGACCGTTTTGAAGTCATCGGCAACATGAAAGTACACGGTTTCGACGCAGTGGTACACGGCAGAAGCGCCGACGGCAGGGAAGCCGACCTCGTTGGCACCTACCAGGGTTGGGACGCAGACGGCGTTTACTTAGCCGGATACAATGCCCTCAACGCGCCTGGTATACGCAACACCCGCCGCGTCTACATGGGCGGCGCAGGAACTGAAACGCTTGTGGCAGACCTCGCGAACCAAAGAGTGGGTATTGGCGTAACGCTGGCGGAAATTCCGGCTGGTTATACCCTGGCTGTAGATGGCCGCGTGATTTGCGAAGAATTGCGTGTACGCAATTCGGCATCCTGGCCGGATTATGTATTCGAAGCGAATTACGAATTGCCGAGTCTGAAAGCTGTGCAGCAGCATATCCAGGAAAAAGGCCACCTGCCGGGCATCCCCAGCGCAGCAGAAGTAACTGCTCAAGGCGGTATGGAAGTGGGCGAAATGCAGCGCCTGTTGCTCGAAAAAGTAGAACAACTCACGCTGTACAGCATCGAAGCCGACCAGAAAAATGCGCAGTTGCGCACGCAATTGGAAACATCAAACGCGCAACTGATCGAACTGATCCAACGCATTGAAAAATTGGAAGGAAATAAGAAATAGATTTTAGATATAAGATTTTAGATTTTAGACTTTAGATGCCGGATGTCTGGTGTCTAATGTCTAAAATCTAAGGTCTAAAATCTAATGTCTAATGTCTTCTGATCATTCCTGTCTCAAAAAACAACAATCATGAAACACTATATTTTCCTGATCGCCTTGTTGATCGCAGGCAGCCCGTTGTGGGCCCAGATCAACATCGGAGGAACCCCGCGCTCTTGGGCAGCGCCACTGAAAGGCAAGGTCGAAGCCATTTCTATGCCAGCCATTCAGGTAGAAAAATTAAAAAAAGAAGACGTGGAAGACGAAGCCAAAGGGCTGCCGATGCGATTCGGTTACCCGATGGATGCAGGTTTTACCATGGAAAACTCAGGAACCTGGAATACTTTGCCTGAAGGCGGACGTATCTGGCGCTTAGCCATCCAATCCCCCGGCGCAAAATCCATCAACCTGTTATATGATGCATTCTGGTTGCCATCCGGCGCAACCCTGTATATTTACAACGAAGCGCAAACCCACGTCATCGGCGGGTTTACGTCCCGCAACAACAACTCGCCCCGCGGCCAAAGCATCGGCTATGCGACGGGTTTAGTCTACGGCGAAAAAATCGTGTTGGAATACTACGAACCCGAAAACGTGGACGAAACCGCAGAGTTGTCCATTTCGAAGGTCGTACATGGCTACCGCCACATTCGGATCACGCGGGAAAAGGATTTTGATGATTCCGACGAATGCCATATCAACATCAATTGCACCGAAGGCGCCGACTGGCAATTTGAAAAAAGAGCGGTTGCGCTCATCGTGATTGAAGGGTTTCGCCTTTGTTCCGGCGGCATGCTCAACAATTCGTTGGTGGATTATACGCCCTATTTTCTCACGGCCCACCACTGTCTGGGGGCTTTGGACGCCAATACGAACCCGAACGCTTCCAACTGGTCATTCTGGTGGTTTTATGAAAGCCCGGAATGCGATAACCCGGAAGAAGAGCCAACGAATTTTGTTTCTACTACGGGCGCCATCCTGGTGGCTAACCGGGAAGCAACGGACTTTGCATTGTTCCGCTTGACAGAAGATCCTTATTTAGACGCCGGCCAGGGCATGGTTTATCTTGGCTGGACAACCAGCACGGCCTTATCACCTGTAGCTACCGGCATTCACCACCCTGATGGCGACGTCAAAAAGATCAGTTTTGATGACGATGCGATTACCAGCTTCGGTGGAAATATCAACTGGAACAATGGCGTGACCACACCCCCAAATACACACTGGCGCATTGATTTCGATCGGGGTGGCATGCAACCAGGCTCTTCCGGGTCTGTGGTTTTTGACAACAACCATCGGGTTATTGGTCAATTGCATGGCGGAGATGCAGACAACATTTGTGATGATCAGGAATCATTTTACGGCCGCTTAGACGTTTCCTGGAATGCTGCAAACGCAAACCGACGGCTGCACGACTGGCTACAACCGACCTGCCACAACGATATCGTCATTTCGCAGGATGTAACGATTGGCGCACCGACATTTTATGCTTCCAATACCGTCACCTCCAACCGCTTCATCAGCGGCGCAGTTAGTTATGTGGTGTACAATGGCGGCAATGAAGTAATTTTGCAGGAGGGTTTTGAGGCACGTGACGGCGCTAATTTCCGCGCCACTAATTTCGACTGCAACGGCGCCGCGCCTTTCCAGGAGGAAGACCAATCGCGCTTTGCGCAAAACGATGCACCTTATGCTGACAGCCGCGCTACATTCGAAATGCCGCCGCCGGTTGAAGGGGCTGTCGCCAAAAACAAAGCAGCAACCCCGGTCAGCAGCAGCCGCACTCCGATGAATTTCGGGGTTTATCCCAATCCTTTGCAGGAAACTGCAACCGTACAATACGAGTTGGGTGAGGCCGCTGTCGTAAACCTGAAACTGACAGACGTCAACGGCACAACGGTGCTTTTGATTGAAAACGGCTTGTACAAGGACGCCGGCATTCACAAGGTTGAGTTGGTGGCTGGTCAAATACCGCCAGGCGTTTATTTCTGCGTGCTGACGACGCCTTCGGGTGTACAAACTAAGCAGGTGGTGCGGATGTAATTTTTGATGTTTATTTTTTTACCACGAGGTCACAGTAGAGGTTTTCACATAGATCACACAGGCGGCTTTCATGCTATGCGATCTATGTGAAAATTTCTATTCGTATATTTGGTAAAAATCACAAGACCAATGTCGCCACAAAAACACTTGTTCCAGTTGTCAGAAGAAGGACATTATTTGAATTGCGCCTACATGTCGCCGTTGCTCAGAAGCGTAGAGGAAGCCGGGATTGCAGGCATGCAGAAAAAGAGAAACCCGGCCAAAATCCGGCCTGAAGATTTTTTTGAAGAAGCAGAAATTGTCCGGACAAAATTCGGCCAATTGGTCAACGGCCATCCAGCTCAGGTTGCGATCATTCCCTCCGCTTCTTATGGCCTCCAATCTGCCATTTCCAACATTCCTCCAGGTAACGGAACCCATGCCATCACCGTTTCAGAAGAATTTCCAAGCGACTTTTACGCTTTAAAAAGCTGGTGCACTAAGCATGGCAAAGACCTGGTTGTCATTCCACCGCCCGAGGCAACCCCTGAAAGAGGAAAAATCTGGAACGAGCGATTATTGGAAGCAATTAATCCGGATACCGCCGCAGTGGTCATTTCTTCGATTCACTGGACGAACGGAACGTTGTTTGACTTGAAAAAAATTGGAGCACGCTGCAAAGAAGTTGGCGCCCTGTTCATCGTAGACGGCACACAATCCGTTGGCTCCATGCCCATTGATGTGGTTGCTTTTCAAATAGATGCCCTGGTTTGTGCCGCTTATAAATGGCTGCTTGGGCCTTATTCAATTGGCCTCGCCTGGTACAGCCCGGTTTTTAACAACGGCGCCTCAATCGAGGAATCCTGGCTCAACCGGACCAATGCCGAAAACTTCGCTGGCCTTACAAATTATACAGCCGATTACAAGCCCGGCGCTGCCCGCTACCAGGTAGGCGAATACAGCAATTTTATCCTCCTGCCTATGTTGCACGCCGCATTGAACCAAATTGCGGCATGGGGCGTGGGCAACATCCAGCAGTACTGCCGGCAACTAACCGTACCCTTACTGGATTTTTTGATTAAAAACGGATTTGGCATGGAAGCGGAAAGTTATCGGGCGGATCACCTTTTCGGGTTTTCCCTGCCTGATGGCCTCGATCGGTCAAATTTGATGGAGGCATTTCAACAAAATAACATTTTTGTATCGCTCCGGAGTAATTCAATTCGGGTATCGCCGCATGTGTACAATTCAGAAGCGGATATTCGGGCTTTGATTGGGGTATTGGAGGAGGCAAGCAGCGGTACCTGATTATTTCAACACCACCGCCCCCGTCTGCGCCGCCAATTCACTGCGCATCACGTTCAGTTTTTGCAGCACTTTCATGTATGCAATCACCTGTTCGTGCTCTCCGGCATCGCTGAGTTCTTTTATTTTTTGACGATTTTCCAACAACACTTTTTCGATTTTCCGCATTTTGAAACGGACAAGCGCCTGCCGGCTGTCGTCTTCAAAATTGGTTTCCGGCGACTTTTGCCAGCGCAGGTGGATGTCCCACTTTTTTTCCCAGTTTTCGCTGTATTCGTAAGGAGAGGTGAGCGCGCTCAGGGCAAAATTTTTGATATCCTGGTCTTCGTGCTGGAGGAAAAACTGTTGGGTGACCGGTTTTTTAGCGGCCACCAAAGCCCAGACTTCGCGCGCGATGCGTCCGTACAAGGCGTTGTCAAAATGATCGAGCACCTCTTCGATGTTGCTGACAATGTATTGCGCTACGCTGGCTTGCTTCGATTCATCCAACCATTCGTTGCCGCCAACTACGAGGATGCGCGCAATGTCTTTTTCCTGAAATTCGTCTCCGCTCACCAAAACTTCCGGAGGTCTCGCTTCCACAGGTTCCCGTTGGGTAATCCCCGCCGCTTCCAACTCTCCGGAGGTCGGCGGCGGCATCCCTTTTTCTGCAACAGCTTTATTGACCTGCTGCATCACGAGCTTGTTCATCTCATTCACCAACACCTGCTCGCTCACCTGGGCAATGCGGCTGCATTCCCGAACGTAGACCATGCGCTTGATGGGATCCGGAATTTTGGCAATGCTGGCAATGATGTCTTTGATGACGTGCGCCTTTTTAACCGGGTCGTTCCCTGCTTCTTTCATCAGCAGGTCTGCCTTGAAGGCGATGAAATCCTGCGCTGTTTGCGAAATATAGGTTTTAAAGGCTTCTACACCCGCCTGCTGTAAATACGAATCCGGGTCTTCTCCATCCGGCAGCAAAACAATTCTGACGTTGAGATCTTGTTCCAGCAAAATATCCACCCCGCGCAGCGCAGCTTTGATCCCAGCTAAATCGCCGTCGTACAGGATTTTTACATTCGGCGTGTAGCGCCGGATGAGGCGGGCCTGTTCCACCGTCAGCGAGGTGCCGGAAGAGGCCACCACGTTTTCGATGCCCGACTGGTGGAGCGAAATGACGTCGGTGTAGCCCTCCACCAAAATGCATTCGTCTTCCTGGCGGATGGCCCTTTTGGCAAAAAAAGCGCCGTAAAGGGTTTTGCTTTTGTTGTAAATTTCCGTTTCCGGAGAGTTGATGTACTTCGGCGCCTTGACATCTTTGACCAAGATGCGTCCCGCAAAAGCGATAATTTTTCCGGAAAGGTTGTGGATGGGAAAAATGACACGGTCGCGGAAGAAGTCCCGGTCGTACTGCGTGGTCAATCCGACGCTGCGCAGGAATTCGATGTTGTAGCCCATACCCACCGCTTTGGTGGTCAGCACATCGGGCTGGTTGGGTGCAAAACCCAGGCCAAAATGGCGGATGGTTTCGTCCCGGAAGCCGCGTTCCTTAAAATAACTTTTGCCGATGCTTTTACCGCGATCCGTTTCAAAAAGCTCGTTCTGATAAAAATCGGCGGCAAACTGGTTGACGATGTACAAACTCTCGAAATGCTGTTTTTCCGCCATCGCTTCCTGCGAAACGACGGTTTCTTCCACTTCGATGTTGTATTTTTTGGCGATATAGAGCAAAGCTTCCGCGAAGGTAAAATGCTCGTGTTCAATGAGAAACTGCACGGCATCGCCGCCTTTGCCGCAGCCGAAGCACTTGAAAATGTTTTTGGAAGGCGAAACGTTGAAGGAAGGGGTCTTCTCGTTGTGAAAAGGACACAACCCGATGAGGTTGACCCCACGCCGGCGCAGGTTGACAAAGTCCTGGATGACTTCCTCCACTTTAACGGTATCGAGTATTTCCTGTACGCTTTTTTGAGCAATCACGGCCTTGTGTTTCCACAAATATACTTAAGAGCTGGTTCAAATTGGTGGAATTTTGAACAGCTTAATCCTTGAAGATAAAAAACTCGGCAGCCTGCGGGGTGAAGTGAATGTTGCGCACAAAGTCGGGACTGCGTTTCAATACAATAGGAACTGTCGTTTTTCCCTCCTTGAGCCGCACCCCTCCGATGTCTACTTCGAGTACGAAATCAGCCGCATCCACTTCGTTGTAAAGGCTTAGCCCAACGGTGCATTCCAATTTGATTTTGTCCGGAAACACCCGAACGCTATCCGGAGCATTAATGATGGAAAGCGGAATGAACAAGGATTTGGCGGTATAGGCTTCCACCTCAATAAAAGCTTTAACGACCGGAATTTCAATGAGGATGCCTTTTGGAGGCTGTTGCAAAGCCAGTTCGAGTCGGGTGCTGTGTTTCAGGTCTGACAAAATCAGGGAATCTGTGGGCCAGGCCTGAATGCTGCCAATCAGAGTCGTGGGGCCGCTGATCAGGATACTGTCCGGTTGCACATGGATGGCTTCTTTCAACTGGTATTCCGGGGCAAAATCTATATCAGACAGAAGGGCAACCGGGATTTTTTTATAGACTTCATCTTCCAATTCAATCACAACATGGTCTAAATTGATGTCAATGATCCGAAGCGTAGCGGACAGTTTTTTTTGAATATCCTGCCGTAATTGCCCCGAGCTGATCACAACCTGATCGGTAGCTTCGGCGTCGTAGGAAATCCGGATTTGCTTACCAGAAAAGTGCTCACCCAGCAATTGCCAACCGGTACCCTGCAATTGTACGGCAACATTCCCTGGAGGAGGAGTGGAAAGTGCCTTGTTGACGGGCGTATGGATACTGATGTACACCGCTTTGGTCATGCGGTAATTCTGGGAAAGCTTGACCAATAACCAGAAGAACAAGGCTATCCCGATGCAGATCATCAGGATAGCCCTGTCTTTTCCAATGCGCAAATCGTCCCAACGGAAGCGGGAAGTGGCTCCCAGCGGCTTAAACATGGTCTGGAAGTTGCGCAAAGACATTAGTTCGCCCGGAAGGCAGTTTTTTCACCCCCTTTGATGCATCCATTTTATTTGATAATCAGTTTTTCCGAAGTGGTTTTCAGCCAGTCGGTCATCTCCTTGGAAATCACGTTTTTCGTTACGCGGATATAGGTTTTGTTGCTAACCTCCAGCGTAATGATATCGTTTTCTATTTTGTAAATTTTACCCAAAATGCCGCCGCTGGTTACGACTTCATCGTCAACTTTGAGCCCTCCCATAAACGTGCTTTGTTCGCGCTGCTTTTTAGCCTGTGGGCGAACCATGAACAACCAGAAAATGAGCAGCATGGCGCCAATGAAAACATAATTGAGCGTACTGAAAGCGCTGCTCTGAAGAAGAATAAGACTTGTACTCATCGAGAATTGGTTTATGTGAATTGCTGAATTTGATCAAAGTATCTTTTAAAACAGAGCTATTGAGGTTTTTTGTTCATAGATTCAGATTCGCGCACCACACCAATGAGTTGCACAATTGTGGCAGCAGGATAGGTGTTGGCGATGATGGTGACCGGTTTCTTTTGCATTTTGCTTTTCCCATTGGTGTCAAATTTCACGTTGATCTCCCCGCCTTGTCCTGGGGCAATTGGGGCTTTCGGCCAAACCGGCACCGTGCAGCCACAAGTGGAGCGGGCATCGCTGATCAACAAAGGAACTGTACCGGTATTCTTAAAACGGAATACATGTTCCACAATGGCGCCTTCATCCACATCGCCGAAGTCGAATTCGGTTTCTTCAAACGTGATTCTGGCTACATTGACCGTATCCGTTGGGGCGTTGGCGCTGACCGGGTTACGAACAATAGCGGAATTGGAGGCGCCTTCTAATTGAATTTCTTCCAGGCTTTTGCCCGGGTTGCCGCCTTCGCGATTGCAGGAAAAGATGCTCAGGACCATCAGTGCAAAGAGCATTCGAATGTGCATAGTAGCTTCTGTTTTAGTATAAGATCGTTGCAAAGGTAGGGCTTTCCCGGCAAATGGTCACAGGCATTTGATGTGCTATTGACTGGAAGGAAATATTTTTTTACCTTGTACCGATGAACTTCCGCATTTTCCTGACCGGTTTTATGGGCAGTGGCAAAAGCTACACCGGCCGCCGCCTGAGCGAAGCGCTGGGTATCCCTTTTGTTGACTTAGACACCTGGATTGAAAACCAGGAAGGCCAGTCCATTCAGACAATTTTCGAAAAATCCGGAGAAGCTGCCTTTCGGCAAATTGAACGGGAAGCGCTGCATCAGATGATTGAATACGGGCAGGCTGTCATTGCCTGTGGTGGCGGCGCGCCCTGTTTTTTCGACAATATGGAATGGATGAACCGGCACGGAATTACCGTTTATCTGCAAACGCCGGTGGACGAACTCTGCCGTCGCCTACTCCCGGAAATGGCGCATCGCCCGCTCCTGAAAGGGCTTGACGAACAAACATTGCCGGGCTATATCGGGGATAAATTAGCGCTGCGGGAACCGTATTACCTTCAATCTCAGGTCGTAGCCCCTTTGCCGGGCGCGTTGGAAGAGATGCTGGTGGCGTTGATGAGGCAAATGGTTACTGGTTATTAGTTATTGGTTATTGGTTACTTGTTTGGGGATTTATGGTTCCAAGGTTAGTGATAACCACCAATAACTAATAACAGATAACCAATAACCACCCTAGACTTTCAACAAATGCCAGTGCTTCTTATTCAAATAGTTAAGTGTTAAAATAATCATCACCAACCAGTAAAAAATTTCAGCAGCCCAGGCCCAGAACAACCCGCCAGAGGTATAATTGACTTCAATATAAATATAAACTAAGTAGCCGATGGCGCAAACGGTTTGAATTTTAAGGCCGTAGTAAGTAGCACCTGTTCCTGCAAGGCCATTGAACAACACCCCGCCGAACGAAAAGGTCGTCAAAATAATCAGCAACAGATAAAAAATCGGCTGCGCATCCGTGATCAGCGACATGTCCTGCGATCCCAACAATGGATAAAGCATTTGTTGCGGGAATATCACAATAGGTAAACTCAGCGCCATAGTCACCAACCAGCAGAGCATAGCAGTTTTCCGGATAATGGGCACAACCGCCTGTCGCTTCTGCTGACCAATCAGGTTACTCACCATTGTATTCACTCCGGATGCAAATCCCCAGCAGGGAATAGACAGGATGAGGTAAACCATGCGCACCAGATTCGTAATGGCCAAATCACGCGGCCCCAGGTTTTCTACAATCCCAAAAAAGAAAAACCAACTCCCTATCCCCACAAAAGCCTGTACCACAATTGGAAACGCTAAGCTGTATTGCTGGCGAATGAGCGCCATGTCTATATTGGGCAGTTTGAAAAGGCTGTAATCGGGTGCTTTTTTATCCCAAAAAATATAGATAACAAAAATGAAAAAAGCCACCGCTTCAGAAATACTACTGGCCAAAGCAGCTCCGCCGATCCCCATTTCGGGGAATCCCATATTGCCAAACACAAATCCATAATTCAGGATGATGTTCAGGACGGCAAGGATGAGGGTATCTATAATGATAAAGGTAGATCGGGCAACGCCGGTGTAAAGGGCAATCATGGCCACGCCGCCGTAGGAAAAAAAGACGCCCCAGGATCGGTGGTGCAAGTATTCTAAACTTTTTTCAAAAATGACCGGCGAGTCAACGATCAGCGAAAAAAAATAGTAGCAGCCGTAGCGCATAAAGAGGAACATCACTAAGGCGAGGGCAAGCTCGAAATACAGCATGGAATAAAAGCACCGGCCAACCTCACCGAGCCTTCCTTCGCCAGCACGCCGGGCAATCATGATCTGACCACCCCGGGAAAACCCAAAGCCGATGGCGGCAATCACTAAATAGAATACGCCAACGAATCCAATGGCGGCGAAATCTTCCTCGCTGCGGTGGTAGAGGAATACACTGTCGGTGAGCGCGACAAGGTTTTGTGCAGCGCTACCAATCATAATTGGCGCTGAAATACTCCAGATTTGGCGATAAGAGGTTCCTACCCGCATGATGCCGCCAAAGGTAAACTTTTATTTGAATTTAAAAAGGGTATGGGGACGCGAGATCACCCCCATTTAATCTTTCATTCTTCGTCAACAAAGTGTAAGTTTGATGCCGATTTTTTCAATCGGGGGGATTCAAATCACCTTAGAGCATGCAGTGGAATAGACAACATGCTCTTACAACAAAATTTTTGTCTGTTATGCAAAATTTGCACCTTATCAATCGCAACACCAAACCTTTGTTGTTGTTCTCCGTTTTGGCGTTCTTTGCGGCTTGCAGCAACCAGGAACAACAAGCTGCTTCAACACAACCTGCTACCAGTATGATGTACGAAAAAATGAACCTCCCTGTGCCCACGGTCAATGCTGTACCCAAGGAGTTGAGCATGCACGGGGATACCCGGATAGATGAGTTTTATTGGTTAAAAGAACGGGAAAACCCGGATGTTATCGCCTACCTGAACAGTGAAAACGCTTATCGCGAACAGGTAACTTCTCACACCAAAGCTTTCCAGGGCAAACTGTTTGAAGAAATCAAAGGCCGCATCAAGCAGGACGACGAATCGGTTCCGTACAAGGATAACGGCTACTTCTACCTGACCCGCTACGAAACAGGCAAAGAATACGCCATTCATTCGCGCAAAAAAGGTAGCCTCGATGCAAAAGAAGAGGTGATGCTGGACGTCAACGAATTGGCCAAACCTTATAAATATTACGCCGTGAGCGGTCGGTCAGTCAGCAGCAACAACAAAATTCTGGCTTACGGCGAAGACACCCTCAGCCGCCGAATTTACACCATCCGTTTTAAAGACTTAGAAACGGGGAAAATGTTGAAGGACGTCATCCCGAACACGTCCGGCGGTGCGGTGTGGGCCAACGACAACCAAACCATTTTTTATTCGGTCAAGGATGCCTCGCTGCGCCCTTACAAAATTTTCAAACACAAATTGGGTACCCCGGCTACAAAAGACGTCGAGGTCTTCCACGAATCGGACGAAACCTTTGCCTCCGCCGTATACAAAACGAAGTCTAAAAAATACATCGTCATCGCTTCTTTCCAGACGCTAACGACCGAATACCGGGTGTTGGACGCCAACCAGCCCAACGGATCCTTCCGGATCATTCAGCCCCGTACGCGCGGATTGGAGTATTTCATGGACCATTTTGGCGACAAATTCTACTTTCGCACCAACCTCGATGCGAAAAACTTCCGCCTGATGTCAACGCCCGAAACGGCAACGACCAAAGAAAACTGGACTGAAGTGATCGCCCACCGCGACGATGTCCTGCTGGAAGGCATGGAAATTTTCAAGGACCACCTCGTGCTTTCCGAACGCATCAAAGGCATCACGCAGTTGCGCGTGCGCCCTTGGAATGGCAGTCCGGAACACTATATCGCGTTTGGGGAAGACGCGTACATGGCTTACGTGGATGTGAACCCGGATTTCGATACCGATGTTCTGCGCGTGGGTTATATGTCGCTGACGACGCCTTCCACCACGTACGATTACAACATGAATACCAAAAAGCTGACCCAACTCAAACAGCAGGAAGTGCTGGGTGGCTTCGACCGCAACGATTACGTATCGGAGCGCATTTACGTTAAAGCCCGCGACGGGGTTCAGGTCCCGGTTTCAATTGTCTATAAAAAAGGCTTCAAAAAAGACGGCAAACAGCCCTTGCTGTTGTACGCCTACGGTTCTTATGGCGCGAGCATGGATCCTACGTTCAATTCCGCGCGCCTGAGCCTGCTCAACCGCGGTTTCGCTTACGCCATCGCCCACATCCGCGGCGGGGAAGAAATGGGCCGCGCCTGGTACGAAGACGGAAAGTTGCTGAAGAAAAAGAACACCTTCACCGATTACATTGATTGCGCCGACTATCTGGTGAACAACAAATATACGAGTCCGGAAAAGCTTTTTGCGATGGGCGGCAGCGCCGGTGGCCTGTTGATGGGCGCGGTGATCAATATGCGGCCCGAACTTTTTAAAGGGGTAATTGCAGCCGTTCCGTTTGTGGACGTGATTACGACCATGCTCGACGAAACCATTCCGCTCACCACCGGCGAATACGACGAATGGGGCAATCCGAATGACAAGACCTATTACGATTACATGAAATCCTATTCGCCTTACGACAACGTAAAAGCCAAAGCCTACCCGGCTATGCTGGTCACCACCGGCCTCCACGACTCGCAGGTACAATATTGGGAGCCAGCGAAATGGGTGGCTCGCCTGCGCACGAAAAAGACAGACAAAAACCCGCTGTTGCTGTATACCAATATGGACACCGGCCACGGCGGCGCTTCCGGCAGGTTTGAGAAGTATAAAGAAGTGGCGATGGAATATGCGTTTCTATTAGACTTGGCGGGATTGGCTGAGGTGGAATCGAAGAATTGAGTTCGCTGTAGCGAGGCTGTCTCATAACTTAAGGTTATGGTGTTGATCGTTTCTGCCAGCCGGGCACTATCAATTATGACTGGCTTGTCCGTGATTTGATCCAGCAAGCCTAATATAGAAGAGGCTGCCTCATGAACGTTATGAGACAGCCTCCTTTTTTCATAACACCTCTCTGATAGAAAGGCGTTATTTTATCGTCTTATCCTTTGAAAAAGGAATCCGGATTCGTTCCACCGCCACTGACAACTTCAAGGCGGCGCTTGAACTCATTCGACTTTTCCAGATCGTCGCGGCGGGCGAAGATTTCCTTCAGGGCCGTGAGCGTACTGACATCGTTAGAATTCAAAGCTTCGCAACGCTGGAAGTAAGGCAATGCCAGATCAAACTGAGCCGTGATTTCTTTCTTCTTTTCGTTGTATTTTTTCAGCCCGTCTTTGGTGTAGTCGTCGGCCAATTTATTCAACTCCAGCGTCATAGCAGCCGCTTTGTTGTAGTACAGGGCGCCTGCGCTGTAAATGGCGTCGAAATATTTAGGGTCTTTCTGCAGTGACTGCTCGTAGTAGCCAAGTGCTTTTGTAAAGTACTCGTCGGCTTTGGCTTTGTTGCCGGCAGCATACTCGCGCTGGTACAGGTTGTCAAAAACGTTACCCAGCGTAGTGTAGAGGGAGATGTTATCCGGTTCTTTTTCGATCGCTATCTGAAGTTCGCCGATCAGTTCATCCAGCTTGCCCAATTTCAGGAAGTGGTTGATCTCCGCAAACAGCAGGGATACATCGTCTCCGTATTTTTTACGGCCTTCTTCCAGGAATTTGTAAGCGGCTGCAATTCCGGCTTCGTCCTTTACATCCGTGGGCATTTTCATTTTGTACATCGCTTCGTAGATGGCCGCCTTATCGTAACCCATGCTGTACAGCTTTTCAAAATAGGTGCCTGCTTCGGCAGTTTTTTCTGCATTCAAAGCAGCGAGGCCCGTGATGTAAAGCTGGTCGTTGTAAGCCTCCGGCGTATCCAAAGAACTTTTCTGGTCGTTGGCTTTCAGCGTTTCATGGGTCTCAATCAATGCGTTGAAGTGGTCGTAAGCAGCCCCAAAAGCCTTGTCTTCATAAGCATAAATGCCCATGTTGTAGAGGTTCGGTTGCGCGGTCATCAAACCTTTCATGACGTCTTTTTTCTCGTAGCTTTTCTGGGCAAGGGTCAATGCTTTTTGAAAAGCCATCGCTGCCTGTAGTGCGGGATTTTCAACTTTCGGCAAATCATTCACGTTGCCCAACCCCACTTGCTTGACCGTGACGATTTGCGAAGCAATCTCGTTGTAAATTTCACCTTTTTTGATCCAGGTTTCCGCCAGCGTATTGGTCATCTCTGAGCCAGTTGCCACCTCAATGGCATCTACAGCCTCTTTGAGTTTGGCCTTGTTGTTGGATGGATCCAAATAGTAGGTTGAAAGCGCCCTTCCGGCATTTTTAAGCTCCTTTTTAGGATCTTGTTGTGCCTGGGTAGTCCCTGCAAAGAGCACCATAACTGTTAAACCAAAAAACAGTCTTTTCATGATCTGAAGACGTTTGTGTTAAATAAAATTCGCAAATGAGACGAGGATACCCTTGCCGGGTCATCCATTTTTTTGTTAAAATATTCGGAACGGGGTGTTAATGGTTATTGGTGTATTGGTTACTGGTTATTGGTGTATTGGTTACTAGTGGGGAGCGAACACGATATTGAAGTCGTTACACCATCCATCACGAGGACGATAGAACAGACCAATAACTAATACCCCAGTAACCAGTAACTACTCCCCTACTCTTCCGTAGGCTCCTTAGTTTCAGTGCCTTCCACGTCCGCTTCCTCAATCCCATGCCCGTTCTCTTCTTCCTCCGTATGCGGCACAACAGCTACATCTGCAATTGAATCGTCGTCGTCCAAACGGATGACGCGCACCCCTTGCGTAGCCCTTCCAAGCACCGGAATATCGCTCACCGGCATCCGGATAATAATGCCCGACCGGTTCGTAATCATCAAATCTTCTTCGTCCTTCACCGCTTTAATGGCGATAACGGGCCCCGTTCTTTCGGTGACGTTCATATTTCTAACGCCTTTCCCGCCGCGATTCGTCAGTCGGTAGTCGTCAAAATCTGAACGCTTGCCATTCCCTTTTTCTGAAACGACCAAAATGGTTGCGCTTTTGTCGGTCGGATCAAGACAAACCATACCGACAACTTCGTCGCGGCCGCTGTTTTCCAGCGTTACACCCCGAACCCCGGCAGCAGAACGCCCCATTGAACGCACTTTGGTTTCATTGAAACGAATGGCATTTCCGCTTTTGGTAGCGATGAAAATTTCGCTGTCGCCCGTTGTCAGCTTAGCTTCCAGCAACTGGTCGCCTTCGTTGATCAGGATGGCGTTAATACCCCCTGCACGTGGCCGGGAATAAGCAGCTACCGGCGTTTTTTTGATCACCCCTTTGCGTGTACAGAAAAGGATGAAATGGTTGTCCACAAATTCGCGGTCGGTCAGGTCTTTAATGATGATATAAGCTTTGACCTTATCGTCTTTGGGGATAGACAGGATGTTTTGAATGACCCTGCCACTGGCCGTTTTATTGGCTTCCGGCACTTCGTAAGCCCGCAACCAATAGCACCGCCCCTGCTCTGTGAAAAACAAGAGGTAGTTGTGGTTGGTGGCAATAAACATGTGCTCTACAAAATCTTCGTTCCGGGTTTTTGCTCCCATCGAGCCGCGCCCGCCACGTCCTTGAGTACGGTATTCGATGACCGGAGTCCGTTTGATGTAGCCCAGGTGGGAAATCGTAATCACGACCTCCTCATTTTCGATGAGGTCTTCAATGCTGATTTCCCCGTCTTCGTAGTTGATCTGCGTGCGGCGGTCGTCCCCGTATTTTTCGCGGATTTCGGTCAACTCCTGCTTGATGATGCCGCGTTGGAGTTCTTCACTGGCCAAAATGGCTTTGTACTCATCAATTCTGCGGCAAACCTCGTCGTATTCCTGCTGGATCCCGTCGCGTTCGAGGCCGGTCAGTTTCTGCAAACGCATTTCTAAGATGGCCTTGGCCTGTGCATCGGAAAGCACATTGCCTTCGATCAGTTCGTATTCTACCGATTTGGCCTCTTCAATAAGTTGTCCAAATTTCGACCAGAAAGCCTCTTTGTCTTCAATGAATCCGCCCTGCATCAGCCCTTCTTTGGCTTCTTCAGCTGTTTTTGAAGCGCGAATGAGCGTAATGACCTTATCTATATAGTCCAAAGCGATCAGCAAACCCACCAGGATGTGCGCGCGTGCAATGGCTTTTTTCAAATCAAATTGGGTGCGCCGGACAATGACTTCAATGCGGAATTTGATGAACTCGCGGATGAAGTCTTTGAGGTTGAGGGTCACCGGACGGCCATTGACTAAGGCAATGTTGTTGACGCCATAAGAACTTTGTAAAGGCGTATATTTGAACAACTGGCTCAGAATCACGCTCGCAAGGCCATCGCGTTTGATTTCCACCACTACCCGAACCCCTTCGCGCGACGATTCGTCCCGGATGTCGTGGACGCCTTCGATCTTTTTGTCATTGACCAATTCGGCCATTTTCGCGACCAACATGGCCTTATTGACCTGATAAGGGATTTCTGTGATGATGATGACCTCGCGGCCACTGTAATCGTTCTGAATTTCCGCTTTACCCCTTACAACTACGCGTCCTCTGCCGGTTTCAAAACCTTCTTTAACCCCACTGTAGCCATAAATAATGCCCCCCGTAGGAAAATCGGGCGCTTTGATAAACTGCATCAACTCTTCGATCGTAATGTCGGGGTTGTCCACCGTGGCCACAATGCCGTCCACCACTTCCCGGAGGTTGTGCGGCAGGATGTTGGTTGCCATCCCCACCGCGATGCCGGAAGCGCCATTGACCAATAAGTTGGGCAACCTGGCTGGCAACACGGTCGGCTCTTCGAGCGAATCGTCGAAGTTGGGCGCAAAATCTACGGTATCCTTGTTGATATCGGCCAGCATCTCATCGCTAATCTTGGCCAGGCGCGCTTCGGTATAACGCATGGCTGCAGGGCTGTCGCCATCCATAGAGCCAAAGTTACCCTGGCCATCCACTAAAGGGTAACGCAGGGACCAATCCTGGGCCATCCGCACCATGGTGTCATAAACAGATGAGTCGCCATGCGGGTGGTACTTACCCAACACTTCCCCGACAATACGGGCCGATTTCTTGTGAGACTTGCTGGGGCTGAGTCCTAATTCAGACATTCCGTACAGAACCCGCCGGTGAACAGGCTTTAGCCCGTCTCTGACATCCGGCAATGCTCTGGCTACGATGACCGACATTGAATAGTCAATGTAGGCCGACTTCATCTGATCCTCTATATTGACAGAAATAATCCGTTGATTGGAAGACATCGAGTATTATTTGCTTATTAAGTCAAAACAATTGATGCAATACTGCATTTGATTAGGGAATGCAAAGATAGAAAAAAGGGTGGAATTTTTGCGATACCTCCCTCGTCAAAACTACTATCTTTGCGCGCCGCTCCTATAATCAGCAAACACATCCCGTTCATGGCAAAAGAAACCGTCAAACCTTACGACGCCGACAGCAGCAAAAAGAGTCAGGTGTCGAGTATGTTCAATAAAATTGCGCCATACTATGACTTCCTCAACCGCTTTCTTTCCTTAGGTATTGATACCATTTGGCGTAAAAAAACAATCGCTCAGCTCCGGGATAATCCGCCCGATGTTGTGCTCGACGTGGCAACGGGCACGGCAGATGTAGCCCTTGCCTTGGCGAAAGCATATCGCCCCCAACGCATTGTCGGACTGGATATTTCAGCGCAAATGCTGGAAATTGGCCGCACCAAAGTACATAAGCAACAATTGGATGAAGTAATCGAGCTGATCGAGGGAGATTCCGAAAATTTACCTTTTGCAGACAATACGTTCGACGCCATTACCGTTGCTTTTGGAGTCAGAAACTTTGAAAACTTGGAAAAAGGATTGTCGGAAATGCAGCGGGTATTGAAAAGTGGCGGTAAGCTGGTGGTGCTGGAGTTCTCCCGGCCGCGCATCTTCCCTTTCAAGCAGTTGTTCCAGTTCTATTTTAAAAACATTCTTCCTGTCATCGGCAGAATTACATCCAAAGACCCGAGGGCTTACAGTTATCTTTACGAATCGGTTCAGGCTTTTCCTGAGGGCAAAGAATTTCTGGATATTTTATCAAAAACAGGGTATCACGCCCATCATTGCATCCCTTTAACATTCG
>JBJXFD010000309.1:0-7747 GCA_046153985.1 Saprospiraceae bacterium
ATGCTTGCACCAATCAGTCGTTCGCCCGTTTCTGCGTCTTGTACATAGCCGCTGAGGGTGAATTTCGAGGCTTTTTTATAAAAAACGATTTGGTCTCCTACCTCCTTAAATAAAACCCGACCGCAGGCTGTAATTCCCTCAAGCACATCTTTCATGGCCTCGTTTTTGGCCTGAACTGTAATGGGTTGACAGTTTTCAAAGAACCGATCGCTGAAAACGATGTTTACCCCAGACTGGCGGCTTAAAATCACGAGTGCATCGGCAGGTCGACAATCCTGACAAAAGAAATCAACGGGTTTTGACAGCGGTGTTTGCGCGTTCAAAAAACCAAAAAGCAGCAGATTGAAAAATAAAAAAGTAGCCTTGCCTTGTGCCATCTCGAAGGGGGAAGAAGGCTGCAAAATACAGCGAATGGAAGACGATCGCAAGGGTTTAACAGTTGGGGGATAAATAGGTGAATTTTAAACAGGAAAACAGGAAAACAGGAAAAGGTAAAACCATACAGGATTGAACCCGCTCGAATTATTAAATACTTTTGCAACTGGAGTGGCAAACATCCAACAACATCAAAAGTCCAAGGTCAAGTAATCCAATGTCAAAAGTCCAGCAATCCAATCTCCTCCTAGCCGGAGCAGGCCTCTCTGGGCTAACACTTGCCCTTGAATGCGCAAAGCGACCTTTTTTCCAGGATAAAAAAATCGTTTTGATAGATCGAGACGACAAATCTCGCAATGACCGAACCTGGTGTTTTTGGGCAAAAGACGATGAGCCACTGCCGCTCGTAGACCATAAAATTTGGAATCAGTGCCAGTTTTTTGGAAAAGATATAGAGAAGATATTAGACATCTCGCCCTATCGGTATCACATGATTCGTGGACTGGATTTTTACAACTGGGCAAAAACCGAACTGGCAAAATATCCCAACGTCCAAAGGGTCACTGCCAATATTCTTGATATTGACGCTGAAAACGGCATAATAAGAACAGATTTGGGCGACTACCAGGGCGAATGGATTTTTAATTCTGCAAGATTTACAGCAGCCGGCAAAACCTACGCGGTCGACGGGGCAAGGTGGACCAGTCCAAAGCTACAAGCGTCAAGCATAAATCGAAAATCGGCACATTCCTTTCTCCTTCAGCATTTTAAAGGTTGGATTATAGAAACACCCAGCGCTGCTTTCAACCCCGAAACGGTGACTTTCATGGATTATCGCCTGGACCAGCATGGCGAAACACGCTTTGTGTACGTTCTTCCGTTTTCTAAGACCCGCGCTTTGGTGGAATTTACGGTGTTTTCGCCAGAGCTTTGTCCGCCCGAAACCTATGAAAACGAACTAAAGCGATACCTTTCAGAAGTTTTAAAAATCACGGATTTCCACATTGAAGAAGAAGAATTTGGCGTGATCCCGATGACGGATTTGACGCTTTCGCCAAAGGGAGAAGGTCGGGTGATCAACATTGGCACAGCGGGCGGATTTGTGAAAGCATCTAGCGGCTATGCGTTTCTCCGAACCCAGCGAAAAGTCCGCTCATTCGTGAATGCCTGGGAAAAAACTGGCACGCCCGACCCCTCAACCTTGCAATCGTCTCAGATGTATCGAGCTTTTGACTCCATTATGTTGCATGTATTGCAGGAAAATTTGGTTTCAGGCAAAGATTTTTTCAGTCTATTATTCAAAAAACTACCCGCTCCTTTAGTACTCCGTTTTTTAGATGAGGATGCTTCTTGGGGTGATATTTTTAGGGTGCTTTACGCGCCACCATCTTGGCCTTTTTTAAAAACTGCCTTGAGGCAAATGCCGTTTTTGCTGAAATTGTAATACGAATTTTAACACTAAGAGACTAAGGGACACTAAGTGTTTTAAAAGGAAAACTGCAAGATTAAAATGGAAAATCAATCGTCAACCATCAAGCATTCGTCGTTCCGAGTTGGTGTCACAGGTGGTATTGGAAGCGGAAAAAGTACCGTGTGCCGCATTTTCCACGAAGCCCTTGGGATCCCAATTTTCTACGCTGATATTTGGGCAAAAAAGTTGATCAATTATGATCCGGCCTTGCGAAAGGGCATCATCGATCTCTTTGGCTCGGAGGCTTACACGCCAGATGGTGCTTATAATCGACCTTATGTGGCTAAAATTGCATTCGCCGATCCAGCCAAACTCGCCGCGCTCAATGCATTAGTTCACCCGGCTGTGGAGGCCGAAAGCCTCGATTGGCACCAACACCAGACCGAACTTGGCTGCCCATACACCCTCAAAGAGGCCGCACTTCTGGTAGAAAGCGGGGGGTACAAGCACCTTGATTTTATGATCGTGGTGACCGCCCCCGAAGCACTCCGCATTCAGCGCGTGATGGATCGGGATCGACTCACGGAAGAGGAAGTACGCGCAAGAATGCGTGGACAATTACCTGAAGAAGACAAACTGAAATTAGCCGATTTTATCCTAATCAATGATGGCTTGCAAATGCTTTTGCCGCAGGTTTGGGAAATACATCAAGCTATTTTAGGCCACTAATTGCACGAATTGACATCGCTGTATTCGTGAAAATTCGTGCAATTAGTACCGATGAAATAACAACCTCACGATTTGGAGGAGGGTAATTTGGTGGCAGGTAAGGCGCGAGGAAGGCCCAGAGTGGGGCTACGGAACTGACGAGTAACGCAAATTGCCTCCAAATTAGGCCCTCCAAATCGTGAGGTTGTTATTTCATCGGTACTTAGTGGCAAAAAAATCAGATGACAAAATTAACCGGCTCATCAAACGGTCGTGTGCGCACTTTCAGCTGACTTTGGTGGAGTACCACAGAAAATGCCGGTACACTTTCAGTCAGCCAGGAATTGCCTCCTACGACTGAATCATGCCCAACAACCGTCTTTCCACCAAGAATCGTGCAATTGGCATAAAGCACACAATTGTCCTCAATAGTCGGATGGCGTTTTACGTTAGCTAGCGTTTTGTCTACCTGCAAAGCACCCAGTGTCACGCCCTGATAGATTTTCACCTTGTTCCCTATAACCGCTGTCGCCCCGATAACCACCCCAGTCCCATGGTCAATAAAAAAGGAGTGCCCAATGGTGGCCGCCGGGTGAATATCAATCCCCGTTCTTCCGTGTACATATTCGGCAAAAAACCGGGGTAAAAGTGGCACACCCAATCGATGCAACAGGTTGGAAATGCGATAGTTAGCAATAGCATAAAACCCTGGGTATGTAGCAACTACCTCCTCTATACAAGTGGCAGCCGGATCAAAATCGAAGAAGGCCTGAGCATCTTCCAGCAGCATTTCGTACACTTCCGGCAACTGGTCAAAAAAGCCATCCGCAATGTCCCCAACAGATTCGCCCTTTTCTTTCATGATTGGGTAAAGCAATTTCATCAAATCATGACGAAGCAGCGCATATTGAACTCGGGCAGGTTTAGGTGCCTCGTTGAGCATAGGAAACAGGAACAAAAACAAGGCCTCTGCCAAGCGATGTGCTTCTGCTCGGGGAGGGATCAGAACATTTTGCGTGAGTCCTTGATGTTCAAGGGTTTGAAAGAAATTTTCGAGCTTAGACTTCATGGGTAAACTATGAACTATGATGTATGAACTAGGAACTATGATGTATGAACGATTAAAGTTGTAAAGCAGTTTGTGGTAAATATTGTGAACGCAAAGCGGTTTTGAATGAAATGGTCTTAAAAGGTTTTGGTTGTCAATCGAATCAATCGGTTTAGTCTTCAAAAATCGAATCATTCGACTATAATTACGCCAAAGAAAAGGTTTTAGACAATTTTAGCCTTCATATTTTTTAGTCTTTCGACCTTTGGCCTTTCTAGTGATTGGTTCATTGGTAATTGGTGACTAGGAAGGCATATTTGCCAATTTTAAACACAATTTACATGCTTGGTCTTTCTCGCTTACAAAATACAGATTCAGACAATTTTTTCCTAATCGCCGGCCCATGTGCTATTGAAGGCGAACAAATGGCCTTCGACATTGCCGGACAAGTCAACGAAATCTGCCAACGCCTGCGCATTCCATATATTTTCAAGGGCTCTTACCGCAAAGCCAATCGGAGCAAACGCGATTCTTTCACAGGTATTGGGGATGAAAAAGCCCTTCAAATCCTGCAAAAGATAGGCGAAACCTTTCAAGTCCCCACGACTACCGATATTCATACCGAATCTGAGGCTGCCCTCGCGGCACAGTATGTGGATGTGTTACAAATCCCTGCCTTTCTTTGTCGGCAAACATCTTTGCTGGTTGCCGCTGCCCAAACCGGCAAAGTAGTAAACATCAAAAAAGGACAATTTGTTAGTCCGGAGGCCATGCAATTTGCTGCCGAAAAAGTACGCGAAGAAGGCAATCCAAATATCATGCTCACCGAACGCGGCACCACCTTTGGTTATCAAGACCTGATTGTTGATTTCCGGGGCATCCCTGTCATGCGGTCTTTTGGCGCACCTGTGGTGCTAGATTGTACCCACTCACTTCAACAGCCCAACCAAAGCAGTGGCGTGACAGGAGGTCGGCCTGCCCTAATCGAAACCATTGCTCGCGCAGGCATCGCGACAGGTGCAGATGGTCTTTTTATCGAAACCCATCCGCGGCCTTCAGAAGCTAAGTCTGATGGGGCTAATATGTTGCCGCTTAGCGAATTGGAAAGGATTTTGGAGGGTTTGGTTCGGATTCGGGAGGCAATAAGATAACTTGATTTGAACGAATCCTAAAAGGTTTCTAAAAACCTTATAGGATTTTATTAAACTAACATACCCTATCTTGGACACAAAAATATTCTTCGACAAAGCCATAGAAATGGCCTGGACTTACGGCCCTAAAACCTTTGCTGCAGTAGCCCTGCTTTTTGGTGGCTTGTGGATCATTCGCCGCCTGTCGCGTGGCTTCGACCAATTCCTTCAGGCTCGTCGTGTCGACGAAGGCCTGCGCCCATTTTTTACTTCCTTGGCGGATACGGGCATGAAAATCGCGCTCATACTCATGGTTGCCAGCACCATAGGTATTGCCACCACTTCATTTATTGCCATTTTTTCGGCTATTGCATTTTCTGTTGGCTTGGCACTCCAGGGAAGCCTGGGCAATTTTGCTAGTGGGGTACTCATCCTTTTGTTTCGGCCATTCAAAGTTGGCGATCACTTGATGGTGGCTGATAAGACTGGGAGAGTAACGGAGATTCAAATTTTCAGTACCGTTTTGACGACGCCCTCTGGCAAAAAAATCATCATCCCAAACGGAAAAATAACCGAGGCGCCCATAGAAAAAATTGCAGAACACAGCGAAGTACAAGCCGAAATTACGCTACTGCTTCAGGCCAATTCTTCTCTGGAAAAAGTACAGTTGGCCGCTCAGGAAGCTGCAACACGTTGCCCACACGCCCTTAAAGGCAGAAACATTGATGTAAAAGTGGCTGGAATTACCCGCGACGATATGAAAACCTCCATGGCGGTTTGGACCCTCGGCCAGCACTATGAAGATACGCTCAATCATTTTTACGAAGCTTTGCGCGATTCGCTTGGAGCAGCTGGGGTTGAGTTGGCTAAGGAACGGCGGAAGGATGTGGTGTAGGGATGAATTTGTTAACCTTTTCCACCTGCCCCTCCTCAATTATACAATCCCCATACCTTTGCCAACGTTTAATCCTACACACTGGCACGGATACTCAATTCCGTCCTACATCATTAACCAACAACCACCTATTGTGCTCAGCATGTTACGCAAACTAATCCTCACCCTTCCGCTATTATTACTCGTTTTGGCCGTTTCGGCCCAAGGCTCCGGTTCTTCCAAAAGCAAATCCAAAGATCGATTTCGGGAAAAAGACGACCGCCGCTACCCTGTTCGCTTGGAAAACACCAAGGAACTCAATCTCCCTGGTACCGATTATGCGCCGATTTATTACGACAACGGTATTTTGTTCGTGTCCTCCCGAGGTAAAAAAGGTCCAAAAAGCGAACGTACTGGCGAGGCTTTTGAGGCACACTATCTTTCCGCATTTGACCGACTGGGAGCCTTGCTCGCACCGAACAAATTTGAGTTCAATGCCAGCAAAAAATCAGATTTCCATGAAGGTCCAGCCACGTTTACCCGAGACTATAAAGTTGCTTTCGTTACACGGAACAATAACGATGATGGGGTAGTGCGCGGCGGGAAAGGTGGAAAATCTTCCATGAAAATCTATCAAATGGGCTATGGTTTTCCAGATTGGTCTCCGCCTATTGATTTGCCTTTCAACAGTGACGACTATTCCTGCATGCACCCCAGCATGAGTCCCGACGAAAAATGGCTGTTTTTTGCCTCCGATATGCCGGGTGGCAGTGGCGGATTTGACCTCTACGCCGTAGAACGATTCCCCAGGGGAAAGTGGGGCGAACCCGTCAATCTTGGCCCAAGTATCAATACAGAAAAGCAAGAATTATTCCCCTACATGAGTTTCTTCGGTTCGTTGTTTTTCTCCTCCAATGGCCGCTCGAATACGATGGGGAACATGGATATTTATTTTGTGAACAACCCGCTAAAAATTAGCGAAGAGACCGAAGTCATTAACCTTGGCGAGCCATTCAACTCCCCAGAAAACGATTTTAGTTTTATCACCGACCCCGATGGACACAGCGGCTTTTTTGCCAGTGAGCGGGAGGGCGAGACTTATGGAAAATCCGACATCTTCCAGTTTTTTGCGCCTAGTGGCCTGGGCGGCACCGGGAAGCCCGAAGTTAACCGGGCAAGAATCAATGTCATTGACGAAAAAACCGGTCTTCCGCTTCAAGGTGCTGAAATCCGTATTTTTCAGCCAACTGACGATGGTTTCATAGCTGGAAACAACGATTTCTACGATTTTGACTATGTTCCGCTGCCTGACAAGCCCGACGTATTTACCTTCCAATTGGTACGCAAAGACGCGAAGGACATGGGAAAACCCGATCTGTACTCCAATGCTGATGGAGGCGCTCAAACAGATTTCACCCGTTATCGAAACTATCTTGTGATGGTGAATGCCAAGGGCTACACTTCCCGCGATCGTTTTTTGATAGTGGACTCTGATGATGAACTGAACATCAATTTCAAAATGAAAGAGACGCCACCCTGCCTGCGTTCAGGCGGCATCGTACTCACCACAGAGTTCAATACACGTATTGCCAATGCGACGATTCGATTCGAACATCGCAGCTCCGGAGCAATAGAAACTGCACGTACTACCCGAAATGGCGAGTTCGATATTTGCTTGCCAAAAGAAGGCGACTGGATTGCCAAAGTGGAAAAAACTGGCTTCCGCAACGAAACCTTCCGGCTAACCGCAGGCCGCAGTGCACCTGCTTACGAAGAAGTGCGCCTAAAACCGCTCGAAGAAGGGGTGACTGTTGCTGAAACTATGCCGCTCGCCAGCGGACTTATGGAAGGATCTGTATTCATTCTAGACAAGATTTTCTACGAATATAACAAAGCTACCCTCAATCAGGGCGCTGTTCGTCACTTGGAAAACCTGCTCAATTGGATGAATACCTACACTGAAATGGAGGTTGATTTGGTGGCCCATACCGATGTTCGCGGGGATGCACGGATGAATCAAACACTGACGGATGCACGTGCTAATAATGCCAAAATTTTCCTGGTATCCAAAGGCATTGATTCAAGTCGAATAAACGCTTTCGGCAAGGGCGAGACTGAACTCCGCAACCATTGTACCGAAAGCGCCGAATGTTCCGATGAAGAACATCAGCAAAATAACCGCCTGGAAATCAAAATTCGGA
>JBJXFD010000320.1:0-3501 GCA_046153985.1 Saprospiraceae bacterium
GAAAACGGAGCGCAAAATATGCTCAACCTTAGGGTGGCTTACATGAGCAATCAATGGCACAAAGTCGTCAATCTTATCCAACATCCAACCGTTCAGGCTGCTTGAGCGACAATTTGAAATGCACCCAAACGAGCCTGTGTTTTCAATTGCCCTTCGTGCGGTATCCCTTTGATATGACTGTGCGCTTGGTTGTCGGGCAAGGCGAGTGATTGAGTCGGCCAATTGATAGAAATAAACTATTAAACTATCATCCAAAAATGATCAAGATTTAAAGTGCTTCCAGAAATTCGTTGATGTTGGGAAGTCAATTTGCCAATGGCGGCGAAGTAGTTCATGGCTAACTTTTCCGAGTCACTCCACCCGACATCAGAAACCCATTGGTTTATCTGGGTTTGCCAATGTACAAAACTGTTCTCAGTGACATAGGCAACGATGCCATTGTTTTCGAGCAAATTCCCTGCATCGTCCAAGCCATGCGCTTCGTTTTTGAAGCGTTCGATTGCGCCACCTTTGCCAGAAATGTATTCTTTTTCCCTGCCACTTCCCGGAGTTGGAAGTTTCTTGGCTTCGAGACAGTAAATGGCTTCCAAGTTGACATCAAACGTATTGAGCCGGGCGGCGATGTCCATTCGCTTGGGATGCCCTTTTTGCTTTTTCTTCCTTTGAGACTTTTCAGGTTGAAATACATAGTTGTATTCAACTTTTTCCGGGTTGAACTTCGCTTTTCGGGTCAGGTGCAGGTAAAGTTGTTCGGTTAGGTCGTTTTCGCTTTGACTTGCATTCACCTTCCTTTCTTTGGTAAAATCAGGCAGGTATCTTTCCAAAAATAAAATCAATTTCTCTACATGTCCGGACGAGGACGAGTCCTCGGGGACATTTTGAAATGGAATATTGTCTGGCCGTGGAATATCCTGCATGGTCAAAATCCGGTTCGTTTGAGGTCGGAGAAAGTCTCGTCGGCATCCCGTAGAGCGATTGATTTGAGCCAGTAGCGCAACGGTTTTGGTTTTACCAAAACCAGTACGTCGTATCCTTCGAGGTGTAGATACTCTCGCAAAACCCTATAAATGCGAACGTTGCGTTGCGTCTTGTTTTGAATTAAACGTTCAATGCCTTCTAACCCGCCTTCAAAAAGATTGGGCAAAACACGGGTCGCAGGCTTGCCATAGCAAAATGCAAAAGCGATGGCGGCATCATCTTCGCGGAATCCTTTAACGAACCATTTTTGCCCGTTCTGCTCGTAAATAGGGTTTAGGATGTTGCAAAACACCTCTCCATACTCCCGTAGTAATTCCTCTGGGACGGACTTGTTCAAAGGAGAGTTATCGCTGCTTGCATTCGATTTGATGTAAAATTCGAGAACATCGTTTTGGACGATGGTTTCACTGTAACCTAATTGAAGGTCGTCGGGGTTTTCGGGGTAAGGGATGTTCATTATGTCTTGCTTCAATAAAATTGAATTTGACATTGAAATGCCCGCTTTACCACTTTTTGAAATTGTCAAAAACCTAATAATTCGTCTTGTACTTAAAAGGGTTTTGTACAGGTTTTTCAGATTCTCAAAATCAGACTCTGGAGCATGAATGCCAACGACACTGTCTTTGAAGCATAAATATTCTTCCGAAAATACCATTGGGATTCTCTCCTGTCCCAAATTTTCCTTAATAAGAATATGTGGAGGTTTAAAAATAGCTTTGGTTTCTGACCTCGGCCACTCAAACAATGTTTCGTCTTCTATAAGCCACTCAAACTCGCCTGATTCATCAAACGAGTCAGTTTTGACCGATTTTTTCCCGGTTATCCAATCTACGTTGTCATAAAATTTTCTTGTCCTGCCGTTTGAGGTTATCTCTTTTGATGCCAAAGGACCTTTGTGTCCAATGATATACCCTTCCCCATATTCCCAATTTTTATCTGCTTTCATTTTTTCCAAATACTCCCCCAAACTCCTCAAATTCCCCAAATAATTCACCAAGCGTAGCAGCCTTCCCCCGCCCAACAGGTTTGCCTTCCAGACAAATGGGTTTTCAAGTGCAGCCTTGTAATTGACCCTGTGAAAGTCATAATGGTCAACCTCAAAGTAGAACCGCTCCTCAGCTACTTTGCTCCTCCTGACCACGATATGCAAAAGGTCGGCGGGCAAGGTTGTTGGTAGGTCGGTGGCAATGGTGGCACAAACGGCAACATTGCGGTTAAACAATTTGTCGCTCAGGTGGGTGAAATCAATGATTTTGCTGACCTCAAATTGCTGAAAAAAGTGTCGGCGGTATTCGAAGGAGTTGTTGTTGTAAAGCCATGCGCTTGAAGGCAGGATGAAGCAGATTTTTCCCCCCGGTTTCCGTAAGTGAACGGCTTTGTCCCAGAAGAAAAGGGCAAGGTTATCATTGTTCAACGGGCGGTTTGGCTCGACCTGATAATTGTCTTTGACGTGTTTCAGGTACGACTTGTTGTTAAAAGGTGCAGGTGGATTAAACGGCGGATTGCCTATGACCAAATCGAAATGCCCTTTGGGGATTTCGTTGTAAATTTTGAAAAAATCGGCGGTACGGATGTTGTTCTCGCTCAAATCCTCGAAACGCAGTTCATGCCAGATTTGCATGGGCGAAAGTTTGTCGCACAGAGCGACGCACAGGCTGAAAATGCTTATTAGCGTCGCCCCCTCCTCGATGTCTGCTCCGAAAATGTTGTTTTTCGTGATTCGCTGAATGGTCTCGATGTCGGGGTAGGCAACTTCGCCTTTCTCTTTGTAGCGCAGGATTGCCTTCCACTGCACCATACGTTTGAGCGCAGCCACCAGAAAAATTCCCGAACCACATGAGGGGTCGAGTACCTTGAAATCTTCGTTTTTGAAAAATTCCGCCGCCTTTTCGAGCGGCATACACTCGTCAATCAAGGCATTCACAAGGTAGGGCGGCGTATAGACAACTCCTTTTTCCTTTTTCAAAAATGCCTCGTAAATGCCGCTGATAAGTTCGATAGGTAGGTGGTTGAAAGCGTAAATTTCCCAAAGGATGTATTGCTTGGTGTCCGCATCAATGTTCGCATCGAAAATGGCAGCAGCAAAATCGAGGTCGGTGCCTGCCAGTTCCTGTTTTTCAATCTCTGATAAATCGAACAGTTTGCCGTTGAACTTTTGGTCAAGTTCTGCGAGGAAGGGTATGATAAACCCTCCGCGAAGGATATCCGTGAACCGGGCGCAGTCGGGGAATTTATCGTACAAATCCCGCCCGATTTCAAGCAGTTTTACACCCTGTTCATCCTCCTTTTCCTCTAAATAACGCACCAACATGCCAATGATAAGCAGTTTGTTGATGGTAGTCGGACTGAGTGGGAGTTGGCGTTTTTCGAGGTCTTTCTTCGCTCTCAAAAGACCTTCTAATAATTTTTCGTAAGGGCTGTTAGCGACATCAAGGATTTCTGGGTGTTCTTCCCAAAAAGTGCCGTTGTCAAAAAGTTTGGCGGAAAATTTCTCGGCTTCAAGATTCTCTTGAATTTCACCGA
>JBJXFD010000323.1:0-11197 GCA_046153985.1 Saprospiraceae bacterium
TGGTAGGTCGTCAGGTTGACGATCTGTGCTCCAAGGGCCAAAGGCGCCCAGGCGAGCAGGAGGATTAAATAGAATCGGTTTTGTAACAATACATTCATGGATCGTGGATTTAAATCATTGCCTTTTGAAAATGGTCTTTGCCTTTGCTTTAGACAAAAGTTTGTACGTGGAATACGGGTTTTTGTTACCAAAACAACTGCTGATGTTTTGGCATCAGCAGGGTTTTAGTCGGGGTTTGTGGTGTGTTTTTGTCTACTTGTTAAAATCTATACACTTGAGTACAAGTCGCTTCTACAAAATAATTTGAATGATTTGTGAAAAATCATACCTTTGCAGTAGCCCTACTTGTAGTCGAAATGACACGCAATATTACCAAGTTAGCGTCAATCTTGCAAGTGATTCCGTCGAAAACATTTGACAATTTTTTTAGAATTGACATCCGGAAGCGCTAGTTGTGCGTTCATCTGATCTATCAGGAGGCATAAACAGATTTAATTTTTGTAATTATATTGTTAAGTCGCGTTGTTTTGCTTCTTTTTTGTGAATAAAGCTTGATTTTGGAAGTCTAATGTCCCGAATGATATGCAAAGTAGTAAACTGTACTCCATTGTTCAAAATTTCGACAAATCTGAGCAAAATCGTTGCCGGAAATATCTGCAGTCACCTTACTTTAACGTCAATCAAACTTTGGTGGATTTGTACGATCTTCTGATTGAGGAGGTAAATGGAAAAAGGAAAAACAAGACTCTGGAAAAGGAGGTCATCTGGAAAGATCTGTCACTGAAAGGTAAATATGACGATGTCCGATTCAGAAAATATTGCTCCGATTTGCTAAAGATGATTGAAAAATACATGTCCCAGGAGGTTTATGAAAATACCCCTTTGCAACAAGCTACTTATCTTATTGAAGCTGTTGGGCGAAAAAAAATGGAAAAACTTTATAACACTGCCATGAAAACGGCAAGAATGCATTCGGAGCAACAACCGTTTCGGCATTCAGAGTATTATTATTTTCAGTATGATATAGAAAAGAAATACTACGAAATGGCTCAGCAGGAGTTGAAAAGATCCGAAAAAAGCAATGTAGAAAAAATCGCTAATAACCTGGATATTTTTTACTTATCAGAAAAACTTCGATTATTTTCTTCTGTTATAAACCAACAATCTTTTATATCGCACGAATACCAATTGCTTTTTGTCGATGAAATTGTGAATCACATAAAGAAAATGGATTATTATGAAGTGCCACCTATTGCACTTTATTATCAAGTGTATTTAACTTCAACTGAAAGTGATAATCTTCAGCATTATTATAAACTAAAAGAACTGCTTGATAAGTATGGATTGTCTTTTCCCAGGAGTGAAGCTTTAAGTCTGTATTACTCAGCGATCAATTATTCTATTAGGAAAATTAATTCGGGTGATCAAACATTTTTAAATGAATTATTTGATTTATATAATGACTTGGTCAGTAAAGAGATTATATTTATTAATGATGAACTTTCGCCTTGGGATTTTAAAAACATTACCGTTTTGGCACTCAGATTAAAAAAATACGCATGGACAGAGGATTTTATTTTAAGGTATAACGAAAAACTACCCCCGGCTTTCAGAGAAAATGCAGTTACCTACAACTTGGCTCAATTATATTTTTATCAAAAAAAATATGATTCAGTGATAGAACAACTCCGAAATGTCGAATATGAAGATATGACTTATAATTTAAACTCAAAAGCCATGTTATTGGCCACGTATTACGAATTAGACGAAGTCGAACCGCTTTATTCTCTTATAGATAGTTTTGGCGCTTACCTAAACAGACACAAAGATATTGCTTCTGAAAAGCGTAAGGATTATGTAAACTTAATCAGATTTACAAAAAAGCTACTTAAAGTAAATCCTTCAGATAAAAAAGCACTTGAGGCACTGAAACTTGAGGTGCAAGCTACAAAACGGTTAGCCAGCCCCAACTGGCTCCTCGAAAAAATCGCAGAGCTGGAATAAATTGTACCTTATTGAACGGCTAGGAGGATTGAAACCTTAAAGCGCCTATCTTTGCAGCCCATAACAGCAAAAAACATGGCGCTCCTTCCTGTCCTGGTCATCAAATTTGGCACCGCTTCCATCACCCACAGCAATGGAGAGCCGGACGAAACTGTTATTGGCGCCATTGCCACCCAAGTGGCAGCTTTGCAGCACAGATACCGCATTGTGCTGGTCTCTTCCGGAGCAGTCGGCGCAGGTAAAAGTGCGATTCGAAACTACAAAGGCACGCTGACGGAGCGAAAAGCAGCAGCTGCGGTCGGTAATCCGCTTTTGTTGAATATCTATTCCCGGTTTTTCAGCGAATACGGCATTCCAATTGCGCAAAGCCTTTGCGAACGCCAGCATTTTGCCAACCGACACCAGTTTTTGCAATTGAAAGAAACTTACCGGGAGCTTTGGGCCAACGGCATCATCCCGATTGCGAATGAAAACGATGTGGTCAGCAATTTAGAGTTGAAATTTTCAGATAACGATGAATTAGCGACCCTCATCGCCGTCGGGTTTGATGCGGAAAGCCTGCTCATCAGCACCTCCGTAGGCGGGTTGCTCGATGCCGAGGGGCAAATTATTCCGGTGGTTCAAAACCTGGATCAGGAGGTGTTTGGCTTGGTTCGCGATGATAAATCTTCGCTTGGACTGGGCGGCATGTTGTCGAAACTGACTTATACCCGACTGGCTTCCCGCATGGGTATCCGGGTCGTATTTTTTAATATTCGCACCCCGGAAGCGATTGCCAAAGCGCTGTCCGGAGAAACGGGCACGGTCTTTTTGCCGCAATCCGCAGCGTTGAATGCCCGCCAAAAATGGTTGGCCAGCGGCAGCCTCATCGCCGGGCGGCTGACGTTAGACGCTGGTGCCGTGCAGGCAATTCAAGACCGCAAAAGCCTGTTGGCGGTTGGTGTGCGCCAGATCAAAGGCGAATTTGAAAAACGGGAAGTCATCGAATTGCTGGACAACCAGAACGAAACGATCGCCATTGCCCGCGTGAAACACAACGCTGCAACCATCGCAGCAAACCTGAATACTCAAAATTTTGAAATCGCACATGCAGACGATATCGTCCTCCTCTGAAGCCATGCTGGCGCAATTGGAAGCCACGCACTTAGCCTCAGCACAAATCCGGCGCCTCGATAATGCCCGGAAGCAAGACCTGCTGCATCAATTGGCCACTGCTGTGGAGAACGGGATGGAAGCTATTTTGGCAGCCAACCGCCTCGACTTGTCGCGCATGGATCCCGCCGATCCCAAATACGACCGGTTGTTATTGGACGCGCCCCGCGTGCATGCACTGGCGCAAAGCATTCGGGATGTGGCCGCTTTGCCCGATCCATCGGGGGCAACCTTGCTGGAAAGAACCCTACCTAATGGGTTGCGTCTCCGCAAAATCAGCGTACCACTTGGCGTAGTTGGCATTATCTACGAGTCAAGACCCAACGTGACGCTCGACGTGACTGCCTTGTGCCTGCGCTCCGGCAATGCGGCGGTGCTCCGCGGCGGCACGGATGCGTTTGACACCAATTCGGTTTTGGTACACCTGATTCAGGACGTTTTGGAACAGGCAGGATTGAGCCGGAATTGCGTGGCGCTTTTGCCAACCGACCGCGACCTCGTCAAAACGATGCTGACGGCTACCCGCTACTTAGACATCATCATTCCCCGGGGTTCTGAATCGCTCATCCGCTTTGCTCGGGAACATTCCCGGGTGCCGGTCATCGAAACAGGAGCGGGGGTTTGCCATACGTATGTGCATAAAGAAGCTGACCTGGAAAAAGCACGCGACATTGTGGTCAACGCCAAGGTGTCGCGACCTTCGGTCTGCAATGCCTTAGATACCATTGTAGTTGATGCGGCTGTGGCGCCGGTGTTTTTGCCAATGCTCTGCGAAGAATTTGAGCGCTGGAATGTGGAGGTATTTGCAGATGCTGTAAGTTTTTTGATTTTACAACAATCCGGATTTACCCGATTGAAACAGGCCGAACCGGAAGATTTTGGCCGGGAGTTTTTAGACTATAAATGTTCTATCAAAACCGTAGAAGGCTCAGAAGAAGCACTCGCCCATATCAGCCGGTATTCCTCCCGGCATTCTGAAGCCATTGTTTCTGAAAACCAGTCGGTTTGCCGGAATTTCCTGGAAACCGTTGACGCTGCGGCGGTCTACGCCAATGCTTCTACCCGGTTCACGGATGGCGGCATGTTCGGACTTGGCGCAGAAATTGGCATTTCTACGCAGAAACTTCACGCCCGCGGCCCGTTTGCTTTGGAGAAATTGGTGACGGAAAAGTGGGTGGTGGAAGGGGAGGGGCAGGTGAGAGGGTGAATGGGGAGATGGGGAGATGGGGAGATGGGGAGATGGGGAAATGGGGAGATGGGGAGATGGGGAGATGGGGAGATGGGGAGACATCGGTGTCAAATTATACCATGACAAATTTTGAAGCATTGAGTTGCTGCTCGCCATCAAACCGATAGGCAACTAACGGGCCTTCTTTTGCAACGCTGTAATCCAAACAGCAGACATTGTGCCTAAACAGGATGGGGGCTCCGGAAAGCCAATAATGGCCAAAAAAGACCGGTTTCTCCGAGTCGCCGTAGTGCCATCCGATGTTTAACAGAGCTGGATCTATGGGGTCTTCGGGCAAGTTCTCCGTACTTACAACGCTGTAATGTTTATAACTTGTCCGGGCAGGATGCTCCCACCATTTTATGCGGATTGCACTGCGGTTGGTGCCTTCTTTGTCCTGGTAATGATAGCCTTCCGGCAGGAATATTTCTTTCCCTTTTAGGGTTTCGTCTACGGCAAGATGGAAGGCAGTTCCTTTTTTGACCGACAGGTAAATCAACTCATCCGTGAGGCGGTCGCCCGGTAATACATTCCGCAAGGTTTCAATGTGACGGGCATCCCAGCAGGCGTGTACGGCCCTGAAAGCTTCTGTTTCATAATACAAAGGCATGGATTTGAACCAGTCAAGATAATCTTCATATTCCTCTTGCCGGTTTTGAAATTGTTCGAGGGTCGCGTGGTGCTGCAGGATATTTTTGATGAGGTGTTTGCGCAGGTGCCCTCCTTCACTTTCCTGATAATGGAAGCACAGGGCGTTGTATTCGTGGTTTCCCATAAGCGCGATGGCGTGGCCGGTTTCGACCATGCGCCGCACAATTTGCAGGGTTTCCCTGATTTTTGGACCGCGATCAATGTAATCGCCAACAAAAAGCACGGTTCTCTCCGGATGTGCATAAACGCCATGTTGCTGTGAATAACCGAGTTTCAGGAGTAAAGCAGTGAGTTTGTCGGCATAGCCGTGAATGTCTCCAATAACATCAATCATAGGAAGAATCAGTCTAATTTGTTTTCAATGGCTCAAAGATATACTAAAACAGGTATTATTCCGGTTGCATAAGCGCTTTAGCGGCGATTAGAACATATGCGGAATAATGCCTGTTTGCTCTTTCTTTGAAAAAATAGTTATAGCTTCAGGATGATTTTGGTTACCCTTAGGCGTGGCTAAAACTTTCATAACAAAGGTGCATGAAATTTTAATTTTGGACAAATCGTTAAGCTTTGTATTTTTGTGTTGTATTCAAGCGGGATTAGCTCAGTTGGTAGAGCGCTAGCTTCCCAAGCTGGAAGTCGCGAGTTCGAGTCTCGTATCCCGCTCTAAAAGGGTTATTTTTGGGTTGAAGGATGGAAAGCCTTCCAGCTATGCCAATACTCCTGGTATGCGTTTATTTTTTCGAGATTTGGAATTGCAGGATCTAATGAAGTGCCAAGTAGATTAAAGCGGTTTTGCCCAAGCGTGATCGTATCCTGGTTCAAGAGCATTTTTTTGGAGGAGTCGGGCAATTCCAACGCGACGAAACTTTTGTTGTCGCTTGCCAGGATGATCGCGAGGGAGCGGTTGTCAAGCACATCATAAATGATTCGTTCTTTCTCCAAAGCATTCCAGTCGTATGCTTTGCTTTCCTTTCCGATTGAAATGCCAACTACCCACGACTTATCCTGCCAGGAGAGACTGTCCCGTCGGGTCAATTTTCCTTTCTGTCTTCCAGCTTCGTAATTGCTCAGGCTGTCGTAATCTGTCTGAAAACCCTGATCGGCCTGCATAATCCGGCTATCCGGGTGAATGGAAAGCCATTGGTGCAGCGTCATTTGCGTACTGCTGAATTCCGGCAACACCTGCCCTTTTAGTTTCCCCGCGACCGCTTCCCCGGTCGCTTGTCGCCACCAGCTTTTGGTCGTTTTGTCTTCAAACATGGCGTTGAAATGGTCCATTCCAACCAATCGGAAGCTTTCCGGTTTTCCATTGACAACCGGCTCAAATACCCGACCTGTCCGACACACGGTGCAATACGTCACCATCAGCGGTTTGCCGGCCAGGGTATCGAGCACCTGGTGGTGGTAGCCGAGGTATTGGATCGGGTAGGCTTTCGCCTGCCCCTGGTATTCAACCCCAATCACGAGGCGGCTGGTATCCACGCTATTTTCTGAAGCCAGGCTCATTTGCAGGCTCCGGGGTTGCAGGAACATGGTATCCGCAGCCATGCTAAAATTGGTCATGTAAGTAACGCCCAACAAGAGAAGTAAACAAAGCGAGGATAATATTTTCGAACCTTTAAAAGCCTGTTTAAGACCAACAAGAATCATTGCCGCAAAGGCCAGCCGGAACACCCAACGCCAGGTGTGCAAAAAATAAGCGAAGTCGAGGCTGTTCATCTCCTGGCTGCCGGGCATAGGCATGATGAAATAGACATTGGCTGCTTCAAAAAGAAAGAACCCTAAAATACCAAAATAGAATAGCTTTTTCATCATTATGCTGTTTATGGACTATACCGTAGCTCCACCTTATTGGCCCCAGGCAATTTATCCTCGAAACTATCTAAGTAATCCATGGCCTTTTTGGCCGTATTAATGGATTCCGCACGAGCTGTGGATCCATCTTTCCAATGGGCCACGGAAGCGATCATCGCTTTTTGAAGGTCATTCAGCGGGGCAGAGGAACTGATTGAAGCTGTGGAAATTTGTTTCGTGGTAATCTTTAAGCGCCTGAAAATGAACAATTTCGGTAAGCGAAATGGGATCGTCACAATAAATATTCCAGGACATATCTTTTTCCTGAAGGCGGTTAAAAAGGGTTGAGTTGTTATAGCGCTGAGGCTGATCCTTATCGTGCTCAATCCACTTGCTTAACGGGCTGTTGTTGACAAAGCCAAAAGCGGTGCCGGAATGCCAAAAAGCCCGGTTGGTATAAGTCTGGCTCGGCACATCGCAATGCCAGTGGTCGAATACGGCAAATTCTTTGGCTAACGTGGCCATCACCGAATAATAGGAAAATCTTACTGATACATCTATTTCATCAATAATTAGTGTCTGTCTATTTATTCCCGTGTCTGGACTTTAGAGTTCGAGAGCAAGGCATGCGAAGGCCCAAAAATCGGAGTTTACTCGCGTAAATGACGTTTTTTAGGCCGAGCATAACGCAGCTATCGGACTATAAAGACAGACACTAATTCACAATCAGCCTTGCCATCAGGTAGCTCAGGGTAGATTCAGCGCCCTGGTTAAGGTTTACATGCGATTCTTCAAGCCCGTCGTAACAACCGCCTGTGCAGGGATTATAGATGATTTGATGCAAGTGGTTGTTGCCAAGGAACCAGCTAAATGCTGTTGCTAATTTCCGGGCATAACTTTCGTCTAAAAAAACATCATAGAATTTGCGCAGTGCAAGAATGGTGTAGGCCACATCAATGGGTTGCTCTCCGTGTTCTGCGGCTTTTTTACCTTTTTGAAGCCAGCTTCTGTTGGAAATTACTTTAATGGTATCGTTTTTGAAGGTGAGCGACAACAAAAAATCAAATGAAGTTTTGGTAATTTCTTTGTAAACCGGATCTCCGGTTGCCAGCCAGGCGCACAATATCGCTTCCGGGAGAATGCTGTTTCCGTAAGTCAGATAACTTTCGAACCATTGCCAGTCCTGCTCCGATTCATGGCGGTACATTTGAACCAGCCGGTTGGCCAGCATCTTTATGATCAGGACATTTTCCGGTGATTTTTTTTCGAGGTTATAATAGTACAACCCTTTCAGCACAAAGGCCATAGCGCGCGTGGAATGCATTTTATTGACGTTGGGCAAAAATCCCTCCAGAACGTCCTCTGCCGTTTTGATAAATTCTCCAGGCAGAATTGCGCGCTTAGAAACCAAATACCCCAGGGACCAGATGGCTCTTCCGTTGGAATCGGCTAAGTTGGTTTCCTCGTTTTGTGTTGTGAATTTTTTATCACAATCTGCATAATTCAAAAATTGGCCATTGGGTTGCTGGCAAAATTTGATAAAATCCACATAAATTTTGATAAAAGGTAAATCCAGGGCATCCCCGGTCAATTGATAATGCATAACCACCGCAATTAGAGCCCTTGCATTGTCGTCTAAAGTATACCCGGAATCAAGATCGGGTTGATTGATATTTGAAAACTGGATCATGCCAAAATCAGTGGTCATTTTTTTTACGTGATCCAGGTTGATTGCAGGCAGCCGGTAATTCAGCGAAATCCTTTTGTCAGGTTGCCGCGTCGGTTGAAGAACAGCGCCGTTCAATTCGGTGTAATCGCTTTCGCCCGGGGCATCTCCGGCTATTTTTTGGAGCAGCAGGGCGTGTGCAATGGCTGCGTTTTCCCAAGCCGTAGGAACAATTCGCTGCAAGGTGCTTGTGCTGAAATCCAATCTTAAAGATTCATCGCTCATCAACCGATTCACGCCATCCGCTAATTGTTGCGAGTTTTGAAAATCAATGATAATCCCGGTGTCTTCGCGCAACACCTCCCGTGCATGGGGAATGGGCGTAGAAATAACCGGGCAGCCGCAACTCATCGCATAAGAAAAGGTGCCACTTACCGCCTGATTAGGGTCTTTGGAAGTAAACAGGTAAATATCCGTAAGTTGTAAATACTCCAATAAATCCTGTAATGGCAAGTAGCGGTTGATGAATTTTACGTGTTGCCGGAGGTTTAAGGTGTCTACTTTTTCCTCCAGCATCGTCCGGTATTTTTCCCCTTCTGATTTTACAACACCGGGGTGTGTTTTTCCGATGACTAAAAACAGAACATCAGGGTTTATTTCCACAATTGCTGGCAACGCGTCCAGGGTAGTTTCAATGCTTTTCCCGGAGCTGAGCAACCCAAACGTGGAAAGTATTTTTCTGCCACTGATTTCGTATTTATTTTTCAAAAACTCCTTATTCAAATGCGGTACTAAGTGGGTTCCGTGCGGGATGACGCTAATTTTAGTCGAAGGCACGCCATAATCATTGCTCAATATCAGCGCCGCATTTTTTGTCATCACCACGATGGATTTGCAAGCTACTGCGATGTGTCGGACATTTGCTTTTAGCGATTCACCCGGATTGGGTAAGACCGTGTGAAAAACAAGGACGACCGGCTTGGTTAACCCATATAAAAATTGAAGAAATGCATCTTCCCCTCCATTTTCAAAAAGTCCAAACTCATGCTGAACCAGTAAAAGTTCGAGTTGCTTGTCCGTATTAATGGAATGGCTTAATGCTTTATAGCTGTTTACATCATTGGTGTCGAGGATGTATTTGACTTCGTCCGGGTAAACATGATTTGCCTTTCCGGATTCCAGAGCACAAACTTTGAGCGAAAAAGAGTCGCTGAATTTATTATCAAGTGCGCTGAGCAGATCCTGTGAATAGGTTGCGATGCCACATTCTCTTGGCGGATACGACGAGAGAAAGAGAATTTCTGGCAAAGGGTTAACCGGATGGAACCTGCCATTTTTTGAAATGACATTCGGCGCCAGGGCTTTCATTATCCCTTCTTCAATATTGAAAATGGTTTTATTCATAATTATTTGGAATGAAGCAGCAGTTCTTTTAAGAGTGCAGAGATGCTAACGGAGGCGCACGCTATGCGCTCGTCGGCAGCGCCGTAATAAATGTAAAGGGTGTCGTCAAACAAAGCAGTTCCTGATGGGAAACACACATTGTTGACTTCTCCTTTTAATTCCCATTTGTATTCTGGCCTGAACAACGCATAAGGAAGCCTGCCGATTTCTTTACGGGGATCTTCCAAATCAAGTAATGCGGCACATGCAGAATATATGTATCCTTCAACGCTGTCATGTACGCCATGATAAATCAACAACCATCCATCCGCAGTTTCTATCGGCGGACAACCCCCGCCAATATAGCTGATTTCATGCTCGTATTCGGGAGCAAGCACAATGCACTCATCAAAGTGGAGAAAATATTTTTCCCAGAATTCGGGTATAAGCTCTTGCAAATCGTTTATTGCCACGATGATTTGAATATCGGGTTTTATACGATGCAGAAATAATAATTGATTGTTTATTTTTCTTGGGAAAAATATTAAATTTTTATCCCAGAGCAGTGCTTTGGGGTCTTGACTTTCAAAACTGCGCTTGTGCTCATTGTAGCGTAAATATTTGTCATTGATTAATCCTTTGATTTCAGAAAGCCGCCTGAATTCCTCATAAGTAATTTGGGGTACGATCAGCCCTTGCTTTTTAAAATTTTTCAGATCTCTTGAAGTTGCCAATGCTCCCAGGGCATTTAGGCCATTGTAAGCAGTGTAGGTCAGGTAGTACAAACCGTCAATTTTTACAATCCGGGGATCTTCGACACCCTGAGCCTCGTAGTCAAATTGTGGAAAAAGAACCGGCTCATCCAATCGTTCTTCCACCGTCAAAGGCCCATTCAGTTTGCAATAACCAATACTAGAGTGATTACCTTTCCTCACAGCCCGGTAAAAAAGGTGAACGTAGTCGCCTTCGCGTATTGCGGCAGGGTTTAGAACACCTTCGTTTTCAAATTCGAGGGCGGTTTTTTCCAGTATGACGCCGTGTTTTGTGACTTCTACCATTAGTTCCTAAGATTTACGGCTTCCGCCAGACTTGGAGTCGGTTTTGGGGATAAAAGGCTCAAGCGTAGGTTGCTTATCCGGTCCGTTTTTGCCTTCGGATTTATACGCTGAAGCAGCTTTTCCTTTGCCCGCAGATTTGTCTGCCGGCGCTTTTTTGTGGTTTTTACTTCCTTTGTCCTTGCTCATTTTTTTTGAATTTTAATAAGTAGAAGATAAAAAAGGCGGGTGTAAAAAACCCGCCTTCCACTTGTTTAAAGTTAG
>JBJXFD010000327.1:0-3542 GCA_046153985.1 Saprospiraceae bacterium
GTATTGTCATTGGGTTTAATGAAAACATCGCCTGGGGATTGACCAATGTGGGGCAGGATGTGCTCGACTGGTACCGTATCCGTTGGGCAGATGCCAGCAAAAGCAGCTATCTGCTTGATGGTGCGTCAAAGCTGGTAGAATTCCGGGAGGAGGTCATTCGGGTACGCGGACGGAAAGAACCGGTGACTGATCAGGTAAAATATACGATTTGGGGACCCGTTGTTTACGAAACGGAGCCTTCGGAATATTTAGACATGGCCATGCGCTGGGTTGCTCACGATATCCCTTCGGAGGCATGCCCGAATGAAGTGAGCTTGTTTTTTGGCCTGATGAAAGCAAAAGACTACGCTGCCTACGAAGCAGGCGTTGGTTGCCTCGAAAGCCCGGCTCAAAATATCGTTTTTGCTTCCCGCAACGGCGATATTGCAATCACCGTAGCCGGAAAATTTCCGATCAAGCAGCAGGAGCAAGGGCGGTTTGTTCAGGACGGTAGCCTGTCGGCCAACGCCTGGCAGGGTTTTATCCCGCCGGCACAAATTCCGAAAGTACTCAACCCGGATCGCGGATTTGTTGCATCAGCCAACCAGCGCTCCACCGGTCTCGATTATCCATATTATTATAATGGCGGTTTCGACGACTACCGCGGTCGCTACATCAACCGGCGTATCGAAGCCATGAAGGGCGCAACGGCTGAGGATATGATGGCGTTACAAAACGACAATTTCAGCATCAAAGCGGAAGAAGGAACGCCTTTGTTGTTGGGGTTGCTGGACGAATCGCAGGTGAAAGACCCACTTGGCAAGAAGATATTAGCCGATTTGAAAAAATGGGATTTCCGTTTTGATGGCGCCTCCAAAGCCCCGGCAGCTTTTGAGGTGTGGTTCCGGGCAACCACCCGGCGCGCTTTTGAAGACCTTTTTGATTTTGAGATCCGGGACTCCATGGAAGTATTATTTCCAGAAACCTGGCGTTTGCTGGAATTGCTGGAGCAACAACCGGAGCACGCCGTTTTTGACGACTATTGCACCAATCACAATGAAACGGCAGGAGAAATTGTGACTACGGCTTTTGGCGAGATGGTGGAAACCCTGCGCGATCGCTATGAGACCGCCAATTTCAACTGGTCGAAACAAAAAGGCACCAACATTGCGCATTTGGCCAATATTCCGGCTTTTTCTGCCAACGATGTCCAATGCGGCGGCTATTACGAAGCCCCGAATGCCATCAGTAAAGCGAACGGCCCTTCCTGGCGCATGATTGTGGAATTGGGCGACACGCCAAAAGCCCATGGGGTTTATCCCGGCGGGCAATCGGGCAATCCCGGCAGCCCGTACTACGATAATTCGGTAGCTGATTGGGCGGCAGGCCGCTATTACGACTTGTTGTTCATGACGGATGTGAACGATGGGCGGGGGAAGATTCGTGGGCGTGTAGAATTGAGACACTAAATAGTTATCACATGAAAAAAAATGAATTATCCGGCCTGTTGCGATTGACGGCAATTGTATTACTGATTGCAGTCGGCGGCTGGTATACGGCAACTTTGCTGCCATGGTGGCGGGTGCTTGTTTTAGGCTTGCTGGGCGGTCTGTTTTTTGCAGACGGATTAAAAAAATGGGTATTTGCGGCAGGTTTTTTAGGAGGAATTCTCCTATGGGGGCTCCACGCGTCGTATCTTAGCGGTCTGAATGGAGGCATTCTTGGCGAACGCATCGGTGGCCTCTTTGGCGGCATAGGCGCTATGGGGGCGATTGTGCTCACGGCTGCGCTGGGTGGCTTGTATGGCGGGTTGGGTGCGTGGACGGGGAAATTGGTGCGAAACGCTATTACCCCATTTAATTAATAAACACATTCCTCGTATGAAAACAAATGATCCATATGAAAAAGCCCGAAAACGGGTAAAGGCAAAAAAAGAATTTTACCAGCACTTCAATTCTTATGTGAGCGTTGGCGCTTTTCTTTTGGTGCTAAACATCGTGACCAGTTTTGGAGACTGGTGGTTTATGTATCCCATGATGGGCTGGGGCATTGGATTGGCCATCCATTTTATGAGCGTGTTCGGCATTCCAGGCATGGAGCATGGAGCGGAAGATTGGGAGGAGCGCGCCATTCAAAAAGAAATGGAAAAGATGAAGCGCAAGGGAGAATTCCCTCCCAGCGAAGAACCGGAAGAATCGCTCGAATTGAAGGAAATCATCAAAGAAAAACACGGGAAAAATTGGGATGAAAAGGACCTGGTTTAATGCCTTGGAAGGGACTTTTCAATAGAGGCAAAATTGTTTGCAATTCAATAACAACTTGTTAACTGCACCTTGGCCTGAAGGCTGAATATCTTTACCAAAAAAAAGGATGGAACTTACACTCCAACAATTTGATGCCATCGCAACCCAATGCCGTGATGTTTTTATCAAAAAAACGCACGATTACGGTACTTCCTGGCGTATTCTGAGGCCAAGTTCGTTGACGGATCAGCTGTATATTAAAGCGTGGCGCATTCGCAGCATCGAAGAAAAAGGCGTTCAGCAGGTCAGCGATTCGGTTGCAGATGAATTTCTGGGGCTGGTGAATTATAGCATCATTGCACTGATTCAGAATGATTTACCTGAAAACACACCACTCGAATTGTCACTTGAAACGGTCAGCGCACTATACGACCAACAATTCGCAGAAACCCGCCGTTTGTTGCAGCAGAAAAATCACGACTACGGCGAAGTATGGCGCGAACTCCGCGTCAGCTCTATGACCGACCTGATTTTGTCCAAATTGCTGCGCATCCGGCAGATTGAAGACAACCGCGGACAAACGATTGCTTCGGAAGGAGTAGACGCGAATTACCGCGATATCATTAACTATGCTATTTTTGCACTCATTAAACTATCGTAGGGGTTGAAAATTTTCAACCCCTACGGGGTTCAAATATATACCAATCATGGGTTTAGGTACAATTTTCATCGCAACGGCCATTGTGGCCCTCCTTTTGACAGCATTCATGGACTTCGGACTCCACAAGGTAAAAAGCTGGTTCCTCAGTTTTTTCCAGAACTTTGCAGGGGCACTTTTTGTGTTTTCAGGCGCTGTTAAAGCCATTGACCCACTGGGCACGGCTTACAAAATGGAGCAATATTTCGAACAATTCGAGGTCGTCTTCAAAGACACGTGGTTCTCTTTTCTGGCGCCATTGTTTCCAAAACTTGCGGAATATTCTGCCAGTTTTTCGGTTTTTATGATCGTTTTTGAAATCGTGCTGGGGCTTTTCCTCCTCATAGGCGCTTACCGCAAATTTACAGCTTGGGCATTCCTCCTGTTGGTGGGCTTTTTCACGTTCCTTACAGGCTTTACTTACCTGACCGGCTACGTGCCCGAAGGCGTGAACTTTTTCCAGTTTGGCCAGTGGGGCAGTTATGTGGAAAGCAACATGAAAGTGACCGATTGCGGGTGCTTTGGCGATTTCATCAAACTGAAACCCAAAGTTTCGTTTTTCAAAGACCTGTTTTTGCTCATTCCTGCTTTTCTGTTCCTGTTCCGTTCCAAACACATGCACG
>JBJXFD010000347.1:0-3839 GCA_046153985.1 Saprospiraceae bacterium
GCCGCAGCAAGTCGGCGCAGCCGACCTATCCTGTTTATCCTGTAAATCCTGTCAAAAAAATATGCTTGGTGAGCATGAAAAGATATATACATCTCGTAGGGTTCAAATCCCTACGAGGTTATCAGAAGAAGACTAAGCATTGATGCCCAAGAGACTATACCTTATCAGGAAAGTACTTTTTAACCAATTTTGTATATTCAGATTTTCCTCGAAGAGAGACAAGTCTAACTTCATCTTTTACTCGATTGTAGTCCGTGAATCCTTTTTGAAAAGCAGTTTCTAGATGTTGTAAGGCTTGTGTCGCATTTTTACTATTCCGAAGGGCCAAATAAAAATGCCCGTTTGGGCCAATATCACCATCTTTTTGTTGTTGTAGCGTTGAATACTCCTTAAACCTGGCGTCAGATTTCTCCAACTCATTTTGAGCTAAATATAATTCACTAAGGCTCAGATAAGCTCCTGCATAACCCTTATCCAATTCGATTGCTTTCAAAAAATAATTTTCAGCGACACTTTGTTTTTCCAGCTTTATAGAGACCTCGCCTAAATTTTGGAATACATCAGGGTCTTTTGGCCTACGTTTGCTGTATTCCTCCCACATTTGTTCAGCTTGTTTATACTCAAAGATTTTAAAATAAGAATTACCTAAATTGTAATAAGCATTGTCATAGTCTGGTTGATAAGCGATAGTTTTCAGGAAGTGATTTGTTGCTTTTGCTTCTTCTTTTTTTGTCAAATATGCATACCCAAGATTGTAATGTGCCATAGCATATGTGCTATCCAGGCTTAGGGCTTTTAATCCACTCTTTTCAGCTAAATCCGTTTGCATCAAATCATTATAACTGCCACAAATATTTGCCCAAGGCAATACCCAAGTCGGCGAAAACAATAAAGCTCTGTTGAAATAAATAACGGATTGCCCGTATTGTTCAAATCTCCGAGCCAACAAACCCAATTCATTGTAGGCATAAGCCGCCATAGAGTCTAATTCCAAAGTTTTTTCCTGAAGTACCTTTGCTACCCTGAATAAAGAGTCTTTGATGGCAGCATTATCCGGGCGCTCTCCTTGCAATCGAAGATTAAGCCCGGAAAAATAATACTCCTGAGCCTTCAATTGGGTATAGGAAAAATGCGCAGCACCCCATAATTCAGCAGCTTTTTCGAGGTATTGCGGATATAGTTTGTAGCGTTTGTCATCCAAGGCCCAACGCCGGCGCATTTCACGTGGGTCGGCAGAAAGATAGTCGTTGATGGCTTTTTGCGCTTCGTCTTGAAGGGCCGTCGCCAGATCGTTGCGCATGGAGTTTCGGTATACCCGAATCGCTGGTCGATCCTTAATTTGCTGATAAATGGAATAGGCGGCATCTTTTTCCGGGAAGAGCAAATGCCCTGCACGCAATGCATCTTCAAATGTCCGGTATAACTCCATCGTAACAGAGTCCGTATTCTGGGGACCATCCTGAGGGTTTTTGCCAGCTATAGCAACTACAGGTTCTGTTTTCGGCGGATTGTTTTTTAGTCGCAATGCAGCAATGGTAGCAGCATCAACTTTGGCGACTTGCGCTTTTTCGTTGCAACAAATCATTGGAGTTTGTAAGCGAATGGATTGAGTGGCTCGCTCCACGCTGTCTTGCAAAAACCGTCCGATTTCACGCAAAGTAACCTTCCCATCTATAAACCCATCTGAACTTCCATCGGCAAGCCCCTTCAAACCATCAATTAGGTAATAGGAAAAAACGCTCCGCCCTCCGCCCCAATCTTCCCCTTCCAAAGAAACCTCATCTGGCCCACAAGACATGATTTTTATCTCATAGTCAAATCGAGTAGCTATAGCTAAAGCCGTGTTTCTGGTGCCACCTGTTTCAGCACCCGCCAAATTTCCTGATCGACAAGCATCTGCAATAAGCAACACCTTCACTTGTTTTTGCTCTGCTAGGTTTGCAATCACAGCCTGAAGCCAATTGATTGGAATCGCTCCACCAGACATATAAGCACTTTTCGTGGCATTATACGCCAGCAGATAGCCCATCTTGGCCATTTTGGTTTCCACGTCCCCATGTCCTGAAAAATAGATGATTCCCTGATCACCTGGTTGGCTTTCATCGTCCAACCAGGTCAGTGCATTGACAATTTGGGCTTGAGTTGCGTCTTCATCGGTCAATAACTTGATATTTTCTGCTGGAACATTCCCGCCGGCGGGCGAACGAAGATACTGTTCAAAGGCTTTGGCATCCTTGTGCGCAAATTGAAGTTTAGCAATATTTAAATAATTGGAAATGCCTACCACCACTGCCCGCGTGTTGGATTTAGCGGTCATTGTCGGGATTTGAGCTCCAATGGACGTTCCAATTAACAGGCAAAAAGTAAAGGTACAAATCGCTGCAGATGTAAACTGGTGGTGAAATGTGGTCATGATGGCAATGTTGATTTTGAATGTAGCAATTTACCACACAGGCTAATTATGCGTAGAATTGAACCACAAAAGTCACAAAAGAACACAAAAGACCGATACATATACCTTTTGTGTTCTTTTGTGACTTTTGTGGTTCAAAAAATGTCACTTTAGTATTGTAGTAAATTAAACATGCTACTATTTGTCAAGCTCATACTTATACTCCACCGATTCAATCCTCGGGTTGCCAGCAGCATCAGATTGCTTAAAAACAATGGTAATGCCAATTGTTTCGGAAGCATCCTTTTCTGTGCTGTCGAAGATCACGTCAAAATGGCCTTTGCCGCCAGGGGCAATTGGGCCACGCGGATAATCTACTTTCGTGCACTCGCAGGCATCCACGATTTCAATCTGAATTTCTTGTCCACTGGTGTTGGTGAGATCGAAAAAGAGCGTCCGTTTTTCCCCTTTTTTGACTTTGCCCAAGTCTACCATTTTTTTGTCCCAGGTGACGAAGGGGGCTGGGATGGGTGATTGGTGACCCTCCTTCGCCAAGGCTACGGCGGGTAAAGGCAAGGTTTGTGCCTTTTGAGCGGTGTTGCAGGATAGGAAAACTGCCAGGGTGAGGAGTGGTAGAAGGAATTTAATTCTCATGCTATTTATTTGATAATCAATGGTTTTTGCATCTATTGTTTTATGTTAAGGTGACCTGGGTAGCCAAGCTAGGGCGATCAGATCACCAAATCCCCAGATCGCCAAATACACAACTTATTTCCCTTGCAACTTCTTCCCTGCCTCCAACGCAGCCTTAATTTCTGACCTGTTTTGCTCAATCAAGGTTTTCTGCTCGGTAAGGTATTTCATAGCTTCTGCGGGTGGCAAAGCATCAGGAGATGTATAGTTTTTCATCCAGTCCATCATACCGTTTTCTGCTTTACCCATGTTCGTAAGTACATCATTGTAAACGGCGGATTGTTCAGGAGTCATTGTGCCTGCAATCATGGTTTCTTTTAGCTCGCGGGCTATTCGGTTCATATCGGCCAGGTCTTTCATGGCTTCATCGTGGGCAGTTTCGGTTGCTTGGGTTAGGGCTTCAATTTGTTTTTTATCGTCGCCACATGCGGTGAAAATGAGCGTTGTGAAGAGGAGCAGGGTGCCCGCCTTCGCCAAGGCTACGGCGGGTAAAGCAGATAAAACGGCTAGTTTTTTCATGTCAATAAGTTTGTTTAAAAAAAAGAGTACGCAAAGGTAGCCGGACGCTGCTTTAGCTGGCAATAAAACGCGAATTTTGCCGCGCAAACGATTTTTTACCCGCCATAGCTTTAGAAAAGGCGGGCAAACTTACAATCATTATGTCTCTACTTGCCATATCTCCCATCGACGGCCGCTACGCCGATAAGACGCGCGAACTCGCCGACTATTTTAGTGAATACGCGCTAATTCGTTA
>JBJXFD010000356.1:0-34154 GCA_046153985.1 Saprospiraceae bacterium
ACAATATTAACCCCAGCGCTTACCTGACCGATGTCTTGAGTCGTATCCCTGAGCATTCCATTAACCGCATTGCTGAATTACTCCCTGATCAGTGGGGAGCGTAGTGGACTTGGCCGGAGGGATACGATCAAACGACCGGTTATCCTCCTTGATCCAGACCACCTTGTTTTCAAAAAGCCATTCTTCCAGCACATCGAGGCCGCGGCCTTCGATGGTGATTTCCCGGTCGGAAGTCAGGATCGTGAGTTTGCCTTCCACGTCAAATTCGACTTCCGACATATAGGCATAAGGGAAAGAATGCCGGTTGCCGTTCTTAAAAATCAGCTTGAGTTTGTGGGCATTCCGTCCTGATCCCGCCAGGCCGACACAAGAAAGAGGGGCCTTGTCGGAAAGGGCAGGGCTGTTTTCATTGGCACTTTCAAAAGGATGCTCCAGGCTGGGCAGGTCGAACTCAGAGACCTGGCTCATGACCTCCCGGGCGGTCTGCCTGAGCTGCAAATTCTTGTCCGAGAGATTCGTATTCTGTATCATAACCATGTCCTTTTACGGTTTCTTTTTCAGAATAATGCTCCATAGTTTCGGTGTAATAATCCATTCGCTGGCGCGACATTGCGTTTCTGGCCGTCAGCCACAGGCTTTTGTCCCGGCTGACTTCCGCTATTTCGGCAGCGCTCATCCGGTTGGCATCCTGCATAGCGGCAGCCTTTAGCGCCGCTTTGTCATCCGTATAAATCAAACATCGTTCAATGCCCCGCGAGGCAGAGACGTAGAATTGCTTTTCGTTGGAAGCGGGCAGGGAAGCGGTGCTTTGGGCGATGAACACATCATCTGCATCCTTGCCCTGACTGGAATGGGAGGTGCGGTAATAACCCAATGTGAAGTTGCGATAATCCTTAGAAAGCGTTTCGCCAGTATCCAAGAGGATATGGCCTTCTTTGGTGAAACCCTTAACGGTATGGCTTTGGCCGTTGTTCAGGCTATGCCCCTCTACAGTTTTGCCGTTGCCCGTGATCTTCAAAACATCGCCCTGGGCAAGTGCCATGTTTCCTTTTTGAAACACCTGATAATATTTACACTGGTCAAGGGGCAGGGGGGTGATCTCTTCCTTGCCCTGTTCCTGGATCATGACCTTGTGCTGGTCGCTGATCCCGATAACTTCATAACTAACACCCGTATTAAACCCCTTTTGTTTTTTATGGAACTGAACGGCCATGCCTAGCTGGTAATTGAGGTGATCCTGCTTTTCCGCTTCTGTAAAAGAGAGGTTGCGCTGTATATTAAAGGTGTGTTCTTCCGTTCCTACCAGTCCGGCATCTTTTAATTTGGCGCGGATTACCTCCGTAATGGCTTCGCCTTCCCGATGGGTTGGAGAAACCACAATAGCCGACCTGGTGCGGTAGGATCCATCTCGTTCCCTGATTTTGGGTGCTTGCAAGGATGCCAGATAATCATTGGCGATCCTTTCATGGCGTTCCTGAGTATCTTCGATCTCGATGATACTTCCCATTTTGTCCAGCTTTTGAAAACCATTAGCCGTTTTGCCTTCTGCCAGGTCTTTGATGACCTCGCGGTAAACCGAACGCTCTTTTTGCCGGACAATTTCAGTGACCCGTGCTACCGGAATTTGAGCATGTTGCTCCAATAGCCGCAGAGCGTCACCTGCTTCCACGGAATTGTGCTGTTTCCAGTCGCCGGACAAGATGACCCGGGCATGCTGCTTTTTGGCGATCTCAAAAATGCTGTTCATGGTTTGGTTGCCCACCATACCGGCTTCGTCAATGAGGATGACCTGATCCCTGAGTTGCTCTTGCAGGGTTTTGTCATCGAGCAGCTTTTTGATCGTATCTGCCCCGTCAAAACTTTTGCTGCGCAAAACACCCCGGGATGCGTCGGCAGAAGGGGCAAAAGCAAAGAGCTTTTTACCGCCATCTTCCACGCCGGTTTGTACTTCCTTCATCAGCGTAGTTTTCCCAACTCCCGCCCCGCCGGCGATGAGGATGACTTGATCGGGAGAGGTGAGGGCGTGCTGGATTGCGTTTTTTTGACCCTGGTTCAAATAATCTTTCTGTGGCGCATAATCCGGGTTGATGCCCTGGAATTTTGACCTTGTAGAGACGACGAACTCCTTCATTTTGTCTTCTGCAAGGAGGGCTTCCCGGGTCGTGATGTAGGTGTCAGAATTTTTTTCGCCGGTAAAAACATCCCGGCCTTTTCGCCGGTCTAATTCGGCACTAACCGCTTCGGGGTTAAGCCGGTCAATGCCCAGTTTCAGGGCATAACCCAAAACCTGTTTTTCTGTGACGGCGCTTTTCCTTTCCATGAAGTGTTGCAAAGCCTGGTCAATAGCCATTTCCGGGGTGAGACCATCCGTTTTCTTTTCAACAGCAGGGCCGCTTGCGGCCCCTTTGGCTCCTTTGGCGCTATGGATGGTAAAGCGCTCCTGGAGCGTCAGCCGGGCAGACCATTCCGCATCCATTTGCGTTTCTGAGATGCTTTTGTTTTTATTGTTACGGGTTTTTGCACCCAGTTCGGCTTTGTCCTCGGCCCAATCCAAGCCTTTTTCTTTGACGGTTTTTTCGATTTCCAGCGTGCGGTTGGAATACTTCTCAATTGTTTCCCGCGAGATGCCTTTGATCTCGAAGCTGTTCTTCGTGCGCTCGATTTCGTACCCGGCTTCCTGCAATTGGTGCGCCAGGTGACTGTGGTAGAGCGCTTCATAGTAGGGGGCATTCTTCTTGATGTTGCCGACCTCGATGGCTTGAAAACGCTCATTTTTTTCATTCCAGGTCGCGTTGATTACAAAACAATGGGTGTGCAGGTGCGGGTCGGGGACAAATTGCCTGCCTTTTTCAGTCTCATATTCGACCGGCCTGGTTACATAATGCTCGAAAGCGGCATAGGCCATGTTGCCGGTCGTTTGATAGCGTTTGTTTTTCCCCTGGCCAACCTGCACTTGCATATTGGCCTCCACTTCCTGCATGGCGCGCTCGATGGCGGTGCGATGGGCTTCCCGGATCGCTTCATCTTTGGTAATCGCTTCCACAACGCTGACCGACTTTGGGGCATTGAACGTAAAATCGTATCCAGCCCTTCTGTTCGCCGCATCACGGATGGTTATTTTTTCCCCACTAACCGGATGGCGATTGTGTACCATACGATCAAAATCTTGCTCTGAAACCTGGGTTGACAAGCCGATGTGTTGCGCTGTTTTTCCATGCCATTGCCCCATGACTTTGGAATGCTCAGAATAATAATCCTGCTTTGACAGGGCATCCCTGAAATAATTGACGGCAGATTTTGCGCCTTTGCTGACGGTAATCCGAAGCATAGAATAAATATTAAAATGAAATGCAGACGTCTCGTCTAAGAAAAACCTTAGGACAAGAATAAGGCGCTTCGGAGCCTGTGTGCAACTCTTGATTGTAGGTTGATTTAGGTTTTCCCGGATTTTCTTTGGCGGGTCAGTTGAAATTCCGAAAGATCAAATAGAAGGAAAGGAGGAGGGGGGTAATGCGGAAGCGAGAACTTACAGCATAGAAAAAGCAGACCCGGATCAGCATTACAGGTGCCTGATGCCAATCCGGGATCAAATCGGTTCACCTTGATATGAACCTTGCCAGTCCTATGGACTCGTAGCATTCTAAAGCAAAATGACAAGCCGATGCATAAATCAGAAACATGCCAAGCGCACGATCATGAAAACCGAAAAACAGGTAAGCGCCAATGCCGCCCAAAAGCAAGGATTCTAAAATCCACCAGATCGCCAATCGGTCTTTATCCTGAAGTCTTTTGAAAAATAGAGCTGCTAATTTCCACAAAGCAGGAGTTCCGCGCCTGATATCCTGTTCATCTCCTTTAACGGTAAAATAGGAAATCAGAATATGGATGGTTGCCAGAGCACAAAAAGCCAGGCAAAACCACCAGAGATTCTGGGAATGCATTCGGGTGATCATATCTGGCCACCATGGAAGTGCATTAGGGTTAAAAATTAGCACAACCACCTTACGGAAGGGATAATACAAAGTGTAAAGTGGCGGCCATCTATAACCTCTGCCTGCCCAGTTGAAAAACACAATGGTTAAGGCGGTATATGCCGTTAAAAACCACCCGATGGTAAAAATACCATGCCGGTATCGAAGAAAGACCCGGACGGGAAAGGCATACACGGCTATGAAAAACCCAAATAATTTTCCCAGACTCAATAAGGCCGTGGCCTTATCTCCTTTTATCCAAATCTGGTACTGTTTGACCCATAGTTCCCCCTTAAAAAAAGCGGTAAACAGGGTAATATCTCCATAAAGCGGAACTAAGTGCCGGTAGTCCGCCAATCGCTTTGAATTCGCCATAACTGTTCGATTTTGGATTGGTTAATCTTGTTCAAATTCAGTGAGGACATAGTTCTTCTTCGTGTGCGCCCAGGGGCCGGTCTTTATGATATAAGCTTCAACCTTTTTGTTGTTCTCCTTTCGGCCATATTTGAGGGTTGTGAATTCATGAGGTTGCACCTGCATAAGTATTTGTTCAGAAAGCGATCCTGCTTGCCCCGGGCCGAGCTGTGCGCCTAATGAGGCGAGTACAGCAATGTCATGCCCGATCATATTGGCTGCCCACTGGTTGGTGTCGAAATCACTATTGGCATGAAAAATCTTAGTGCCCATATTTGCCAGCAGGCCTTTGGCTCTGGCTTCAGGGCTATTACTGCCCATTGTAAAAACAATGTTGTGTAAGCTTTGCGTCAGGTAGATCGTACTTACTAAAGAACTCCTGGCAGTGGTTTGGAACATGGTGTCATAATTGGGGTTGATGAAATACTGGCATTCATCAACCCATAAAAACACAGGATTCTGATTGCCATCCACATCCGCGTCCAATGGCCTTCTTCGCTCCATCGCTTGCTGCCACATGTATTTGTACAGTCCCTGGGCATAGATGCCTGCCACGAGATAGTCCTTGACCGGAAAATCGAGGATGATGATTTTGTTCTCTTTAAACGTCATCTCCGGCCACAATTCCGGGCTTATCCCCTGGCCAAAATGGTCTTTCAGAATACCGCTTAGAAAGGGTTCAACCAGGCCGTAAAAAAACTCTTCTATTGTTGACCGGGTGCGTTCGGAGAGATTGGCAAACTCTCTGAAAAAGTAGTTGAGTGCCAACTCAAAAGCAGCTTCTTCCCTGTCGTTTTTTACCGCTTTTCTTTTGAAATTTACATTGGCTTCGATGAGGCAATGCAAACAGTAATTTTTCCCCCTTTTGGCCGTAATCTTTTCGTTGGCATTCAGTTTTGCCTGTTCATCGCCATGTTTGAGTTCATTTATAAGGCGGTAGTAGTCTTTCACGCTTTCCTTATCCAGGGCGCTGACCATGATTTTTCGCATATTGATGATGCTCACTGGCTCCCCGGCCAGTTTGAGCAAGTCAATCGAGCGGCTTATACAGCGTCTTAATGCGTTTTCCCAGAACCCCTCGTTGCTTCCGCCACCGCCACTGCCAGACATGAAATTCTGTCCAAGCAGGTGGATATTCATAATCAGCTCAACCAGGTTTAGGGTTTCACCGGCTCCGTCGCCACCGCGACTGTATTCATAAAGGATCGGATTGAACTGCAACCCGCTTTTTTCATTGAAATAAACCAAGTCTTTTTCCCGGCCTATTTTTTGAATGTACCTTTTCCATCTTGGCCCTTCATCGGGTTTGGCGCACAACACCAAAGCCCCAAATCCCTGCTTCAATAATGCCTTGGAGATGGTGTTGCCTGAGCCGCTCGATTTCCCGCTGCCCGTGCCGCCGAATACCATGATGCCACGCATCAGGTCGGCTATCCGGACAGGTTCGGCTTTGCCGCCTTTTACTGGCCAATAAAATAGCACCTGGTCGAGTTGAGCTTCAAACAGTTCATAGGAAGTCTTCTTTTTTCCGAACATGGCGAAAGAGAGTTTTATAGATTTCGCAGAATACAGTACTTAGAAGTGCCACCTTTAATCAGGGCATCGTAGCTTTAGCCTATTGAAACTGACAATTTTAAAATCACCAGATAACTGCCTTTTTACTAGAAAATTTTCTTCATATACAATTCCCGGCTTATCGCAAACAAGCCCGTTAATTGTCTTTATGTACTCCTCATTTTTAGCATCAAAAGCACGATAGATAACACACACCCATGCTGCGCCTTCTCTTGCTACTGAGCTAAAAGAAGAGGATATTATCTCTGTCTCGATTATTCCTCCAAAGTGTGCCGGTGAAGCGAATTGTTCACAATCCGGCCAATAAGTCTGAAGCGCACATGCCTTCTCTTTGTTTTCTTCGGCGAGATACGAGATATAAGACTGGACGAGTTCAATCACCTCTGATTCCGAAAGCAGCCATGCGTCGAAACAATAGCCTTGATGTCCGTTATATTCGATTTTGCACCAGGCCCCTGATTGGCCGTCAATATTTTCGGGATTCAGACCTCGTTCTAGGACGGTCACTCTTTTGCCAGTTGGCACCAATATCAGGTTGTTATAAATCGAATCTTGTACAATTTCTGCATTCTCATGGGGCTCTTTTCTAAGCCAAAAGCCACCCCCTTCAGCTACTATCCAAACATATCTATCATTTAAAACCTCGGTTACTGATTTAACCTTGCTATAAGCAATAAAACCGTAGATAGCCAGCAACCAAATTATCAGGAAGGCTATTCTTTTGGCCCACCATTTATATTGGCTGTAGGACACCTCCCTCTTTCGAAGAATGATCGCAACTCGCAGCGCTCCCATAATGGCAAATAGCCAGACGAGTGTTTCAGCAGAGACATTCATTGTGCATTTTTTATATTGTCATGGCGAATGAGTTGATATACTCAGAGGTCGCTGCACGCATAAGGTGGTATATGATAATGTTAACTACGGAGGCAATAAGTAGCCCGTAAAAGGTATATCGCCTTTCATCTTCTTTGCCGAGCAGGAGGTCGAGCAAAAGCCAGGGTACCGCGACGAACAAAACAGGGAACCAGATCAGTATACTCGTCCAACGAATAACCTGAGCTGCCAATTTAAAGATGGGCGTGTTCTCAGTTGTTTTACGATCCAATTCCCTGACTTGGCGTACTGTTTCGGTGACGTTTTCCGATTTTGGGACTCTTATCGGAATGCTAAAAAATTCCCTAATGTAATATTCAATGGCCGATTGCAAATTGTATTGTTCAATCACTTTTAGCGTAGGCACAACCGTGGCTTCGACTGTGTCCGCTTGTGCTGAAACCGACCTGGTAAAAAGTTGAGTTTTGGCCAATAAATCTTCGCTCTTTTGCAGCAAGATGTCCTGAATCTCGTTCAGAAAAATATTTGCGCCAATGGTACACATCACGATCAAATGGCCAGTGCGTTTTATCCAGGTACTGCCCGGATAAAATTTGTAGAATTCTCGTATTCCCATTGTTGTAAATTTGATGTGGCTAAATGGCAAATCACCTTGGAAGGCTAAGCCGAAGGGCTTTCTTCTTTGCTTGCTGAATTTCACTCCCACTAAGAGAACCCTTCGGCTTTTTACATTTTAATTTCCCGCGTTGCTGATAGGCACGTAATCAACCTCAATAATCTCCCCTAAACAAGTAAGCTTCGCCTTTATATATATTTCCATGATTGAAAGGCGTTTGGTGTCAAATATTTCGCCGTGCTTCTGAACAGCCTCTTCAAGCTTGACCCTATTCTTCATTCCCTGACCAAGGCTAACAGAAGACCATACACCATCGAATTTTGGATAGCGAAAAGCAGCTTTGTTTCTGAGAATGAAAGGTAAATCGCATGTTTTACTATTGATGCATAAAGCAAAACCATCCCACTTGAATTTTCCACGATTTTCTATGACAATATATTCTTTCCCGGCGCTATCCGCACTATTGCGCCAAATGACTTTCGATAATTGCTTTCTTGCTTCCTCTACTCCTATTTTAAGATAGTCCTGTTTGTTAACAAACAAGCTTGCTGGTTGCCCTATCCAGAATTGCCATGTTTGATTTTCTTTCCGATAAAATGCCCTGCAAGTGTCCTTGAAGTTTTCGGAATTAAAGATAAATGTGACTTTATCATTTTTTACGCTATACCTGCCTTTAGCTTTCAATTTGCCACTTGTATACATTTCAAACTCCAGGTTTTTGTATAACTTGATGTCCCTTTGAGGTATCGGATGCCAGTCATTTTCTCGTAAAGAACACAAATGGAGGTCATATCCTGTTTTTACAGTATCAGGATAGACCGTCTGCTTTCGTTCAACTTTTTCTACAGGATCATGCTCCTTGTAACATGAAAATAATGTAAAAATGATTAGGCCAAGTCCTACAAACAATCGGATAGTATTGGCCTGATTTTGGAAAACGATGTGAAAATTTTTCATGATTGATAAATTTTGAATTTTGATTATTCGATGCAATAAAGAGAGCCTTCCAATTGACTATCCAACTAGAGGATCAATTAAAGGAAAGGTCAGATTGTGGAGTCCATGATGCTTTAGTGTAAGATTATGATTATTTTTGCTACAAAGCTAAAGAGGCTTTTTTTACATTTCAATACCTAAGCTATTCATATTCAGTTGAATCCAATTGGATTGTCTTCAGTCCAATTTAGTCCAGTTGAATCCATTGTATTACTAATACTGCTATCAGCTTATGAAAAAAGACCAACATCTCGCCAGAATTAATGAGACCCTTGAGCAGATTCATCAAAATCAGAAAAGGATCAAGGATAGGGCAAATAGCTTTGACGATTGGTTGAAGCAATCACAAGCCAAGGGCATGTACCAGGGGAACCATCTTAGACGCTTGGGCATGGGTAGGACTTCTGTTTATAACTGGATCGACAAGCTAAAGGATTTGAAAAGTAAAATAAAAATTGGAGGCATTCAGGAAAGTGAAATCGAAGAAAAACTGGAGGAAGTCGAAAATACTGTAATGATCTATTCACAGGCTATTACTGATTATTATGTACAATATTCGAAAAATATTGACCCTTTTGAAGGTCAAAAATGGTATGTGTATTTTTTTCTAATTGATGACGAAACAGGAAGAGAGCCAGCCATAGGACGTGTCGTGTTAAATACAGTTTCAAAAAACCATGTTGATTTGAAAAATCTTGGGTATGGAGTACATTTAGATTATGAAAAAGGGCAATACAGCTTAATTTACAATTACGCCTGCTTCCTTGAATTAGAAACTGCACATGGAGATCGAAAGCTGCATATTAAGGTTCGATATATTTCCTCTGGATTCGAGATTTTCATTGGATCTTATATAACGTATGAAAACGATCACGTTGTCCGAGGCACAGTTGTCATGGAACTTGCCAGAGGAGAGGATATCAAACCGGCCGTACTTTCATCATTTAATAATAAAGAGTTATTTTATTCTATTGATCCGGCTATACGGAGCTTTCTATCCCCTCGACGTTATAACTATCAGAAAATATCTAACAAGATTTTCAGCCTTGAGGGATTGCGCAGTTTTTTACATGAAAACCAGGGAGAAGATTGGTCTACACGCTTTTTTGAGGAAAACGCCCCCACTATTTTCATTGCATATCCTGGCCTTTCTCTTGAAGAAGATGTTTATAAAAAAAACAACCTTGCAATTGAAAAAATTGTCCAAAGGTTAAATCAAAAATTTAAAGGGAAAATAAATATCTACTATGGCAACGCTCATGATCGAAATCCGGAAGTTGCCATGAGTGTCATCCTTGAAAAATTAAAAAAAACAAGAATATTTGTCTTGATTTATACCAAAACGAATCTCGGCTCTTACTCGCTTGTTCAGCTTGGCTGGGCAATGGCCTATTGTAAAGTAGTGATGATGTTTTATGAATTAGGAGCTATTTCCGAGCGTATGGAAGGCTTGCACAAAAAAATTCATAAATACCCATTTGAGAACAATCTTGAAAGCGAAAACACCTGTAAAATCATCTATAAGGCAATTGAGGCTAAAATTGAAGAAAACTGTGAAAAATGGCTAAATTAGCATCCAAGGAAATAGCCCATGCTATATCCTATTACATATTAGGCATGCCTTAAAAATAGTAAGTATTTGATCTTATTCGGTATTCTTGTTTCCATTTCCATAAGATACATTATCACATTTTATTTCCATTGACCGTAATAATGATTTGTTGCGACTGGTATGTGTTAGTCAATTGCTTTGAAATGAGTACCGCCGTCGCCATTGTCCCTGCTTTTATATACGGGTATATGCAAAATCGGATCGCTACGGCCAATCTCTGCTTACAAAGACATTCAAAGAATATGTAGCAAAACCATTAATAAACAGAGCTTTCCACCCTCATAGCAAACAATAACCAAGACGGGAGGGCTTCTCAACATTAACCTGTGCCATCAGGGTGGGGGAAGAACCTGATTTATTTGTTCCCATCTGAAGGAAGAACAAATTGCTGGATACAACAGAGAATTTCCACATGATCGTTAGGTGCAACGATCATGTGGAACTTTCTTCTAACTTGTTTAAAATACCACCAAGCGATCTTCTGCTTTTCCATCTGCTTCGGTATACGTTGCTGCGGCTACTTTTTTGTCCTGGTTATCATAAAGTGTAATCACACCACCACCGTTTCCAAGTTGCGCAGTACCTGCATTCAGAAAAACTTTGGTGACTTCCAAGGCTGGTACTTCTATGCCATTCAATGACTGTCGACGGCGCTGCCGATCTTCGATTGTCCATCCATCCAAACGAATAGTCTCATTTGTCGTATTTGCCAGATAAATGAACTCGCCCACTCTTTCATTGCCCGAAGGATTGACCAAAGCAGCTAAAATTCGCACTACCCCGTCTTCCCGCACTGTGGTGCCTTTTCTTGGTTCTATTGGAGTCTTGGACAACAGGGTTTTAACCTGAGTTTCAAAAGCTAAAAATATGGCCGTCCATTGATCCGTTGCAGTATTATGGAAAAATAGTGCGCCATCCTGCCAGGGTGCATTGCTTTTGGCGTAATTACCAATACTACCTTGATTCATGTGCACATCATGCAGTCCAATGTTTGGGTTGAGGTTAAATGGATTTGATCCTTTTCGGTTGTCACTTGGCAGTGGAAATTTCGATCCAAAAGCATACACCTCAATATCCGTATTGCGTCGGGCTTGGTCGATATACGAGCCCAACATCGAACTGAGGTCTGTAAATGTAGAATTGGCATTGCTCAATACTTTCAGATCATTAAGGGGTAGTAAACTACCCCTTACGTAGTCTAGTGCAATGCCACCTGGCGTTTCTTTGATCTCGGTAAAACCCCAGGGTAACGCTTGCGCTTTAATTGCCGCAGTGATGGGGTGGGTGTACGAATCTACAATCGAGTACATTACATTGTCTGTTGCTTTCTGACCTACTGGAACGGTATAACGTACGTTAACGGTGAACCAAAATTTCTGTCCGTTGCTGTTTACCAATACCTGAAAGTGGTTGTTGTTACTTTGGTATTTTTCTGGACGGCACTTCAATACATGAAACCAAACATCTTGACCTGCTGTGCTTGAGGCCTTTTGGGTGCTTTGTTTTGCCATTGTAGTAAAATATTTTAGTTTTTAAATATACAAAATGTGTTCGATGTCAATAAAATCTTATTACACAGATATAGCGTGAATCTTCAAGATACTAGAATCCCTTCATCTCTTTATATAGTTTTATCCGCTTGTATCTTAAACTCCCGACTTTGTATTTCTCTAACCAAGAATCATCTTCTTTCAAAAACAAGCTCTGCTCGGTTGATTGACGGTTTTGCTCTAGTGATTTGTTGTACACCAAGCGGAAGTAGTAGTGGTTGAACAAGCGGTTGAACTCCGTAAAGTAAATGTCTGCTACTCGCATATCCCCTTTTATGATCACCATGTTTTCGTCGTTGGAGACGGTTGACGGTTCGCTGAAATTGGCCGATCCTGTTACCACAATCGGCGCATCACCCAGTGGATCATGCAGTAAGAACTTCGAGTGGATATACACCACGTGATTGTTCAGCCCCATCATTTTTTGGTTGGTTTCTTTTACCCATCGGTTTAGTCCATCTTTGATGGCCGAGCCTACGGACTGATAGATGTTTTGATGCCAGTCCAATTTTATAAATGCTGCTGGTTTCTTTTTATTAGCTACATCAGGTTTTTCCAGCAACATGAACAGGATCGGACTTTGAGGCGTGTGGTACTGCAACTTGTCTTTAAACACTTTGCTAACGCCAAATGCCAAGGTGATGCAACCCAACTGCTCCATTTGATCAATCAAGTCAACATAAGTGTTTAGCATCGTTTTTTTGTTGCGCGGACTAAAAATAGATACAGTCCCGTTTGGTAGGGCCTTTACCATTCCTATGTCCAAATCTCCACTGAGTGCCACCACTGCTGTCTTGAATGCTCCACCCATTCCGTTGTTTTTCAACAGTTCCCAGTATCCTCGATACTTTTCGGCTATTGACTTATTCACGATCCAATGCCCAACGTTGGTGTGGCCAAATATCCCTCCTTCAGAAATGTTGGTCGAACCGGTCCAGACTTCCTGGGGAACTCCGGCTTTCATCCACACTGCAAATTTATTGTGCTGAATGTAGCTCGGGTTGGCGCTACGCTGATGTATCCTATCGAGAGGAAAGCCTACTTCAGTTAAAGTCTCCAAGTTCTTTTTCCGAGGAAAATCTTGTGCGTTTGCTTTGGCGTCAATGACCACTTGCACATCTACTCCTCGGTCTAGCGCAGCTTTGAACGCTTTTAATACTGGAGAGTAATGAAATTCATAGAAACACCCCAGTAATTGATCCCCCGCCTGCGCTTTGTCAATAAAAGCATACAGCGCGTTATCTAAATTTCGGCTCAGCCAATCGTAGGCCTCCTGTTTTTTGGCACCTTCCAGTTGATCGGGAGCCTTGTTGTCAAACCGGATTTTATACGCCTGGCTACTGGCTACTCCGCGATTGAAAAATACATGGTGTTCAGCATCTGGGGCAAACAAGATTTCGGTTTTTACCTTAATTTCTATGGCCTTTAAACTGCGATCCAGGCTTTTCGGTGTGCCTTTTAAAGGGTAAAAGTAGTAGATGTATTCATGTTCCGGTTTAGCAGTAAAGTCATCCCAGACAAAACTTTGTACAGGGTGCTCAAAAGTACTCACTACCATATCCGAATCAGGCTTTGGCACTAATACCTCAAATACTTTGAACCCTCGCATGAAGTATCGCTCGTTTTCGGTGAGGTCCTGTCGCTCCACAGCAAAGCCCAATAGCCCAGCGGCTTTATTGCGGTTGAAGTCGATGGCAAAAGATACAGTGTCGGTACCACTGACCGCGTATACTGTAAATCCGTTTTTGGTTTTTGATTTGAAACGCATAATGAAAGGTTATGGCATTAGAATTTATACTAAAATTTATTGCGGAAGGAGTACTTGTGATCAAAAAATAACAAAAAAGACCTTTTCAACTACGCTCTGCAATTTGCATTCCTTCTACAATCCTTTTTCAAGATTGATTCGATCTACTAATTCTGGGAAGTCAATTAGCGGGTTGCGATTACCTTGCATCTGTGCGATCTTCCAGTTTCTACGGCGCTCGTAGTCCGTAACTGGAAACTTCTTATGCCAGGAAATCAGCACCTCTAGTCTATTTTTATCGTAGTTGCTTTTGATATTTCCTGGATAGCGCAACAAGAAATACAAGGTAGCCCGGGCCACAGCCCCTTGGTTGAACTGTGGTTCAAAACGGGTGCTTTCTCTTTTACCGCACTCGTCCCGAACAACTTCTGCAGGATTCACCTGAGGGTCAAAGTCTGCAAAGTCAAAATATGGTATATTACTTCTGAAGCTGTTACAATTGCTTTCGCAGGCAAAGAGGTGGTGTAAATCACCCCGCATCGGATTGCTTTTGTTGAACCAGGATTGAGGGACTACATGCTCACAATTGTAGGGCAAGGATGCTTCCAGCGATTCCAATTGAGCCTGATAGTCCTCTATACGAACCAGGTTCTCGTTTTTGGACAGTTCTAAAAACAGCATTCTCCGTTTGGCATCTACTTGCTCATCTGCCAGGATGAATTCTTCGGCGCTGTATTCCTTGCCAGAGTATACGCTGGCTACCTTTCCGTTTGGCTGTTTGTCGACGTCTGGATACAAATATTTAGAAGGTGTATAATCCAGTTTTTTCTTATGGGTTTTACTGATCAATTCATTTAGGCGCTCAAATAAATCACCATTGTCGAGGGGAGTTGTTGCATAATAAACCAACTTGAGTTCCTTATCTTTTGGGGCATCGTAATAGCTAGTATTATTCCCTGTACCATTATTTCCGCTTCCGGTATTCCCATCATTGTTGCTTTCAGGGGGTAAATTTTGCAATATCTCCTTTAGCAATATCTTTTGTTGTGCATTTGCTTCGGCTTGTACATGCTTAAGGATGCTGCTGATGCGAACGCCCTCATTAGCAATCCAGTCGATATCGTCCTCATCATCTCCTGGCCCGATTACAGTTCCCGCTTTGGTGAGAATTTGTCCTTGGGCATTTCTTCGTGGAACTCCAGAATGATGGATTGCTACAATTTCCCAAGTATCATTGAAAACAGGAGATCCAGATGAACCAGGTTCTGTATCTGTTTCGTAGTGCAAAAAATGGTCTAAAATATCTTTCACTGTATTGTTGCGCAGTGCTATACTTTTGCGACGCCCGCTAGGGTGCTGAATGATCGAAACACTGCTCTCAGTAGTGATTTTACCTACTTGGGCAATGAGTGGAATGGAGCCGTAGTCGGTAATTGTTTTTCCTCCGGTGATGGAGTCATCAACTACGTAAACGATCGTAAAGTCGAGGTCTGGGGAGGTAAAAAAGAGTTTGACTGGATCAAGTCTAAAGGACACCGAGCTTTTGGTACTGTTGTTTTCGTCCAACTCGTACTCAAATTCAATGATGCTGTTTTGTGTAACCTCTTTTGTGTCCAATACGTGGTTGTTAGTCATCAATAAATTGCGACCAATCAAGAAGCCCGTTCCAAAGCCTTCTTCTTCTCCACTATCCGAAATAATTGTTACTCGTCCCACGGCCTTAGAAAGCTTTATGCCCTTGTGGAAAAAATTGATGGGTAGTAAGTCGTTTTTGTTGATGACCCGTTCCTTCGTACGCACGTCACCAATAAAATCTTTTACTTCAATGTGGTTGTAGTGGATAAAATCTAAAACTTGGGAGGGTTTGACCAGTTTTTCTGGTTCCTCTGGAGCAATGATTGAGCGGGAAGATTCAGGTTGCCGCTTTTCAAAGCGCTTTTGAGTTGACCGCAAACGGTCTAGGGTTTTTTGGTTGATTAACATTAGGTTTTAATTTGAAGTTTTAATGGGTTGATCACTATAATGCATATATACGTTAATCGTTTTATTTTATTGTTTTATCAAAGATTTTTCCATTTTTATTGTTAGAAAACCCGCTAAACGATACCGCCCCAGAAATCTTGTCTAGTGCCAAAACCCCTCTCAAGCACAACCTGATGTCAACATTTGTTTTCCATCGTGCTATTGTCTTCGTATTTCAGCGTCCTCAAGACTTGGTGAGTGGATATAGATAAAGCCTCAGACAAACAAAAAGCTTTAATACACTAAAGAAAAATAAGTTTTGCTACCTATCAATTTGGCCTATCCAAGCTTGCAATTTTCTTTCCTCACGCAACCCCCTCTTTCAATTCCCCTCATCCCCCCCTAACCTGTCACCATTTTTGCGCCAATGAGCATTGCAAAAACAGCCGCCAGGTCAGGCACCAAGGGGCAATCGGCAAATTGATGGGGCTGCTTCAGGCAGGAAGATCGCCCGTCCTGCCGTTTTGTCGCTATCCGGCGCTTCCTTGATTGTCGCCTCCCTTTTTCACTGTCCACAAAGATAAGCGGCACCCTGCGGGGCAGTGCAAGCGCAAGGTACGGCGATGCCTCCGGGTGCGCATTTTATTGCCGGTGCCGTCAAAAAATACTTCCCGTCCCTTGCCCTTGCCTGCAATGCCGCCTGTGGCCAGTTTCCGCAAAAAGGGAGGCAACCTCAATTAAGAATCCGGCGCAAAGAGTCGAAAACGGCTCGCCGGTCTTCCCGCCTTCCACTCCCGGTTTAGGGAGTTTCCTAATTATGAACCGGCAATAAGGCCAACAAAATCAGAAATTTATGAAACGGGAAAATTTCTTACAAGTCGCGGAAATCAGCCTTTGTTACCGTACCCGGGTTAAAGCCTCGCAGCGCCCGCAGATCGCCAGTTCGCAGGACGCTTTTCAAGTGCTGGCTTCCAATTGGAGCGACCTGATCGAGTTTCAGGAAGAATTCAACCTGCTGTTTTTGAACCGCTCCAACAGGGTGTTGGGGATGTACAATGTCTCCAAAGGCGGCGTGGCCGGAACGGTCGTTGATGCCAAAATCGTCTTTGCCGCTGCGTTGAAAGCAAACGCTTCTTCCGTCATTTTGGCGCACAATCACCCATCGGGCAATTTACAGCCCAGTACTCAGGATTTGGAACTGACTAAAAAACTTAAAAAGTGCGGCGTGGTGCTGGATATAGCCGTCCTCGATCACCTGATCCTGACTCCACACGACGGGTATTTTTCCTTTGCCGATGAAAGCCTGATGTAAAAAAAAGCTTGGGGCTTTGCCCCCAGCGCCGGTCAAGGGGTGTCCCCGATTTTCGGGGCAAGCCCCTGCAAACCGGGTGATCCCCCTCCCCTTGACCGTTGCACCCCCACCCTCGCCGGGAGGCAAGGGGTATGACGCGCATACCCCATTCATTTATTCACTTTTAAAAGGAACAAGCCATGACAACACAAACAAAATCAGCCATCCAAACCGATCTTTACACAAAGGTCACGGAAAAAATCATCGCTATGCTGGAATGCGGAACCATCCCCTGGCGCAAGCCGTGGAGCGGTTACGGCCTGGCGCGCAACTACGCAACCGGCCATATTTACACGGGCATTAACCTGATCCTGATGAACAATACCGACCATTCCATCCCCTGCTTTATGACTTTCAAGCAGATCAAGGAACAAAACGGCAGCATTCGCAAAGGCGCAAAAGCCGAAATGGTGATGTACTTCAATGTCGTGTTTAAGGACAAAAGCGGAAACAAACTATCCGCAGAGGAAGCCGGTAGTATGAACCGCAAAGAGGTTCAGGTTTTCCGCTTTTTGAAGTATTACAACGTCTTTAATGTGGCGGACATCGAAGGAATTGAATTCACTTACCCCGGCGTTGATTTGCAAGCGCATGAAAAAATTGAAAAATGCGAAAACATCATCCGGGCAATGCCGCAGCCGCCGGAGGTTGTGGAATACGATAGCAACCGATGCTATTACAATTCCGTTCAGGACTATGTGAACATGGCAGAAATATGCCAATTTCAAACGCCGGAAGATTATTACGCTACCTTTTTTCATGAGCTATGCCACGCAACCGGCCATGAAAAACGCCTTGCCCGCCCTGCTATCTCCAATCCAACGAAATTTGGAAGCGAGGCATACAGCGAAGAGGAATTGGTCGCAGAAATCGGCGCATCCTTCCTTTGCGCAAGTGTCGGGATTGACTACCAACCCGTCATGGACAATGCCGCAGCCTATATTCAGGGCTGGCTAAAGGTGCTGAAAAAGGACAAAACATTCATTTTCAAAGCCTCGGCAGAGGCGCAGAAAGCCGCCGATTTTATACTTGGCACGTATGGCAGGATGAAGGCGTAAATGTACTTTTGCCCTTTGCAGAGCCTTGCTTTTAGAAAGCAGGGCTTTTTTGTCGAATTTCAATAACAATGTATTTGCAAAAATCGCGGTCGCTGCGGTTTGGCCGCAGCGACATCAAAGGCAGGAAATGTATCTGATGACGGCAGTATTTATCAGGATACTGCCGGAGTTAATCAACGGAATTTGAAACTGTATACATTATTGAAAACTGGCAACCTCACAGCGCTACTTTTTCTTTTCGCCAGCGTCAAAGCCTTCGCCAAAAAACTCCGCCAAAGACACATCCAAGGCTGCGAGTACCTTTAGCAAGCTGCTGAACCGCAGATCTTCTCCATTCTCATACCGACCGTACTGAGAACGGTTGATTTCATGGGTAAACGCAAACTGTTCATAATTGCTGTAACCCTTCGCTTTGCGAAGCGCTTTCAGGCGTTTTCCCAAATTTTTAAGTTGCCGTTCTGTATAGTCATCATGCGGTGTCATGATGCAAAGGAATAACAATAGCTCTTTTTGAGGTACCGCTAATAAAATACTGCTATTAAGCATCTTTTTTATACCTTTGCCCTCGTTACTTATCAAATCGTCACACGATGAAAGTCCACGTTTCTATGCAATTTGGGTGCGTTTTAGCGCTAATCGCGGCAGCCTTTGATATGGGTATTGCGCAACCGACTCATGCACCTGCATCCGGCAAAGCGCCACTCGTACAGCTATACGACTTGCGGCATGAACCAGCCGCTTCGGCAGTTGCAGCCGGGCTTTCCGCTTCGCGTCAAAGCGTCGTGGTTGTCCTGGTGCGCGGCGGAGATAAGACCCTGATTGATGAGGTTGAAGGCAATATGAGAGCCCTCATGCTCAACAAGTTTGAGCGGATCGGCCTGATCCTGGGCAGCAATTTTTCTAACGAATATGACCCCGTTATCAGTATTTTTTCAAACGGCCAGGTTTATGCTGTCATCGAGGAAGCCAAAGCGGATGCCGATACAAAACTGTCGCTGTTCAAGCTGGTGCGTGATGCTTACCAGGAACACATCACCCCCCTGCTAAGAAAACAGGATAATGGCAACAATTAATGCTTGAAGGGAACCGGCGCGGGCGTTTTTTTCGCGATGGGGTTTTCACTCCGGGTTTGACCCGTTTCAGGACTTTCGTTCAATGTCGCTCTATCGAATGCTGCATGAAGCGGTGGGAAATCAAAGGCAAAACTGGCTTGAGCTCGTGCCTGTTCTTTCATTTCTATCTGGCCTGGTTCTGGCTGTTCATTGACCAATTTTAGATTTCCTGCTGGAACAGCCAGCGTCATTTCAACCCTCAAATCATTTTGCAGGTGCTCCATTTTTTCCAGCGCCAACTCGATTTGTTCCGGATCGTCGCTTTCCAGCATATCCCGGATGCGCCCTGCTTCTTCCCGGTTTGCTTTGTGGCGCTCATAATCTTGTTGATGCCCGGCTTGCGTTTGTTCCAATTCGCCGATCTGGATTTCCACGTCCTGGCCAATTTCCAACAAAGTGAGGTAACAAGCCGGGTTGTTGCGATCAACCGGCTTTCCGGTTCGGGCTTCCCAGGCCTTTAGCGCTGCTTCTGTTTTTTCATTTTTGAAATGCCCGTTTTCATTGAGGTTGAATTTTCCAAATTCAGTGAAAAAATGCTGTTCCTGGTTCAATGCCTGCCCGGTCGCCGAGAGCTCTTCCAGCAACAGGCGAATTTCGTTGAGTTGCCGGGTAAACCATTCCATTCTTTCCTGGTGGTATGCTTCCATCTCGTTAATGCTTTTAAGCGCATTTTCGATGGTTTGTTGATAAATCAGGTTCCAAAGCGCCTGGTCTTTTTTCTTTCCGTCTTTTGAAAACGCCCTATGGTCCACCGGCTTTTTGTACTTGCTTGGAATCCCGCCGATCAGGATTGTCCCGTCTTCGTTTCCATCCTGGCCGGTCATCGCCTTGATCTCCAGGTTTTCGATTTCCAGGATTTTGGCCAAGCGTTGTTCACGTGCAAAAATGGAATTGTCCAACTGGCCGGACAGGTTCAGGCGCTCTGCCTGAAAAATTTCTGTTAAAGTCCTGGCTGATGACTGGCCATTTTTTTCGTCATCCGGCTTCCGGCTCATGTCCCACACCCAAAATGATTTGGACGAGACCATTATAAGTGGGAATTGGTTAAGGAGTGGTTAAGAGGACAACCATTTTCTAGTAAGAGGCTTACTGTTCTTGAACAACAAAATCGGCATATATCCTTCATGCTTCTTCAAGTTCTATCTTAACCATCATATCCTGTTAGTCCTGATTCATTTTTCAATCTAGCGGGAACTAATTACTCCCATTATACATTTTCCTTGCAAACAAACTTTTAGGGATATGAGTAACCCAGTTCTATTTTTTTTCAAAGGTTATGGCATAGAAGGACTTGAGGATAAGCTCAATGAATTGGGTTTAGATAACAAAGTGCCTGCCAAATTACAGTTTAAGGACTACTCCTTCGATTGGCTTGAAATTCATTGGGAAGAGACAGGTGATGCTCATGAATTCAGACTTTTAAATTCAGAGAACGCTATAGAAGAAACTTCTTCCAGTTCTGGGTTTGTGTATGCTTATGGTAAAAGGAATCAAGGAATAAACCTTCGGATTAATGGCGAGTCTTTTTATTTATTAAAAAGGGTAATCGATTGATTTTTAGAATTTTATTAGCGTGCAATAAAAATTTCTCACCTACCTCTTTTGCATTTCAATGTTCTTAGCCTGTATATTGTGAAATCGCTCCTGAATATGAGCGATTTGATCAAATCGTTCAATGAGACCTTATATTCAAGTCAATGAACTCCTTTCTCCTCATAGCCAGCGAGTTTGATTATCTCCTCAATTCATAGTATATTGGTTGCGAAAATCACATTTACAATGCGTATTTAGGCTATAAAAATGCTTAAACAAATGATTGTGTAATCCTTCAGCCAGAGCCAGGCAATAATTAACTACTTAAACATGAATGAGAGTCAAAACATAGAATGGAAAAGCTCCTGGCGGGATGAATACCTAAAATGGATATGCGGCTTTGCCAACGCCAATGGCGGAAAGCTGGAAATTGGCAAAGATGACGACGGGAATGTTGTTGGCGTAGGCGACGCACAAAAACTGATGGAAGACCTGCCCAACAAAATCAGGGATGTGTTGGGCATTATTGTGGATGTCAACCTCTATTCAGAAAATGGGAAAGACTGGGTTTCTGTTGAAGTTGCCCCCCATCCCTACCCCGTGAGCTACAAAGGCCAGTATCATTACCGCAGTGGAAGTACCAAACAGGAACTTAAGGGAACTGCCCTGGATCGGTTTCTCCTGCATAAGCAAGGCAAGCGTTGGGACAGCGTTCCGGTTCCCCAAGTCTCGGTAACAGACCTCAGCCCTGCTGCGTTTGCGTATTTCCGAAAAAAGGCCACTCAAACCAAACGTTTGGATGGAGCTGTGTTGCAGGAAGACGATCACACCCTGATCAATAAGCTCCACCTGAAAGAAAATGAATTCCTAAAGCGGGCCGCCATCCTGCTTTTCCATCCTGATCCCGAACAATTCTTTACCGGCGCTTATGTCAAAATCGGGTATTTCCGAACGGACGATGATTTGCGCTTTCAGGATGAAATTCATGGGCATTTGTTTGACCAGGTTGAAAAGACAATGGACTTGCTCCTGTCCAAGTACCTCGAAGCGGCAATTCGCTACGCGGGCATCAGTAGAATAGAAGAATACCCCTACCCCGAACCGGCGCTCCGCGAAGCCTTGCTGAATGCCATCGCACATAAAGATTACGGCGCCGGCAATCCCATCCAGATCAAAGTGTACGACGACCGGATCACTTTTTGGAACACCGGTCAATTGCCGGAAACCTGGACGGTAGCCGATCTTTTAAAAGAACACCCTTCCGTTCCCTTTAATCCCGACATCGCCGCAGCATTTTTCAGGGCTGGGCTGATCGAAGCCTGGGGACGGGGTACCCTGAAAATTATCCGTGAATGCAAGGAGGCCGGGCTTCCGGTACCTGCTTTTTCTTATGATCTTTCGGGGTTCCGGATTGATTTTAAAAGAGGTCCGGAGAAAATGTCGGGGAAAGCGTCGGGGAAAGCGTCGGGGAAAATGTCGGGGAAAACGTCGGGGAAAATTCTTGCCCTGATCCAAGCGGATAGAACCATCACTATTCCTGAGTTGTCTCAAAAAATTGGCGTTGCGGAACGTACCATTGAAAGGAATTTGCAAAATTTGCAGAATGGAAACTTGCTAAGAAGGGTTGGAGGTGCGAAGGGCGGGCATTGGGAGGTGCTGGAGGGGTAGGAGCCATCGAGCCATACTGTCTATCATTGCAAGGATTTAAATCATATTGCCTTTTAATGGCTTCTCTTTAAATCGAGAGTACTCAATTGTTTGCATGTATTAATTATTTATATTTTTAACACAATTCAGTGAACGCTCCTTTGAATCTATATAATTTGAAGGTTAATACCTGCTAATAGCAAATAACTGTTGAAGTTCTTGCACTTTCTTTTCTTCCCACTCAAAAAATGAAGCATAATCGCTCCAAAACAAGTCCCATGCTTCATTTAGAGTCTTGAAAATTGTGCCTTGTTGATTAGAGGCAATCACACACTTTATTTTAACGACCGCACGAAACCCATGAAGTGCACATTCTTTTACAATATCAGGTGGATACGGAAGATCAAAGGTCTGATCGCGCTGCTTGGTATGAATTTGCTGCACCAACTTCCATTTTTCTGCAATTGCATTTTTTGAGTCATGGAGCTTCATGAAGTCAAGAACGTGCAAGATGACCTGCATTCGCGCTTCATCATTTGGATGCGTAGATTTCCCATGTAGCGGTACTTCAAACGGATTGCCACCGCGTTTCATGGAAAGATGAAGATGTGCCCAGCCATAGGCTGCACCGGATGTACAAACGCCAAAAATATCACAGAAAAATTCAGGTATCCACCTGGTCCAGTTCGTTTTCCACGACTCATAATGTTGAGCATATCTGCCTCCATTGTTTCGCTTGTCTGCTGTAATCACCTGATCGAAGTACTCCATAACCATATTAAGTAAACTTCCAGCTTCATCCTGAAACGGTTTAACTCGGTCATCATTTTTTTCCAAAAACAATGGATGAGCCAATTCATGATAAAGATCGGGCAAATGCAGTAAAAAGTCACACTCCAAAAGTGGCACTAGCAAAAGGTTGAATTTGGGGTAAATTTGATAGTAATCCGAAGAAAGGCCAGAAACCGTTGGTGGAATGAGTGGGTAAGCTATTTCCTGGCAAACCGCTTGCACAAATTTATTTATCCTTTCATCCTCATCAATGCACCGAGCTATCGCAGAAACTGCGATATTTTCGATCAAGTCTATTTCCCGAATTCTGGCTTTCATAAATTTTAACCTTGTTGACTGATTGCTCCTTTCCTGAAACTCCGGCGCTGAGTAGAGAATTTGCAGGTCGTCAATATTTTCGTCAATCAAAGCCAGACATCGCTGAGCCAGTGCCTGAAAATGTAGGCGTGGTGGTGTGGGAAAACTTTTTTTCAGCCGTTTGGCTCGTCCAATGGTTTCGGCAATTGTAGCCTCCAAATAATGTTGCATAGATGGGGTAGGTATAGATTAGAAAAGTGATTATTTGCCCAAACGTATCCTGGAATAGGATTCATCACATTCTTCGTCGAGTGCATCGGTAAGGATGGCAATCCGTCGCAGTGCATCCGGATCAGTCATCGTTTTTCGATCAAAATGGGTCAACAAGTTTCTGAGAAATACGTCGGCTTTTTCTTTTTGCTCTTTTTGCAAATACGCCTCGATAACTTGTTCCACCATCTGAACCTGGAAATCCCGATTGGATTTGTCGAGCAACTGGTGTAAAAAAGCATGCACCCTTTTAATCAAATCTTGGTTGACCATAGCGGGTGCATAGTTTGCTTCCACTAGGTATTGATTGAGCATTTCCAAGTACCTGCTGGAAATGTCATATATGTTTGAATTAAGGCCTACGTCACTCATAGCTGTTAAATTTGAGAAAGTTCATTTTGTATTGCTTCATCCAAATCACTTTCTTCCCAATCGGAGTTTTGCAGTTCTTCTTCATCATATTCGCTTGCCTGGTCACGCAAACGGATATCGAGTAATTTAGTAGTGATGGGTAAACGGGAACAATCATCGGGCTTTGTAAAAGCGAGGGTAGAGAGATAAAACACATCTCGCAGCACCACTTCAAAGGGCTGTTCTCCAGAGACGTACCGGACACAAAGAGGATTAGATGTGCCCGGATGTCTGAACTCTGTTCCAGTGGTACAAAGATAAGCGGTTTTGGATTCAGGCATAAACCAAGTCCCGATACTCGGATTGGTGTAGTCAATCCGTTGCTTTTCCTGATTAAACTGGGTTTTTAGGATACGAATCGGAACCATGGAGGTTTTAGCAATTTCTAATATTGTTACCGTCCCATCCGAAGATAAATAACCTGCTTTTTTTAATTGATTTACAGCAGTAGCGATGCCACGTTCTTCTGTATCAAATATGCGTCCGTCGCGATGAATGACGATGCTCTTAAATGGATTTTGGCCGGACAATTCCCATTCATATTTAACCTGGTCTAAGAGAACATTTTTGATGCAATTCTCAGTCAATTTCTCTCTCTGTTTTGATTCAGTTAAAAAAGACCTGATGTAATGGCCAAGTTTATCTACAAAGACAAATCCTGCGAGGTTGTTTTTTACATCAATACCAATGGTCAAATCCGCGCTCAGAGGTGTTTTTAGCATAAATGGGAACCGGTTATTCAGCAGAAGCACTTTTGTCAATGCAACATTTTGAATATAACCCCGATATTTCCCTTTTGATGTATCGTCCAAGCGATAAACAGTTTTGCCCTCCCGATTTCTGAATTCCCGGAAACAAGATTTTAAAGTCGAAGTATGAATAATTGAAACATAAATACCTGACTTACGCAACTCGTTGGTAACCAACGCAGCTAATTGGTCATGTTTGCGTATTGCTTTCCCAATTTCAGGAATCATCACAACTGCAAAAGCATCAATTCTTTCCTGAATTTTTGACTTGACAGATTCTACGATTCGGCGTCCCACTTGGACATAAGACGCATTGATAGAAGGAAGATTTTCATAGCATTCAACCCGGGGCTCATAACTACTCCAAGGATACATCTTTTTCACCCGTTCAGTTAAATCCTGAACAAATGGACTTCGAAGTGTGTCGAAAATAGACCTTGGGAGAAACAAGTATTGTGGCCCGAGTGGAGCCTGTGCTGGTTTCAGAAAGCCAGACTTGCCATCAATTAGCCGCTCCATTCTGGCTTTGGCGATAGTGCAAGGACTATAATTAAAATCACTTAGGCGCAATATTTCATTGTTGCCAATAACAAAATCGGGGAAGTTAAATTTGCTTAAATTAGTAAACATAGGATCAGGCTGAATCCTCAGCTTTGTTTTTCCAAAACGAATATTGGTAAGAAAATTCTTCAAAAAACCTTCTACTTCTCGTACTCTTTGGAACGGTGGCAGAATAGACAGATGGTGGTTTCTTGCAGCTTGGGCATCATTTGTGCTGAAAACTTCGTAACAAAGTCCAGCAGGAACGCCTCTTGGTTCTATACCCTCGGTGTAATAAATCAAAGTAGACGCATCTTCGGGCAAATTTGCCAAATTGGTTGAATGAGGTAGTGGCGTTCTTGCCCGCACACCTTCATGGATAGACACTAAGCGATCCAGGATACTATCCTTGTACATATATTGACTGACCGTCTGGTCGCTCCATTCTTTTAAATTTATCTCATACCAATGGTCGCCAAAAGGATAAAGTACGTTCTTTTTACGAAAGTTCTGATCAAAATCCCGTTTTGTCAGATAAATGGGCAGCGGATCTATTGAAACATATTTTTTGGTGACATCCAGACAAACAGCCCATTCCCGGCCTAAATCAATAATACGAGTGATGAAACCTGTAAAAGTGGCAACCCCGTCGCGTTTTTCTGCTTTTTTCAGAAAGAACGGATGCCCTGTTTTAGGTTGCCAGAGTTGAGATTGACCATTCAGTTGTCCTTGCAAATTAAACTGCAAAAAACGTTGGCAGATAGTCCTAGTATTCTCATCCTGACTAGTGAAATCAAGTTCTATTACTTGACCTGTATCCTGGAAATAAACAAGGTTGCCGCCCTGTTTGGGATATTTTTCTGGTACTAATTCAGTTATTCCTGAGTCGTTACGAGTGACTAAAAATGCCTGTTTATCATCTTCGTCGCCTTGTACAATTACGGTAACTGGATGTTTTAGTTTATAGCTAAGCCTTTTTATCAAGGTTTGCTTTTCCTTCTGAAATCCCTGTGATTCCGGGTGCATCCCGGTTATTTTGAATAAGCGATATTCAGCACTTAGCTCAGCAGAGTTGCTAATCAAAAAGAGTATAGTTGCGTTTGGTTGATTCTGGTACATGGTTGCAAATTTTTCTAAATGAGCATGTTAAGCAATTTTCTGGATTTTCTGTCATATCAAGGTCATTAAGATCGTCAAAATTATAATCCAAGTCCGCACCGGTTAGTTGAAGACGATAGGCCCCCTCTACAATAAATTCACGGATTTGATCCAAGTAATCATCAGTAATTTCATAATGCCTAAGCTCGTTTTTCAATAGTTGGTATTCTGTTAATTGATATTCAACTATCGGAAATTTTTCCCACGCTTCTAAATTCCATCGTTGTTGGATGGTATGATTGACAGCCAAAGCATATAACAGCAATTGTTCATTATAATGCTTGGTCGGTTCAATGTGTACTTTCCAGTCAATAATATGTGGAGGTTGGTTTTTTGTATAAACAATTAAATCCGGGGTGCCTACTACATTGTAATTTTCTATAGTAAAGTATAATGTTTGCTGTGCAGCTAAAAAATCAGATGACCGCAGCATTTGAATAAAAGGCTCGTTTTGAAATAAATTAGTTAGAGATAGTTCTATATCTTCCCAAGCCTTATCTAATCTTTCATCGTCAATTAAAATACCATATTCGTGATCAATTAGTGGTGAAAATTTATCGAGCAAGTGCGATTTTTTATTGTCTTGATGGCGATATTCTAAATTTTTTGAAAAAGTAAGTCTCTCCTCAAACAACATTCTTGCTTTCCCCAAAGCAGCAGAGAGCATAATATTTTGTTTTTTGTTGAAAACATCTATAACATATCTACTCAACACATCATCTACTAGTTGGCCACGCCATGCAGACAAAGTTTGTAATTGCGACAGCATTGTTATTTCTCTGCGCTTTAAGTCGTGTTTGACATTGCCGCATTTGGCCTTTGCAGTGAAGTACCACTGCCATTGACACTTCTGAAAAGTGCGGTAACTGGATATAGAGAATGCTTTCATTTTCTGCGATTGCGTATTAATTTGAGGTAATCCAGCAATTCCAATTCTTCTTCGTTGGTCAAGGCCCCCAATCTGCCATGAGCGACAGTAAGCTCTTTTGATGTAAGTGACTCAATGTTTTGTGGCACAGGATAACCCACTTTTTCCATAAGTGTCTCATAAGAAACTTCATACAACTGAGCGAGTTTATGCAGATTGAGCGGGGAAGGTTGCTTTACTTTGCCTGTTTCCAACTGGCTGAGATAAGCATTGGAGATGTCGGTTTGTTTTTCGACCTGTCTTAATGTTAGGCTCTTAGCTTCGCGTAAAGCTTTAATGTAGCTTCCGTAGTTGGGCATATTGCGTTAGTTAGTGTGTGCTAAAAATGTCAAGCAAAGATAAGGAGCATTGCTAAGTTTGTCAAGCAAAATAATGTATTTTTTTAAATTGCATGTATTGTTGAGTCAAAAAATGTGCTTAATGACCAATTTACACTCTAACTATCCCCAACCAAAAACGTCCCAATCCCGATCCTTCAATACTCGCCTTTCATAGCGTGATCGAACTTGCGATCCGCTTCCTGCTAGCCGTACCCTGGATGAACTTGGCTAACCAGATGAAAATACGCCCTACCCTTCTCCCAAATTCAATGACACCCACAGAGGCAACCCGGGACCAGTCTGGATTATCACCATAATGCTGCCACCTTACCTCCTTTTTCGATTCACCCGGTACCCATTCCGATAAGCAAGCAGCTCACCCCGGATATAACGGCGCTCTTTCAGGTGATGAAAGACCGTAAAATAGCCTGCATCGGTCAGGACTTTCATGCTTTTTGAGCAGACACCCAAAATCCGGCAGGCAGTGCCTATGCTCACCAGGTCATCTTCTCCGATGACCCGTTGAAGCTCGACGTTGATCGTTTCAAATTCCTCGTGAATCAGCTTGTGCAACAGGCCTTCCAGTTCTTTTACGGACATGGCCTGGAGGATGATTTCATTCGTCATGATGCTTGTGTTTTGCGAAATTCCGGTAAAATCTTTTGCTAAATAATTGATATTCCACAAACTTACGGGCAAGTTGATGAAAATGCAAATCTCACATAATCAGCATGTTAATTCCGAATAGTATCTCATATCGGCTCATATCATCCCATATTAACCCATTGAAAAAACGAGCATATCCCATATCATCCCATATGATCCCAAGTGATCGGCCTGATAGTGGCGGTCTTCATGCAAAACTTTAACACTTTTTAATATTTTCGGACGGGCATCAAACGAAAAAAGCCCTTCCGGATCAACCGGAAGGGCTTTTAATCGCACTTCAAAGCTCAAGATTCAGCGCTTCATCCAGAAGCAAATACCGGAGCATTCTCACCATCAAAAGCCGTTTTTTGTTTTCCTCGATGGATTTCAAATTGGTTTGGTGAACGGGCTTTGAGGTTTGCTCCCGGCCTGTTTTTTTGTCTAAGGAAAGCCGGTAGCGTTCCTTGAATCGCTTTTCCAGGCGATCAAAATTATGATTCAAAAACGGGTCGTTTCGGTCAAGCGTTACCCCATAAAAGGTGGCACTTGTATGGATATGCCCTTCTCCTGATTGCTCAGGGAAGGGCGTTATCCGTTTCCCTCCAAAAGGGTTTTAAGCTCAGTAACGAGACGCAGCGTTTTGTCGTCCTCCTGGGGGCAGGTCTGCGAAGGAAGTTCTTCTTTTTCCTCAACCGGAGGAGCAAGCAGCAGGGGTTTTCCTGCTTTCACATTCCCGATAAACTTGTCCAGTTCATTCCGGGCTAAGTAGAAGTTTTTGACCTCCTGCCATCTTTCCTGGTTCTGGAACAACTCGAACTGGGTGGCGAAAGTGGTCTCTTTCAGGATCATGATTTCAATCACCCATCCGATGATCATTAAAGTTCCAACTGAAACAATCCAGGCCAGACCATAAGGCAACAAGACAATCCAGGCTTCAATCAGAGAAAGGATCAGAAGCGCTGTTGCCGCCATTAACCCAAAGGAATATTTACCCTGGATATGCGCCGGATTAAGCTGGAAAAAGAAAACCAGTGTTCCCCTGCCCGTCTGAATCGCCAGCGGAACGAGAAAAGCGGCTATCGTAAAGCCGATATTCGGCGCATCCTGTGCATGAAAGATGCCCATGATGACCGCCGAAATCAGATAAGTAGCGATGAGCAGGCCGAAGCTTAGTTTCGGAAGTATCGCCCGCAACCGTTTGATAGACTTCCCAAAATCGTCATTGATCAGTATATTTTGCATTGGACTTTACTTTTGATTGGAAAAAGATTTTCGGTTCAAGCGCGACGAACGGATTATGGGTTCACTACCTTTAAATATCCGTTTCTGGAACCATCTCCCCTGCGCGTTTTCTCCATGATGCTGAAAGCGATTTCTTCCGCATTTTGCTCATTATCTAAGCCAATGTACTCCCGGAGTTGGGATTCTGTTGAATGCCCGGTCATCGGCATAATTTGTGCAAGCCGGTATCCCATGCGATAGAAATTGGTTGCAAATGACCGGCGGCAGGTATGTGAAGAGACAAGCTCGTATTTTGGAACATAGCTTTTTTCGACCCTGGCTTTGCGGCCTATGTATTGTTCCACAATGAAAACCTTCTCTTCCAATTTGGCTTTTTTGCAGATGTCTTTAATGGTTACGTTAAACTTCTGCATGGACATTTTGGGTGATGTATACCCATGCTTCTCCAAAACAGGAATCAACCAGGGAAAGATATTGAGGGGAACTTTGGCAGGCATATCGGTTTTCTGCGAGATCAAAGACAAGATGGGAATCTTATTAACGGTCTTGTAGAAGTTGTCTGGCGTATAACAGGAATAATCGCTAAACCGCTGTCCGGTACCAGCGCCGATGAGAAAAAGGTCCCGCACCTTATCGGCAAAATCGAATAGCTTTAAATCTGCCAGCCTTTGCAATTCTTCAGGGGTGAGCGTTACCATTTCGCCGACGGCTCTTTTTTGAGGAACCATCCAGCCGATCCCCTGGTACTGCACATTGGAATGAAGTTTTTTTCGCCGGGCGCGTTCCATGAATTGCCTGAGCACACTCAAGGTCTTATTGCCATAGCGCAGCTTGGTGTTGCGGCCAGCAAGCCAGTCAATCAACTCTAAGCGAAAATCCCAATCTACATCGTCATAATTAAAGGGTCGTACTTCCTTTGCAAATTTTTTAAGCAGTTTGGTATGGCGTTCAAAGCCGCTTCGACTGCCCGTTTTCATGCCCTGGGCTTTCATTGCGGCCAACTCAAGATCGAGAAATTCAAGGAAGGTACACTGCTTTTTGAGCGCTTCCTTTTCCGGTTCTATTCCCGGAATGTTGGTTCTGCCAATTTTAATATCCAGCAACCTTTTGAGTTCCTCTGTGGTGATCGCGCCTGGACTTGAATTGAGCGGCAGGCTTGAGGCCATGAAGGCTTCAAAGCAATAGGTAGCAAGATCATCCAATTGTCTTTTGATGGCGAACAGGTCAGGCCGCTTTGTTTGCTGTACTGGCCTTTGAGTCTTAAAATCCCAGTCTTTTGGGTGAATGGAATAACCCGTAGAATAGACCAATCTCTCCCCTCTATACCTGATTACAAGAGAAATGAGGGTTTCGACCTCGGCATTAGGCAGCCTGAGATTGAACTTCGGTTGTGGTAACTTTGCCATGATCAAAAATTTAAGTGTGACGAAATTATGCGTCGCCACTCAAATTGACAGCGTTGCCGGAATCGTTGTCGTTACTATTCCCTGCTTTTCCATGAAAAGCTGTTACCAAAGCTCAGAAAATCTCAAAAACCTTTAACTTTACAGGCACTTAGTGGAATACAGCAGAAAACACTTTCTTATGGTGGGTTCTGTCGGGATCACATTTTGGTGTTTATTTGTGGTCGACCATGCGTATGGTCGACCACGGTTTTTGAGATAACATTCTGCCTTTCAGTAAGTTTTAGCAAGAATATTTTTTCTTATTGCCTGCCTTGTTTTTTCAGAATTTCAAAAATGTTGTACTACTTTCGTTACTCAGTTTTTGGGGTCGCAGAGTGTTCAATGGCCAAATAGTGCCTGTTGGTTAAGGCACTCCTACATCAAACTCACCCCCTCCTTCCCAATCCGAATCGTCCTTGTCTCGTCCGTCCTTGCACTGAGATCGGTTGAACCATTTTCCAATTTCAAGACTCCGCGTGGGCAAACCGCTGCGCAAATGCCGCAACCCACACAGGAGGCGCGCACCACGTTTTGGCCGCGCTGCGCATACGCACGCACGTCAATGCCCATTTCGCAGTAGGTGGAGCAGTTGCCGCAGGAAATGCACTGCCCGCCGTTGGTGGTGATGCGGAAGCGAGAGAAGAATTTTTGTTGCAAACCCAGAATGGCCGCCATCGGACACCCGAAACGGCACCATACGCGACTGCCCATCAGGGGGTAAAACCCGACGCCTACCACGCCCGAAAAAGCAGCACCGATCAGGAAACCGTACACTTTGCGCAGGTCGTAGCTGTTGATGAACAGGATGTGTTTTGCATCCGAAAAAGTATTGATGAGCAGGATGCCGCCAATGATGACGGATACGCCGCCGACTAACCAGGCTGTTTGATCTTTTAACCCCTCAAAGCGTTTGCGGAAAGCGAAAACCAATCCGCCAACCAGCAGAAAAAACGCGGCTGTCCCCCAGGCAAAAGCGTCTTTGCTGAGCCAGAGTTTGCCATTGTTTTGCGCTAAGTAAGAATAAATGACTGCCACCGTCATCAGGGTCACGAAAACCAAAACGCTGTGGATGAGCCAACGCTCTATTTTCCAGGCATTCAGGCTTTTGTCAGACAATTGCCGAAAGGGGTCACCTGCCGTTTCAGCCAGGCCACCGCAACCGCAAACCCAGGAGCAGTACCAGCGTTTGCCATAAAAATAGGTCAATATAGGTGAGATCAGAAAAATCATTGCAACCCCAAAAATGAGCATGAACAGGCCAAAATTGCCGCCTTTCAACAGGTTGCCGAGGTGCCAGTCGAAGAAAAAGTCGTAGTTCAGTGGCCACATATTTTTCAAATCCTTATCAAAATAAGGCTTGCCGCTGTTCAGGCGCTCCAGCAATTCGGGGATGAGAAAGGCAAAACCCGTCTGGAAAAACATCACCGAAATGGTGCGCACCACCTGATAGCGGTTGTGGCGGTATTTGAGGATGAACTTGTAGCCCATCGCCAGGATGGCCACCGTATAAAGCGTACCGTACACAAACCACTGGCTGGCCGGATTGCCGTTGAGCAATTTGCTCAGCGGATCGAAAAAACCAACCAATCCGCTGCTGGGCACATCCTTCGTTCCAAGGCCGAGGTATTGTGGAAACCAGTACAACAACACATAAAACCCGGTGAGTACAATGCCAATCAGCCAGGCAACAGCGCCTTTATTGGAAATTGCGCGCAGCCACACGCCATTGTTTTTGATGCCTTCCGGCAAATGCAGGTAAAGCCCCCGCGCATAGATAACTGTGCCTGCTGTCAGCAAAATCAGTGAAGCCGCCAGTAAGCCAGTCGCCGCGGGTAGTTTGGCGCCAAGCCAGGCTGCTGTGATCAGCAACAGGCCAATGCCGACCATACCCAGGCCGATTTTGGCCGAAAGGCGCAAGTCGTGGGGTTGTGCAATGGAAAGGCTGGTGTCGTTATGAGCATTCATTTGAATGATTTTTTTTTGTTGGTACATTGTTCCGGGACGACATCAAGGGTCGCGCCCTACCTTCTACTTTCTACCCTCTACTATCTACTTCCTACTCCTCTCCCTTTCAGAAACTGAATCACCTCATCCAGCTTACCTTGCTTTTTTGAAGTCAGGTTACGGCCAGTTTGACGATTATACACAGCAATAATTTCCTTTTCGTATGTCTTATAAAATTCAGGATCGAAATTGGCCAGAGCCAGATTTTGAAGTACTGTTTCAACCGGCGTTTTTTCGCGCAGCCACTTGTCGCAAACCTCGTGGCGGTAGCGCACACCCATCAGGTTGAAACCTACCACCGCCGAAGTATTCTTGTCGTAAACGATGCGCACGCTTTTGCGGCCTTCGGGGTGTTCCCAATAGACAGACGCGTGGTTTTCCGGCGCTTTGGCCTGGATATCGCCGTACACCTGGTATTCAATGTCGAGAAATTTGGCGGAGTTGAACCAGATGCCGGGGTTGTAAGGTAGAGGGTAGGACGCCGTATTTGCGACGATGTTGTAGGCGACGGTTTCGCCCATCATGCGACCGGTGTACCAAACCGCTTCAATGGCGCGGCGTCCGGGGAGGGGCTGCCTCAATTCCACACAATCGCCGGCAGCAAATACGTCGGGCAGGTTGGTTTGGAGGTATTCGTCCACAAGGATGCCGCGGTTGGTTTCCAGGCCACTGTCTTTCAAAAAAGCGATGTTCGGACTTACCCCCGCAGTGAGGCCCACGTAGCCGCATTCGATGCGTTCGCCGGCGCCGGTGATGATGGCGCAGGCCCGGCCATTGCCGTCGTCCACGATTTCTTTCAGCTCGGAAGACAAGCGCAGATCAATGCCGTTTTCCCGGATGTGGCGGCTCACCATCTGCGATTCTTCGAGGGGCAGAATGGCGTCCCAGTAGTTTTTTTCACGCACCAAAAAAGTCACCGGAATGTGCCGGGAATGGAACATTTCAGCCATTTCGATGCCAATGAGTCCGCCGCCGACAATCACGGCCCGCTTCAGGCCGGGGCTGCAGGCTTCCATGTTTTCCAGATCCTGATAATGGTAAAGTCCGCTAACGCCTTTGAGGTCCTGGCCCGGCCACCCGAATTTATTGGATTTGGAGCCCGTTGCCAGCAGTAGTTTGTCGTAAGTCAGGGTTTCGCCGCCGCTTAAGTGCAGGGTTTTGGCGCTGGCATCCAACCGTTCCACGTGGGCGCGCTTGAGCGCAATGCGGTTCTTTTCCCAGAACCACGGTTCATAAGGCTGCGTGTCTTTAAAGCGCATGTGCCCCATGTAGATGTACATGAGGGCCGTCCGGGAAAAGAAATGATCCGTTTCGGAAGAGATCACCGTGACCTGGTGGTCGCTGAGTTTGCGGATGAACCGCGCAGCAG
>JBJXFD010000358.1:0-20814 GCA_046153985.1 Saprospiraceae bacterium
TCAGAATGCTGCCGGGAAAGTTTTCGCCGCGTTCATACTCGTTGCGCACCACCGTCATTTCGCTGTCGAGGTCTTTTTTTGCGATGTAGGAATTCACCATCCGGTCAGCTTCCAGATCGAGCGCCCAGCGCAGGTTGGCCTCATTGGCGGCAAACGTTTCATAATAATTGGTGCGGTCGTACCAGGTTGTGCCGTTGGGCCGTGCGCCCCGCTCGGTTAGTTCCTGCGGAATGTTTGGGTGTTTGGGCGTGCCTTTGAATACTAAATGCTCCAAAAGGTGGGCCATCCCGGTTTCGCCGTACCCCTCATGGCGGGATCCTACTAAATAGGTGATGTTTACCGTAATGGTCGCTTTGGAAGGATCCGGAAACAACAGAATCCGAAGCCCGTTTTTCAGGCGGTATTCTGTGATGCCCTCTACGGAAGCCACTTTTTCAATGCCTTCGGGCAACGCAACGGTTTTGTTTTGAGACCAGGCAAACGGCCCGCCCAACAAGCTGACCAGCACAATGGCAGCCAGTTGCCGGAAAATAGGTTGTAGTAATTGCATGGATATTTATTGGTAAAATTAACAGGAAATCTTGTGAGGTGAGGTCGTGTAAAGAGGCAAAAAGCAAGCAGCAATAGGAAAGTTAATAATTGCCCTTTGTCTTCCCGCTGACCGGGACAGGTCTTGCCTTTTGCACCTTATTATTTGTCCTCCATCCGTTTCATCAGCGATTCAGTGCGCTCCAGCAAGTCATCCCAGTCGCGTTTGATGGCTTCATTTTCTCTGGCAGCAGCTTTGGATTTGTCGTATTCATCCACGGCATCCAACCGTTTTTCCAATTCGAGGCGTTGTTTCTCCAATTCCCTTAATTCGGCCAGCGCATCGGTGTCTTTATTTTCCTGCGCTTTGGTTTTCAGGTTTTTAAACAACCCGCCTACCTTATCCACAGCTTCGTCGTATTTACCGTCTTCAAATTTTTCTTTTTCCGATTTCAGCAATCCCCAGGCTGCTTTGCCAAGGTCTTTAGCTTCCGAAAAAATTACTTTTGACTGGGCTTTTTCTTCAGTTGTTCCGAAGAAGTAATTGTAAACCAATATGCCGATTACCAGCAATGCAGCAAGTTTGAGCAGGTTACCCATAGATGTATTAGCGTTGATGAGTGAAAATGAAACGGCCTATTGGCCAGTTATCCCCTACAAAAGTAGGAAAACGCGAACAATCTCTCGTTGGTATGTAGCGCATTTTGTCTATTTTCGCTGCTTCAAAAAAACAGCGGTAACGAAAAGCTATTCAACCGTGTTAAAAACGGTTCAGACCATTGACAAAGTACAACTATGGAATACAATCCAAGAGAGCTTGAACAAAAGTGGCGACGCTACTGGGAAGACAATCACATTTACCAGGTTTCCAATCATTCGGATTCCCCGAAATTCTACGTATTGGACATGTTCCCTTACCCGTCCGGAGCGGGTTTGCACGTTGGACACCCCCTGGGCTACATCGCATCTGACATTTTTTCGCGATACAAACGCCTGGGCGGTTATAATGTGCTGCATCCGATGGGCTACGATTCTTTCGGCCTGCCGGCTGAACAATACGCCATCAGTACTGGTCAGCATCCTGCAATTACAACGGACGAAAACATTGCCACGTTTCGGCAGCAGTTAGACAACCTTGGTCTGAGTTACGACTGGAGCCGGGAGGTGCGTACCTCCGACCCGAAGTACTATAAATGGACGCAGTGGATTTTCATGCAATTGTTCAACCACTACTACGACCAGGATGCAGATAAAGCCCTGCCAATCGCTCAACTGACTGCTCATTTTGCCACGAAGGGTAACGCGGGCATTCGGGCGGTATGCGATGACGATACGCCCCGGTTCAGTGCAGGCGATTGGAATGCCATGAATGAGCAAGCACAACAAACGCTGTTGCTAAAATACCGCCTGACTTTCCCGGAAGAATCTTTTGTAAACTGGTGTCCGGCGATGGGAACCGTGCTTTCAAACGACGAAGTGAAAGACGGCGTTTCAGAGCGCGGCGGCTATCCTGTGGAACGCAAACTGATGAAGCAGTGGGCCATGCGCATCACCGCTTATGCAGACCGGTTGATCGAAGGACTGAAAACCTTAGACTGGCCGGAATCCATCAAAGACCAGCAAACCAACTGGATCGGACGCTCTCAGGGCGCTTCCCTGCGGTTTGCCGTGGATGGCCATCCCGATAAACAAATCGAAGTTTTTACCACCCGTGTGGATACAATATACGGTGTAACATTCATGGTGCTGGCGCCGGAGCACGATTACGTAGCCGCGCTGACAACCGACGCCCAACGCGCCGAAATTGAAAAATACATCAAATGGACGGCATCCCGTTCGGATGTGGACCGCATGGCAGAAAAGCGCGTAACTGGCGCTTTTACAGGCAGCTACGCCATCAATCCATTGAATGGGGAAAAAGTGCCCGTGTGGATTGCCGACTACGTTTTGGCAGGATATGGCACCGGTGCAGTAATGGCTGTTCCTTCGGGCGATCAGCGCGACTGGAATTTTGCGAAACATTTTAATTTGCCCATCGTACCCATTTTGGATGCACAGCAAAATTCGGAAGAGGCCGCCGACGCGACGAAAGAAGGATGTTACATCAATTCAGGGATCATCAATGGCTTGAATTATGCTGAAGCAGTCCCTAAATTGATCGAATGGCTAGAGGAACGCGGTTTGGGCAAAGGCAAAATTCAATACCGCTTGCGCAATGCGGTGTTCAGCCGCCAGCGCTATTGGGGCGAACCGGTGCCGGTTTATTGGAAAGACGGCCTGCCTTACCTGATCAAAGCATCGGAACTGCCGTTGTTGCTGCCGCAAATAGACAAATACCTGCCCACCGAAACCGGCGAACCGCCGTTGGGTCGCGCGGAAGGCTGGTTGTATCAAAACAAATATCCTTACGAACTGAGTACCATGCCCGGATGGGCCGGCTCTTCCTGGTATTTTTACCGCTACATGGATTCGCAGAATGACGACGAATTTTGCAGCACGGAAGCTGCGAACTACTGGCGCCAGGTAGATTTGTACCTTGGCGGATCGGAACACGCGGTCGGGCACTTGTTGTACAGCCGGTTTTGGAACCATTTTATGTACGACCTGGGATTGGTGCCGGAACGGGAATATGCGAAGAAATTGGTAAATCAGGGGATGATTCAGGGACGTTCAAACCTGGTTTACCGGGCAAAAGAATGCTTTTTTGAAGAATTCCTGTGGATCAAAGTGTTGCAACCGTTGCTTTCTGATATGCAGCCGGTTCAAATGGCCCGGACCGCCTTACAGGAGACGACCACCTATGATTTTTCCTTTTCAACGAATGACCTGGCGATCGAAGTGGTATCGTTTAAAATATTAGATAAGATTGCCTTGAAAAAAGGGATTGCTAAATCGGATGGGAAACGCCTCTTGGTTTTGACAATAGAGGAATTGATTGCCGATATTAACCAGCCGGACGTGATTGCAGATAAAATTCGCAAAGCCGTAGAAAGCAAAGAGTCCTACATCATTTCTGAGAGCAATCCTGTTTATGAATATTTGTTCGTTTCTAATGATTTGACTCAAAAGTACACCCCCGAATGCTTTACGGCGTTGCATGTGGATGTGAATATTGTAGAGGATGATGTATTGGATTTAGAAAAAGCACACAAATTGAATCAGTTTGAAAAAGCCAACTTCAAACTTGACGCAGAGCGGAAATTCCTGTGCGATTTTGAAATTGAAAAAATGTCCAAGCGCTGGTTCAATGTCGTCAACCCGGATGATGTGGTAGAAAAATACGGCGCCGACTGCTTCCGGATGTACGAAATGTTCCTGGGCCCTCTTGAACAGGCCAAGCCCTGGAATACCAAAGGCATTGACGGGGTAAGCCGTTTCCTGCGCAAATTCTGGGCGATGTTTTACGATGACAAAGGCCGTTTCTTAGTGACCGAAGATGCGCCAAACCGGGATGAATTGAAGGTCTTGCACCGAACCATCAAACGCGTGACTGAAGATATTGAACGCTTGTCTTTCAACACCTGTGTGAGCGCCTTTATGATGGCGACCAATGACTTCAGGGAATTGAAGTGTTCTAAACGCGGGGTATTGGAGCCATTGGTAGTGCTCATTGCGCCGTTTGCGCCGCATATTTCGGACGAGTTGTGGCAGGTGCTGGGCCATGAAGGGAGCATTCATACAGCGGGCAAATTTCCCGTCTGCGATGAATCTTACCTGCAGGAGGATGTGTTCAATTACCCGGTTGCCATCAATGGCAAAACGAGGGTCACGATCGCCTTGCCTGCTGATGCCGCGAAAGATTCGCTGGAAGCAGCCGCTAAAGCAGCCGTAGAAAAGTGGACCGATGGCCAGGAAATCAAAAAAATCATTGTGATTCCGGGAAGGATGATCAATATCGTCGTTTAACGAATTAATGAGCAATTCCGAAAACATCGCCGCTGCCTTTGAACGCCTGAACGTCCTCGTTCTGGGCGATGTCATGATAGACCGCTACCTGCTGGGACAGGTCAGCCGCATTTCCCCGGAAGCACCGGTGCCGGTGGTGCATTTTCAACGGAGCGAAGACCGCCTCGGTGGTGCAGCCAATGTAGCGCTCAACATTAAAGCCCTGGGCGCAACGCCCTGGTTGTGTACGGTGGTTGGCGCAGGGCCTGACAGCGAGCGTTTACGGGATTTGTTGCCGCCAGCCGGATTGTCGGATCAGGGAATCGTTTTTTCACCCAACCGGATCACAACCGTAAAAACCCGAATCATTGCCTCCAACCAGCAGCTGCTTCGTGTGGACAAAGAAGAAACCGGCGACATTGCAGAAAGGGAGGGCGAAATGCTGCTGCAACGAATCCTGGAACTGCTTAACCGTCAGTCGATTGACGTGATTCTCTTCCAGGATTACAACAAGGGCGTTTTATCGCCAAAAATCATCAACGACGTCATGCTGGAAGCCCTTCGCAGGGACATTCCGACCGTCGTTGATCCCAAATACCACAATTTTTGGGCCTACAAACACGCCACGTTGTTTAAACCTAATTTAAAGGAAATGCGGGCGCAAGCTTCGATGGCGATCAGCCCCGAGTTGCCGTCCCTGCAAACAGCTGCAGCAGAAGTCCGCAACAGGCTGGGCAATCGCTATACCATGATTACGCTTTCCGAGAAGGGCTTGTTCTTAGATGGCGACAACCGTCGGTTCATTTTGCCAACCGAGGCACGCGACATTGCCGATGTCAGCGGTGCAGGCGATACGGTGATCAGCGTAGCGGCGCTGGGCATCGCACTTGGCATGGACATGGAACCGATGGCCGCACTTGCCAACCTGGCCGGTGGGCAGGTTTGCGAACACCCGGGAGTCGTTCCGGTGGATAAAAAAAGTCTGTTTGAAGCTTTTTATGCGTTTATGGACAAGAACATCAATGGCAGCGCTTGATTGCTATTTGGCGTTATTTATCATATAATTATCCGGATAAAAATCTAAAGCTATGATCAAACGCTACTTATCTGCTCTTGTGTTTTTTTTACTCTTATTTCAACCTACGTATTCACAAAATATCTTTTTTTCAGAGGGGTTTAACGGTGCTTTTCCAGCAGACTGGACGGCGGTGAAAAGGCTTGGCAACAATCATCCAGCTTCTAACTGGCGCAGAACGATCACCGGGCCGCAGGGCTCCTATGCAACAGAATCCATTAATTCAACCACAGCATCCGGAGGATGGATGATTTATGACTCCGACGTAACTTGCACTACTCCACAGAACCAAGATCAAGATGCCTGGTTAATTTCCCCTCCAATTGACGCCTCTGCCCATGAAATCGTATGGCTGATTTTTGAGACGTATTACCGAAGCTTCAACGACCGACCGGCAATCCGGATCGGATCCAATTTAAATGATTTGGACAATTGGGAAAACATCGAAGTATTTCCAGGCATTTTTGCTACGCAGTTTGGTGGCGTCATTGAAGGAGACCAGGCATTAAACCCCCAGATCATTTACATGAACCTCACGGAATCCCTTGCCGGACAATCCAATCTCCGGTTCGCGTTCCAGTTTTTGTCCACAAGTGAGACGGATAATGGGGGCGATTTGATAGGTTGCGCCTTTAACTGGCAAATTGACGATGTGAAACTTGCCGATTACGACCCCCGGCCAGACACCGACATCCGGGTAAATGCCTTTTTTGGGGTCGCGCCAAATGCCATTACCCCCGTAACACAAATAGAGCCAATCGGTTTTCTCGCAGATATTCGCAATTCCGGCAAAACGGTACAAGCTTCTACAACACTATTCGTCACAATTGAAAACAGTGCCGGCGAAGTTGTGCACCAGGACAGCCTCTTGTTTGGCCCCATTGCGCCGGATTCGACCGTGCAAAATGTTTTTTTTCAATCCGAATACATGCCACCTCCGGTCTCTGATGAATATACTGCAACCTATTTTGCACGTACGGCCACCCCGGACGAGGTGCCTTCCAACAACAATCGTTCCTTTATCTTTGAAATTTCTGATACCCTGTTTGCAAAGCAACGGGGTGCAAATGAGGTCATCACAGCTTCGGGAAGCAACAGCTATACGTTTGGGAATGTGTTTTACGTGCCCAACGGAAGCGGCCTCCATGCGCGCTTCCTGAGTTTTGGGATTGCCAACCCGAACCAACTCTCTGGAAAAACGGTCAACACCTATCTCTATCGCTGGACTGGAGACGAAAACAATGATTTTTTAGCCAATCCGGAGGAATATGGCGGCGGGCCTGTGGCGGCAAATTCTTATACTTTTACCGGTAATGAAGGCAATAACCTGATTGCCGTACCGGTTGACTTTGAAGGTGGCAGCATTGCACTTGAACCCGATGCACATTACATTGCCGCCGTGGAATACCAGACGACCACACAACAACAGCTTTTTATGCGGGTATCCACGGAGTATGATTACCACGCTGCATATTTGTACAACGATTCCATGATGCACCCCCGGTACGCTGCGGTGATTGATGTGGGGAACACTGGCTCGTTGGACTGGACTGGTTTTGGGCTGGATCTTGTCCCGGTAGTGCGCCTGAGCGTTGGGCAGATGACCACAACTACCACTGGAATTCTGCCCGAAGGTTCTGCAAAAATTTTCCCAAACCCGGTTTCTGACCAGGCAACCCTAATACTGAACTTGCCAAAAACCTCCGACGAGGTGTTATTGCACCTTTACGATACCAAAGGGGCTTTGCACTGGCAACGGCGGTTGAGTCACGTACAACAGGAAAGTATTCCCCTGCAATTCAACCGCCTCGATCCGGGCGTTTACTGGCTCCGGGTGCGCACGGATTCAGGCATGGCCACCTTAACCGTCACCGTTCAATAATTTTTTATCGGCAGGCACGCAGGTTAATTTTTATCTTCGCATCAAAGACCATACTTAGACGTAAATGAAGCAGTGTCCACGATGTCGAACGAGTCTGCCGGAGCAAGCTAAATTTTGCATCAACTGCGGCGCGCCGCAAGCTGCATCCGCTGTGAAAGCGCCTGAATTTCAATTAGATTTTGACAAAGACCTTTCGGAACAGCTCAGTGCCTTGTTTTTTGCAGAACTGCGCAAGCGGGTAGAAGAAGAAAACCTGGCTGCGCGCTTTCAGGAGTATTCCGAACGGGCCTATACATCGGGCTTCCGCGACACCATTCAACGCCGCGCAGTGCTGTTGGAATCTCAAATTCACACCTTGTACAGCAATCTAGAGCACACGGACGGCGACCTTGACCGGCACATCCGTTTTTTTTGCGAAGAATTGCTGGATCAATTTATCATTCAACACTGCAAAGACCTGAATGCAGTGGAACTCCCGGAAGCCATTCTTCAGCACCAAAAGCAAATTTGGTCGCCCGGTGATTTGTTCCAGATTTCTATGGATTACCTTGATTTTCAGAACGAACAGGAAACTGTTTACACCGATTTTTTGGCCATGCCGATTGATAAATTGCGCAACGCCGCCAAGGCTTTCCTTTTTTCTGAACGCACAGACGAGCGCATTTTTTTTATTTGCGACCTCAGCCTGCTCGGCAATTGCAAAGAAGGGTTTGCCCTGACAGAAAAAGCACTTTACTGGAAGTCGCCTTTGGAAAAAGCCCGCCGTGCAGGTTTGGATCAACTCTACGACCTGCGCCGTAAAGAAAACTGGATCACCGTCAATGAATTCTTTTTTAATGCCAACCCTGCGTTGAATATAAAATTGCTCAAGTTGCTCAAAGGCATCCAGCTTCGGTTTTCTCAGGATTGGTAACCTTCAACATCAACCTTTCAATTGATCTGTTTTCCAGACCGCATACTCACAACTTTTAACACACATATCGCGTTTTACCATATTGTACATACAACTTGTTGTAAATACAAACAGAATTGTGTAGCTTTAAGCACTTTTTCTTGTGTGTTCTTTTAAAAACCCGATAGTGAAATCTTGTCTGATTACCGCCATTAGCCAGCCGATCTTAGGTTTCCTTGCTGTCAGAACCCCATGCAGCGGAAGCTGGCACGTTTCTGTGCCGGTTGAGCAAAAAAAATCTTACCCCATAGCATTAACTCAAAAAGACTGGACTTGCGCCCTGTTCCAATCCGCAGCGGACCTGCCATTTGACTGGGACGCCGTTGCTCCTGAAAATGACCTCTTTTTATCCATAACATACCTCCACGCTATAGAGCAATACGCGCCGGCAGGCATGAAATTCGCCTACGCTATTTTCTACTTTCAGGAAAAGCTGGTGGGCGTTGCTTTTTGCCAGTTAATGACCTTCAATGCCGCCCAGCACATCCAGGGCCTTTCTGAACCGAGCCGAAAAATGACCCATTGGGTTAAACAGCGCGTAGCTGCATCTGCCAGGTTTCCTTTACTTGTTTTTGGCAATATGCTGCTGACCGGCGATCATGCCTGCTATTTCGATCCAGCATACGCCGATGCGCCGACCAGTGCGAAATTGCTGGAATCAGCAGCCGACTCGCTTTGCAATGGGAACGCCATCCCTGGTTTTCAAGCCAGCGCGGTGTTGATCAAGGATTTTGAAGTACAACACGCTCCGTTCACCAACATCCTGCGGAAGGAGGGTTTCCACGAAATACCATTCCAACCCAACATGCGGCTGTCGCTTCGCGCTGAATGGAAGCAATTCGACGACTACCTCGAAGCCATGAGTTCCAAATACCGCGTTCGGGCGCGCCGGGCTTTTCACAAATTAGGCAGCGTCGAACGCAGGGAACTCGATCTCCATTCAGTACGGGAACTCGATCCGCAATTGCATGCGCTCTATCGCTCTGTGGCAAACCACGCGGATTTCAATATGGTTATCCTGCACCCGCAGTATTTTAGCGGCTTGAAAGCGGCCCTCGGAGAACGCTTCCGAATTTGGGGGTATTTTCTGAATGGGGAGCTGCTGGGTTTCCATTCTGCTATTTATAACGGCGCTGAATTAGAAGCGCATTTCCTTGGTTTTCAGGATGTACACAATGCCCACTTCCAGTTGTACCTGAACATGCTTTACGACATCGTCCGGGAAGCGTTTGTTGCCGGTGCGCGTGAAATTGTTTTTTCCCGCACAGCCACCGAAATCAAAAGCTCTATTGGCGCCGAAGCCTGCGAAACCTACTGCTATTTTCGCCATTGCAACCCGGTGGTTCATGCCGTCACCCAAGCGCTGGTTGGTTACCTTTCTCCAAAAGAGGAATGGACGCCGAGGCATCCGTTTCGGGAGTAGTGTTAGAGGCAAGTAGGCAAGGGGCAAGAGGCAAAATGGCAAGGGAGCACACGCTTGCCATTTTGCATTTTGCAAATTTGCCTCTTGCCCTTGGCATTTTGCCTCTTCAAAAAAGAATATTGCGTATTTTGCGATGCTCAATCTACACTTCATGGCCAACTCACACCTCATCTCCGGCATTTTCAACTACTGCGACCGCTGGTGCGAACGCTGTTCTTTCATTGACCGTTGCGCCACGGGCGTGATGGAACAAAAACGCTGGGCCAAAGGGAAAGACTGGAAGCCCGAAGATTTTTTCGAAGAGCTGGAAAAAATATTCCCCTTTACTGAAAACAAAATGGCCGAATGGCTGGAGGAAAACGACATTGATCCGGAGGAATTTGAGGAAAAATACCTGCCAGAGCCCGATCTGAAAGGCATCAAAGAAATGGCTAAGGAAATGCAGAACCGGGGCATGGAGTATTACAAATCGAACTCCGCTTTTTTTAAGCAAAACCAGGATAGTTTTAAAACCAAAGGGGTTGACCTGTTTTCAGAGCAGGAAGAACCGGAAGGGAAATACCCTCTCGACCGGAGCCTGCTCGCAGACGCAGTTGATGTCGTGCGCTGGTACACGCATTTTATGTTTGCAAAAGGCAGTCGCGCCGTCCAGGGCATGGAAGACATGCACGAAACCTGGGGTGGGCCTTACCAAAGCGACGCGCTCGGCAGCGCCAAAATTGCCCTGATCGCTGCCGAACGCAGCATTGCCGCCTGGGAAATCATCCGCCGCCACCTGCCCGAGCATTCCGCCGCAATTGTAGGTTTTGAACTGCAACTCGAGCGCTTCCGCCACCGCATCGAAGGGCTATTTCCGGACTGCCGGAAGTTTGTACGGCCTGGGTTCGATACGGAGCCGAAGGGTGGGGGAGCGGCAGGGTTGAATTGAATTATTCCATCAATTGCCACTTGCTTGTACGCCGCAGAATAGTATGGCTTGCATGTTTTTGGATTTTCTATGATCATTTGGAATGACTGCCTAATCGTTTCAATGTTAAATTAGTTCCCTCTGCTGGCGCGAGGCTCTGCCTCGTGTCTATTATTTGACGGGCTCTGCCCGTATTCAAAAAACACAAAACCACCATGTTCACCCACGCCATCCTCCGCACTCCCTGCCCCGAACTCATCAACGGCATCACCACGGCATCACTCGGAACTCCAGACTATGGCACCGCTTTAGCCCAGCACGAAGCATACGCCGCCATTCTGGAAACTTGCGGCCTCAACCTCCTGATCCTTGACGCTGACAGCCGATACCCGGATTCTGTTTTCATTGAAGACGTTGCGCTCTGCACCCCAAACTGCGCCGTTATTACCCGGCCCGGTGCGCTATCCCGCCGGGGAGAAACACTGGGCATCGAAGCAGAGTTGCGCGAATACTATCAACACGTTGAATACATCTACGCCACCGGAACGTTGGACGCCGGCGACGTGATGCAGGTCGGTTCGCATTATTACATCGGTCTTTCAGAACGCACAAATGCTGCCGGCGCTGCGCAATTGATTGCCATTTTGGAACGCTACGGCCTGAGCGGCGAAACCGTGTCTTTAAAAACCATGCTCCACCTGAAAACGGGCGTTTCCTATTTGGAAAAAAATACCATGCTGGTCTATGGCGAGTTCGTCGGGCACCCGGCTTTTAGTAGTTTTCATTGCATTGAAATTGACACAGATGAGGCTTATGCGGCCAACTCGCTTTGGGTCAATGACCGGGTGTTGGTGCCGGACGGGCATCCCAAAACCGTGCAAAAAATTGCCGACGCAGGTTATGAAGTGATACCCGTGGCGGTATCCGAATTCCAGAAATTGGATGGTGGGTTGAGTTGTTTGTCGTTGCGCCTGTAGGGGTTGAAAATTTTCAACCCCTACAGCAACCACCGAAAAGTCGCCACCCCACCGCCCGCCAGCGTATACACCCAGGTTTCCTTTCCCATTTTCACCCGAAAAGTCGCCGCGCCTTCCCCTTCATTCAACACCACCAGCACCCTACTGCCATCCACATTGCGAAAAGCCACATTGGGCAACGAAACTGCGGTATTGGAAAAAATCCTGGTCGCACCCGGCCGCACGAAACAGGAAGCATGTGCAACGATGTAGTAAGCCGTATTTCGGGTCACTGCGTCGCCATCTATGGTCACTGCGCCAAGGCAGGCCGTGCAGCCTCCTTCGGTATGCGGATTTTGTTGAGGGTCGGCTGCTAAATTCCATTCCAGCACCGTGCGGCACCAGTTGCGCGTGGCGCCGATAATCAGGTTTTTGACATGCCATTTCAGGTCTTCCGCCATATTGCCGGGCGCGCCGATCCATTGCTCCGTAAAATAAACATGCTTGTCTGGGTGGGCCTCGTGTACCTCGCTGATGGCTTCCACGGCGCCACCATAAAGGTGAAACGCGGAACCATCTATGTATTTCCGGGCCTCCGGGTCGTTGAGGATGGCAATCGGGTAGTCCGGCCGGTCGGCGTTGTGGTCGTAAATCAGGATTTTGGTGGTCAGGTCATTTTTTTCAAAAGCCGGCCCCAGGTGATTTTTTATAAACTCGGCTTGCTCGTGGGGGTGCATCAACAGCGAAGGGTTATTGCCGGGATGCAGCGGTTCGTTTTGTACAGTAATCGCGTCTATGGGAATGCCTTCCTGTTGCATCGCCTGGATGTACTTCACAAAATATCGCGCATAAGCCCCATAAAACACTGGTTTCAGGCTTCCGCCAATGGATTTGCCGTTCGTTTTCATCCATACCGGAGGCGACCACGGCGAACCCATAATCTTGATTTCCGGGTTGATTTTTAAAATAGCTTTCAAAATGGGGATCAGGTCTTTCCGCTCTGGCTCGATGCTGAAGGTCTCCAGCTCCACATCCGTTTGGCCTTCCGGCAAATCGCAGTAAGAAAACACCCGGTCGCTGAGGTCAGATGCGCCAATGCTGATGCGCAAGTAGCTGATGCCAATCTGTTCGCCTTTCGTGCCAAATAGTTCTTCCAGCAAGGCCGCCCGCTTTTCCGGACTCATCCGGTTGATCAATTGCGCACTGCCGCCTGTGAGTGTGAAACCAAAGCCGTCCATTTGCTGGTAGGTTTTGGCTGGGTCAATGAAAATGGTGGGCAGGGTTTCATCGCCGGGTTGTGGAACAGTTGCGGTTACTTCTGAAGCCTTGAGGAAAATTCCGGCGGCGGGCTGGGTGGTCCAGGCCTTTGTTTGGCAGAAAGCCTGGAGGAATGGGTTTAAGAGCAATAAGAAGTAGAGGCATCTTTTCACAGGTCACAACATTTTTGAAAAAAGCTATAGTAATACCTAAATTCTATTCACAAATATCTCCTGTTGCATTGCTTTCAAAAGTGTTATTGATTTGAGTTAGATAAGGTGTTATACCTGTGTGTGGGGCAGAAAGGAATATTCCACAACCTTCACTGTTGTTAATCAAAGAGTTGGACAAGGAAAGTTGCTGCCTTTCCCAAACAGTGATGTTTGCACTATGTGGAAATCCGGCAGAAGCACCCCCATTTGAGACAATGCAGTGGTTCATGGTATTGGAATGATTGCCAAATAATAAGATGGTACCAAAATTTTCCAGTCCTGGGATATTCCGAAAAATTATTTTTTGATCAGCGGTCCCTTCTGCCATTATTCCTCCCCACAATTCAAAGATTCCACCCGGAAAAATTTCGAAAATTACACCTGGATCTACCGTTAATAACTTGGACATACTAGCCAAACCTCTATAAGTGCCTCCCTCCGGCAGTTTTTTCCAATGCGCAACTTCATCATCGGGAAAGTTATTGAAACCAAAACTCAAATAAACAACATCATCAATTTCAAGAGGCCCATGAATTAAAAAAATCCCATTATGCCCATTTTCAGAATAATCGGATGTCGTAACATCAATTCCTTTTAAGAGATAAGAAGGACATACAACAGGAGATAAGCCCTGGTCTCTGAAAATATTGCGCTGAAGAGAAGCGTTGGCAACTGAGCCATCAAGATATATTCCAAATAAAGGACTATTCGTTATTAAACAGTCGTGAACATCTATTGACCTATTGCGAAGAGAGCCAACTTCGCCTTTTATCAATATATTTGCTCCCTGGTTATAATCAAACCAATTTCCCCCACCGTAATGTATCTCAGTATGGGCTATAACACAGTGCTGATCAGTCTCTATTCTTATTCCACGCCAGAAACCAGGAATTGGAGAAATACCTGTAAGTACCACTTTATTGGCTTCATTTCCGCTAATTTCCAAAATGGCATTGTCACTGATTTCTAAACCAGCATTATATGCAAAATGAATGATTACACCAGCTTCGATTTTAAGTGATGCATCCAAGACTTTGTAGACGCCTGTTACCAAATAATCCGGAGCATCTGATGCACTATACTTATTCCTCAAAGTTCGATTGGATTCTAACAGCCCTTTTAGAATTTCGGGTTCGCCTCGTTCTACAATAACTATTGGTGCTTCCTCTTTTTCACAAGAAAGCCAAAAGGGCGTAAATCCCCCTATGATTACCCAAAAACTGAGCTGGAATAACCCAAAATGTGCTAAAACCTTGCGTTTTTGTAAAGGCTGCATCTCGTTTTATTTTGATTATTTGAAAGGTTCAAAAGACCCCGTTGGCGCAAGGCTCCGGCCTTGTGTCTACTATTCAAAAGGCTCTGCCTTTTTTCACCGCCGTCTTCCTCCCAATCCCAAAACCCCCAACAACCCCCTCGCCAATTCCCGGGCAATCGTCCTTCCCACCTGCCGGGTCACCGTGCTGTCCATGATCTCCTCGAAGGTGCTTTTTTCCACGCGGGGTCTTCCGGGACTTCTGGTCGCCGTCGTTTTGGCGGTTGCCCGTTCCGCAGCTTCCCGTTGTTTGCGCAGTTCTTCCTGCATGTCGGCTTCGCGGGAGGCTTGCACCTTGCGACTCAGAATGTCGTGGGCGCTTTCGCGATCTACCACTTCGTTGTATTTCCGCACAAGTTGTGAACGGCTCAGGATCGAATCAATTTCGTAATCGGTCAGCACGTCCATACGCGACTGCGGCGCCCGGAGCAACGTGTGCGCGAGTGGGGTAGGGATGCCCTTTTCGTTCAGGGCCGTGACGAATGCTTCCCCGATGCCAAGCTCTGTAATCAACTGTGCCACATCGTAATAGGCCGATTCTGGATAGTTCTCAGCGGCCAATTTGATGGCTTTGCGGTCTTTTGCCGTAAAGGCGCGCAGGGAATGCTGTATTTTTAAACCCAACTGTCCAAGCACTGCTTCCGGGATATCGGCAGGGTTTTGCGTCACAAAATAAAGGCCCACGCCTTTGGAACGGATCAGTTTGACAATGGCTTCGATTTGGTCGAGCAGGGCTTTTGAAGCCTCGCTGAAAACCAAATGCGCTTCGTCAATAAAAATGGCCAATTTGGGCTTTTCCACGTCGCCTGCTTCCGGAAAGGAGCTGTAAATTTCAGCCAGCAATTGCAGCATAAAAGTGGAAAAAAGTTTAGGGCGATCCTGAATATCGGTGAGACGGATCACGGAAACAATGCCTTTTCCATTGGAGTCTGTGCGACAAAGGTCCTCCACTTCAAAAGAGCGTTCTCCAAAAAAGGAACCCGCGCCCTGCTGTTCTAATTCGATCACTTTGCGCATGATGGCGCCCACCGATGTGGAGGAAATAAGGCCGTATTCCTGCTCCATCGCTGTTTTGCCTTCGTTGGCTAAGTATTGCAGGGTCTGTTTGAAATCCTGCAGGTCGAGCAGCGGCAGGTTGTGGTCGTCACAATATTTAAAAATCACCGATACCACGCCAGATTGCGTGTCGTTCAGCCCCAGAATCCGTGAAAACAAGACCGGCCCAAATTCAGAAATGGTCGCGCGCAACCGGGCGCCCTTTTCTTCTGACAAACTCAGGAAATCCACCGGGCTACCTGCCGGCAGGAACGGAATGCCGATGTGCTGATGGCGTTCCTCAATTTTCGGATTGCTGGCGCCTGGCATTGCTATACCGCTCAAATCGCCTTTGATGTCCATCAAAAGCGAGGGTACGCCGTGCGCAGACAATTGTTCGGCTAATATTTGCAGGGTTTTGGTCTTTCCCGAGCCGGTTGCGCCGGCAATTAAACCGTGGCGGTTCATGGTACGCAACGGCAGTCTGACCATTGCTCCGGGAAGGCCTGCTTTGTCGAGCATGGCAGCACCAAGGTCAATGGTTGCTCCTTTGAACGTGTATCCTTGTGTAATTTCCTGGATGAAGGTTTCTTTATTTGCCATAGTCATTAGTTGAGTAATTGAAAATCTGAGGATTTGAATATTTGAGTATTCGAGTATTTGATGCGGGGTTGTCAAATACTCGAATACTCAACAAATCAAATCCTCATTCCTGCACATTCCACTTCTGTGTGCGCGTTTCGAATTTTTTCTTGTTAAACTCCCACAGGTCAAGGTTGTAGCGAGCTTCCAATTCCTGTTCTATTTCTTTGGGCATCAGTTCCGGAAAAAAATCAATGCCGGTTAGTTGCTCCACCTCGTCCACTGATTTTACATACTTATACAAAGGTTCATAACTGATTTCGTTGGGAACGACAAACGCGATGGCTTTCTTTTCCGGTTCATTCAGATCGAGCAAAATTTTGTAATAGGCGGTTGGAATACTAACCTCATTGGCGCCGATCTTGCCTTTGACCGGCTCTGTCAATACCGGACCGGTTACGACGAATAGCTTCACATTTTTTTCGGCCCACGATCGCGTCATTTCTTCGAGTTCGCGCCAAATACCTTTGTTGAAGTTTTTCGCTTGCGGACTAATATTGCTCATGAAAAAAGTTTCCATCATTGCATCTTCATCAAATGCCATATCGGCAGCAGGCACTAAATGGCCGCGGTCGTAACCCGAATTCCGGTAATCATTGGGCGTCGCCGATTCAGTGCGCACTTTTGGGTCGGGCAGGAAATTATCCTGGCGTTCCACCCATTCTTTTTTCAGGTTGTCGCGGGTCAGGGTGTAAGCGACCCACTCGGCCTGTTCGTGCGCTTCGATATAAGATAAGCTGTAAAAGCGGTGTTTGACCACTTGTCCGGAAGCAGTGGGCAGGTAAAACTCATTGGTATAAGTATCGGCCTGCTCTTCTTTTGGGGGAGTAGCCTGATTGCTGCCTCCGCCGGTGAATTTATTGAAGACAAAAAATAATGCAGTGATGATCGCGCCGAACAGGCCAACTTTTACCATCGTCCCGGTACTTTTCCCCGCCGATTCGCGCGTATGGTTCATTTTAAATTTAGCCATTGGCCGTTTTGTTTTAGTGCATCGCAAAAGTACAAAATCACTTGCTTTTTACTTCCACTATCTCAACCCGGCGTTCGCGGGAAGCACCAATGCTGTACACAGAATTGCGCAGGTCCACCAAATCGTCGCTGATGCTTTCGTCAGCTGTCGCTTCTCCAAAAGAGCGCTCACTGATTTTTAACTGTCCTTTTTTCAGGTAGGCAGCAAAAATACCATCCAGCCAGGTGTCAAAATGATTGCGCAGGCTACTGATGCGCCGTTTCCCCAAAGCGAGGTTATAGGTTTTTTCTGCCCGCGGACTGGTAAAGCCTTTGATGAAGATTTCTACGCTTTCGCCTGATTCCAAACGCTTTAGCAGGATTTCTGAAAAACGCCCCAGGAAGATATACCCACGCTCCACATGCGTGGCAAAAAACTCGCTGATGGCTTCTTCCGATGCATCCCGGTCTTCGCCTTGCAGCCCTTTGGTGTACGCTTTCAAAAAATCATCTTTCCGACCGATGTATTTCAGGTAGCTTTCTTCGTAGCTTTTTTTGGTACTGGTGCGCAGGTTACGCTTATCCGGTTCGTCGTTGTCAAAATACAACGCTAAGGGCAAAAAGTCTTCCAACGTTTCCGGCATAGGCGGTTCGCCGGGTGTTTCCGGTTCGGAAGGCGGCGGCGTTGTTACAACCACCGGCGGTTCGCCTTGTTTAGGCGGCGGCGGCGGTTCGATCCACTGAAAAGCGTAGATGTCCAGACAGCAGGCTTTGTTGTCCTTGTCTAAATACATGGCGCCAACGCGGTTGGAAGATAAATAACCGATTTTGCCATCGGTACCGGCACTGTAATACAGGTCGTTGTAACTGCTGTTGAAAGGCAAGCCAATGTTTTCCGGGGTTCCACCTTGTTTCCAATTAAAAATATCGTATCCACCCAAATTGCTATGTCCTTCCGAACTGAAGTACAACTGTTGTGAAGCCTGGTGAAAAAACGGCGAAACTTCATTTTCTACCGTGTTCACCGCCGATAAGTTTTCAGGAGCCGAGAACCCTGCTGCTTCTACTTTAACGCGCCAGATGTCCATACCGCCTTTGCCGCCCGGGCGATCAGACGCAAAATAGAGCACTTCGGCCAGCAAGGTTGAATCGTAGCCGATGGTAGGCTGGGTGGTGGTCGTATTTTTGAGGTTCAATGGTTCAGGCAGCACGACCGGCTGCACTTTCCAGCGCTTGCGCCGGTCTTTTTCCCGGTAACACAGCTCGCAGCGAATCTGGGTGGTGTTCACATAGCGGCAGCGCGTAAAGTAGAGGCGTTTCCCGTCCAGACTGAACGCGGTATGGGCAATATGGAGGGTATCTGTGTTGAAATCATTGCGCATCGGCTGGCCTTTTCCACCTTTTGAAGAAAGTAGCAGTTTTGATATTTTCCTGCCTGGCCGGTGTTTATCTTTCAGCAAATCGTAGCGAAAAGAGGAATAATACAACGTGTCGTTGCGCTGCAGCGCGCCAAACTCTGAATAAGCCGTATTGATTTTTTGATCCATCCGCTTCAGGGTGTATTGTAGCGGTTTTTGCATCAAATCCAGCGCCGTCTGGCAATTGACGCGCTCCCGGCCTGCTTTTTCGCGCAAACCTGCATCGGTCTGACTTTGCTGTAAATAAGCGTCAAATGCAGCCTTCGCTTTTTCGTATTGCCCCGTACTTTTATAGACCAAACCCAGGCGGTATTGCGCAGCGGGGAAATTCCCTGCCTCCGGGCTTTGCAGCACTTTGTTGTAATATTTTTCAGCGGTTTCGTACGCATAAAACTCCCTTGCTACTTCCGCGTATTGGTATTGAATCACCGGATCGTCCGGGCGCAATGCTAAGGCGTTGCCATAGTAATTCATCGCTGCGTAGAAATCTTTTTCTGCAAATGCCTGATCGCCACTTTTTTTAAACGCGTTGAAAGACTGTGCCTTCCCGCCAACAGCAAGGCTTATCAGTGCGATGGACAAAATAAGTTGTAATTTCATCAGGGTGAGTTGTTTTGGCAACCGGTGGTGCAGGACTAAAATATTGGACACAATTTGAACTCCTCGGGTGGTTTTACCCGGAAAATGACGTAGCGCAGGGAAACTTCCGGTCCACCCCGGCGCTGGCTGGCCACCTTAAAAGGAGAGGTATTGATGTCGTAGCTCAGGCCGAATAGCCAGTTTTGATACAAAGCCTCCGCATAAGCAATCAATGCATCGTCTATGCGGTAGGAGAAAGCCAAACCCAGGGCAAATTCTTTGCCCCGTTCCACCTTCAGGTGGTACCGGCCTCCAAGGCCTGCAACCGTTTCCTGGTAAGGATTTTGCAACTGGTGGAGGACATGAAAAGTAAGGTCCGTCAGCGGGCCAACCTGGACGACACCGGAAGTATAAGCATTGTTGAGCATGGGTAAACGGACATCGTCGTCGTTCCGGAACCCAACTTTGGGGCGATTGAGGTGCGCAAAAGCAACCCCGGCATACACTTGCGTGCGGCTGTCTTCGTCTTTAAAAAACCAATTGGCGCCCGCTGCGAAGTCGAAATAGGCAACCGAAGTCTTAGAAAACGACTCTTGTGTTGCTTGCGTGGGATCGAAAACATCGCCGTTAAATTGATCATCGAAGGTAAACAGGGCGGCGTCAAAGGCGCGCTGTCCGGTTTTTAGTTGCACGCCCGCACTGAGGTATTGTTCTGAGCCCACCTGCTGGATATAGGAAGCACTCCCTCCGATTTGCGACCAACTCAACTGCCCGTCGCCGGCGCGGTCATAATTAAAAACCAACCCCCAACTCAGCAGCCCTCCCGGAGTGACGGCGGTATACAGTTTTTGATCAAATGCAGCGGAAAAAGTCAGGTAAGGAACCGGAACAGAAGCCCACTGCTCGCGGTAATTTGCGCCAAAACGCAGGTCGCCTGAAAAAACACCGGTGAGCCCCGGATTCAGGTTGAGCGGCGCGTTGTAGAACTGCGAAAGGTGGAGATCCTGAGCAAAACTGCCCGCTGAAACCAGCAGACAGGAACAAAATACAATGGATTTGAACGGCGTCGTTCCCTGTTTCAAAAGGGCTTCGAGTGTAAATTTTGCATCCATAAATCCGGCATTGTTTCCCCACAAAATAGGCATTTTTTTGAATTTCGGGAATAATCCCTTATTTTTGTAAGAGTTGAACATTCAAGCTCGTAAGCACCCTTAGTGTAATCATAAAAAAGACATGGAAGTTTTATCTAAGCAATTAACTTATACTGAATTCCTGGCCCATGCTTAAAGTTGGCATTACAGGCGGCATCGGCAGCGGCAAAACTACTGTCTGCAAAATTTTTGAAACGCTGGGCATCCCGGTATACTACGCCGACGACCGGGCGAAATGGTTGATGACCCACGATCCAGAGCTGATGGAGGCCATAAGTAATACTTTCGGTCAGGATGCCTATTCACCTGAAGGTCAATTGAATCGCGCCTATTTGGCAAAAGTCATTTTCGGTGACGATAAAAAATTAGCGGAACTCAACGCGCTGGTTCATCCTGCCGTTTTCCGCGACGGCTCTGAATGGCATCATTCCCAAACCGGAGCGCCCTATACGCTTCGCGAAGCAGCCTTACTTTTTGAAAGTGGCAGCTATCGGGCCATAGACAAAATGGTGGTAGTGACGGCTCCGCAAGAAATACGAATAAAAAGGGTAATGGAACGCGATCAGGTAACAGCCGACGCAGTCATGGCACGCATCGAAAAGCAATGGCCTGAAGAAGAAAAGGTAAAACGGGCGGATTACCTCATCTT